>JAUJGA010000111.1:0-2674 GCA_042095675.1 Gammaproteobacteria bacterium
AATGTCCACCCCCTGATGAAAAAGAGAGAAACGGAAAACGAGGTCGATTGAAACGAAGTAAATCTCGTAATTTATTAGAGCGATTGATTAAGTATGATGAGGATACACTGCGTTTTATGGAAAATTCAGAAGTGCAATTTACTAATAATCAAGGTGAACGGGATATTAGAATAACCAAGGTACAACAAAAAATATCAGGTGCTTCCCGTAGTCTGGATGGTGCTAAAATGTTTTGTCGTATTCGAGGTTATTTATCGACTTGTAAAAAACAGGGAGTCACATCTGGCTATGCTATGAATTTACTCTTTAAGGGAAAACTGCCTGATTTTATCAGTTAGTTTTATATGAATAAAAAATTATCCTGAATAGTTACAATTGGTTTAAGGCAAAAAAAGCCTATTCTTAAGGTGCTGTAGAAGGATTAAATCGTAAAGTAAATCTGGTCACCAGAAGATCTTACGGTTTTAGGAACTACGATATACTGAAAATCGCCTTGTTTCATACGATGGGGAAGCTCCCAGAATCAGAAAGAGCCCACTCATTTTTTTGAAGAGGCAAAATTTTAAATGTTGACAGACAGACTAATCATTATAATTTACAACAATAAGTGGTTTGATAAGACCTAATATAAAACTTCAATATTTTTTTTCTTTGGTATATTGTTTATGTCCCAAATTTGACAAAGATGCTGCCAGAAATCTGCTATATTGTCATATTCTTTATCCATGCCAACCTCCTGTCCTAAAAATTGTGCAGCTAATACCAATGTGGGAATTTCACTATTAATCTTTTTGGCTTGACTCAGCTTGCTTAATTTAATTTGTTTATCGGTCACTGCCAGTGGAATATGAGCATATAGAGGTAAGGGATAGCCAAGTTGTTGTTGTATATAAATTTGCCTTGCTGTGGAATCTATTAAATCAAAGCCACGAACAATATGTGTTATCTGACTTAAATAGTCATCTACTACTACACTGAGCTGATAACTGAATACTTTATCACGGCGAAAAATAATAAAGTCTCCTACTTCATGAGCAAGGTTCTGTCGGCATAGGTGCTGAATTTTGTCTGTAAATAAAATTGTTTCTAAGGGGACTTTTATACGTATAGCAGAATTTTCAGCAGAATCATCTATTGTGTGTTCAATGCCTCTATCTCTACAAGTACCTGGATAAACTCCGTTCTCTGAAAGTATTTTAATTTGTGCTCGTGAGCAAGAGCAGGGATAGCTTAAATCAATTTTTATTAATTGTTCAAGTGCTTCATTGTAATTTTCTATGGAATCACTTTGATAGCTAATTTTTTCATCCCATTGGAATCCGCATTGTTCAAGTGACTTTATAATATGCATGTCTGAGCCTTTGATTACCCGTGCCTGATCAATATCATCGATACGTAATAGCCATTGTCCATCCTGACTACGGGCATCAGCATAGCTGGCCATGGCTGCTAATAAAGAACCAAAGTGAAGTTCACCAGAAGGAGAGGGAGCAAAGCGTCCACGATAGTGTTTAAGTTTTAAATTGTCTTTTTTCAAAATGGTAGTCGATCAGTTATTAGAGAATAAATTACAAATAAAGAAGGACAGGCGTAATAGAAAACAGGAAGTGATTAAATAAAAGAAGAGTTTTAGTTTAAAACGAAAGCAAGCAGAGATAGCATCTCTGCTCCTAAAATACGGTAAAAAATGATTTAACTAATCTTTTCTTTTCTCTCATCGAGTTCTTTACAATCAATACATTGTGTTGCAGTAGGACGAGCTTCTAAACGTCTGATACGGATTTCTACACCACAGGTTTCACAAAAACCATAATCACCTGTATCAATAGTCTCTAGTGATTCATCAATTTTTTTAATCAGTTTACGTTCACGATCACGGGTTCTGAGTTCCAGAGCAAATTCTTCTTCCTGTGAAGCACGATCATTGGGATCAGGAAAGTTAGTTGCATCATTTTTCATATGAGATACAGTTTTATCAACTTCTTCCATTAATTCTTTTTTCCACGCAAGCAATAAACCTCTAAAGTGTGCTTGCTGGTTTTCATTCATGAACTTTTCGCCTTCCTGCTCCTGATAATGAGTAAAGGCTTCTACAGCATTACTTGTATCGCTGTTTGTTGTTGTAGGCATTGATTATGACTCCAGCCGGTTTTTAAAAAAAGTGACTTTATACCAAAAAATAAAGATTATGGCAATATTATTATAATTATTTTTCTGTTAATCCCCCTATTTTAAACGGAAATTAATAAAAATTATAGTTTTTCAGTGATTTAAGACTCAATTATAGTTAAATTAATGTGAATTAAAGTAAACTATACCCATTACACTTCAAGATGCAGAAATTAGCACCTGAAAATTATCATTAATTCGACTTCCTAAACTATCACCAATCTGAGGGAGTTTTTTGTCAAAAAAATCATCAATTATCTGTCGAAATTCTTGTGCTGTAGAAAAATATTTATTATTTCTCACATATTCATTCATTACTTTCCAAAGCCGCTCTATCGGATTTAGATTTAGACTGTAAGGTGGTAAGTAATGTAGCTCAATATTGAGTTCTTTTGCCTTATCTTTTACTGCATTTGCTCTATGGTACGCAGCACCATCTAAAATTAGATGAATTCGTTTATCGCTAGTATCATGCAGACGTAACTCACTTAAAAATTGTTGAATA
>JAUJGA010000112.1:0-26260 GCA_042095675.1 Gammaproteobacteria bacterium
CTCTCAATAATTGCTTCCATATCCGCCTATGGCCGTAATAAGGAAACTCTGTATAAATTACGTCAATTGCATGTAATAATTTAAAGTCAGAATTTGTACTAAATTTTGCTTTAGCCTGATAATAAACGGCTGTTTTACTTATGTTTAGCATATTTAACTGCTTGTTAAATGAAGGAGTATTTTTTATTTCAATAGCTTGGTTACCTTCTTTTCGATCTAATATTGCTTTTTTAGTCGATAAGTCCAAGCTTCCGAGCTTTTCCACAGCCCAGTCCCTTTCAATAATCACTTTTCCTAGTTTCTTGGCCAGTTGTTCACCTTCATTTTCTAATTCAAAAATCTTGTCCTTATATTCTTTGACTACACTACTTTTATCAAAGGCCAGACTCATATTTTCTAAAAACTGTTTCTTCCAGTTCATTAGATTTTTGGGTAATATCTCATATTTACTAGCAATTTGATTTAAAGTTTCTCCTCCTTCAAGAAGTTCGAGAACCAATTTTGATTTAAATTCCGCACTATATCTTGTTCGTTTTATGCTCATTTTATCCACCTGTTATTTTTAGTATAAATTGTAACATTTGGAATAAGAAACTTTCTATAATTGGTTTTAATTTAGGGGTCATTATATTCTTCTAATTTCATGATCGTTTTCATTGGTTGATCATGAACGATTTTGAAATAAATTATGCTACTTCAAACTCATTTCACATTGGACAATGCTTTTTCTTGATGTCAATGGTCGTATCGCTCATACCTTACTTAATCTTGCCAAGCAACCGGATGCTATTACTCATCCCGATGGTATGCAGATAAAAATTACACGTCAGGACATTTGTAAAATCGTTGGTTGTTCTCGTGAAATGGCAGGTAGGGTATTAAAAAATATTGCCGAACAACATTCAATTCATGTCATGGGAAAAACGATTGTTGTATTTGGAACACGTTAAAATAGATTAGAGCCCTCAGCAAATAAAACTTTGCCGCTGTCGCTTTGCAAATATTTCTGTTACAACAGAATACATTGCAAATAAGACTGGGGTAAAGTTTTATGTTTGATTAGAAGCTGTTAACAAATAAAAGTTATTGATAGCAGGCATAACTTTATGAAAATCTAGGGTATAATATCATTTACAGCTAATTAGTATTACAGCAAAATAGTATCAATATTCTCAATTCGGGGAATGAGATTATAATGAAAAAAACAATTATCGCTTTATTAATTATTGGTATATCAGGCTTTGCCCTATTGCAGGGAAGTTTATGGTACTTCACTCAACAATTCGTTGATCAACAAGTTTATAAAGCCAAGCCTTTTGCACAAATTTCCTATAAAGAAATTGAAACATCAATGCAGGGAAGTGCAATTGTTAAGGGAGTCCGTTTTTTTATTCCTGCAATTAATGAAACCATTTTTATTAAGTCAGTTGAATTTAAAGCTCCTGATGTATTCACTTTCCTGTTGCTCAATAGAAAAATTGAGCAACAACAAATTCCTGAATCTTTAAAACTTATTATTTCAAATGCAGCTATCAATCTCAATGGTCCTGTAATGAATATGATTGATAATCCTGATATCGAACCCTCAGCCATAGAAGCATTTTCAACCCTAGCCTGTGGTGATATTAATCGTATGGGAAGCCGTCCTCTTTCCAAAATGGGCTATGAAATGATTAATAATAATATCACCCTTGAATATCAATTTTATCCAGAAAAAAAGCGCATAAATTACACAGCATCAAATCATGTTGAAGATATGAGTATTATCACTATAAGAGGTGAGTTATCCGATGTGTCGGACATCAAATCTTTTTCTGGAAAAACTTTAAAACCAGGCAAAATCAGCTTGGAAATTCAAGATGATTCTTATATAAAAAGAAAAAATGATTTTTGTGCTTTACAGGAAAAATATTCAGTTAATGAATATATTACTGAACATGTTCGTCAGGTGGGAGAATACCTAGGAGTATATGGTATTGAAGTTGAAGTTGATATATTAGACGCTTATAAGAAGTTACTCAAAACCATGGGAACTGTTCGCTTTGATGCTGACCTCAAGCCATTAAGTGAAACGATAAGCTATGCTGAAGAGCTTAAAACATTTGCACCTAATGATATTATTCAATTCATTCGCTTAAAACTATATGTCAATGATAAGCGCATCAATCAGGTATCAATTAAGGTTGATATGGATAAGCTACTTGATGCTACCAGTAATAATACCTCTGAGCTTGTTAAGCACAATAGTATGATGAAAAAACAGGTGCTTGTTTACAAAAAATATCATCAAATTTCACTAAGTAATTTAAATAACTACAATGGTTATCGCGTTAGAGTTGAAACCAATGGTGGTCGATATTATAGAGGGACGCTTAAGACAAACAACCCTAAGTATTATGAAGTTCTCACTCATATGCGCTCTGGAAACATTGGTTATCATGTGACTAAGCGTGATATTAAGAAAATTGAAGTTTTTTATTAATATTGTCTACTTAGAATCATCAATATTGCTGAGGTAAGCTGAGTCAATTCATGTTGCTTTATGATATAAGGCGGCATAATATAAACCAGTCGTTTAAATGGTCTTATCCAAACACTCTGTTGTACAAATTGTGCCTGGATAGCTTTCAAATCAACTGGGGTTTTTAATTCAACAACACCAATAGCACCTTTTACCCGCACATCATTGACACTAGCCAGATCTTTACAAGGCATTAATTCTTTTTGTAATTGCTTTTCAATCTGTGCAATATTTTTTTTCCAAGGCGAATCCAGCAATAAATCAATACTGGCATTGGCTACCTGGCATGCTAGTGGGTTGGCCATAAAAGTGGGTCCATGCATTAAGATACCTGAACCATCCGCAGCAATGCCCTGTACAACTTTTTGTGTTGTCAGCGTTGCAGCCAGACTCATATAACCACCGTTTAATGCCTTACCAATACAAAGTATGTCTGCTTCTATATTCGCCTGTTCATAGGCAAATAGAGTGCCTGTTCTGGCAAATCCTGTGGCAATCTCATCAAGGATTAATAACACATCATATTTATCACATAGCAATCTTAATTGTTGTAAATATTCAGGACAATAAAAGCGCATGCCTCCTGCACCCTGTACTATGGGTTCGATAATAATAGCAGCAGTCGTTGACTGATATTTTTCCAGGAGTTGTTCAAGCGCCCCAATATTATTACTACCATCAGCATAACACTCAGGTGCCGGGGCAAAGATATGTTCTATCAGTGTCGATTTAAACATGGAATGCATGCCGTTAACCGGATCACAGACAGACATGGCAGCAAAGGTATCTCCATGATAACCATTACGCACAGTTAATAATTGGTACTTTTCCTGTTTACCTTGTGCATACCAGTATTGAATAGCCATTTTAATCGCAACTTCAACAGCAACTGAGCCGGAATCTGAGAAAAAAACATGCTGTAATGACTCTGAAGTAATATCAATAAGTTTTTCAGCCAATGAGATTGCCGGCTGATGACTCAAGCCGCCAAACATGACATGAGACATATTTTTAAGTTGTTGTTCAATAGCAGTATTAAGGATAGGATGATTATAGCCATGTATAGCAGCCCACCATGAAGACATGCCATCAATCAATTCACGGCCATCTGCTAATTTAATTTTGACACCATGTGCAGACTCAACCAGGTAGCTTGTCAGGGGCTCACTCATACTGGTATAGGGATGCCAGATATGCTCACGATCATAACTTAAGTATTCATCAATACTCTGTAGGGACATTGCTTAGAATTAACTATGACTAAACATTTCAGCCAGTTTTTCTCCGGGCTGATCTGCTCGCATAAAAGACTCTCCAACAAGAAATGCATTGACCTGATGTTGACGCATTAATGATACATCTTGAGGAAGATGTATAGCACTTTCAGTAACGACAATCCGATCGTCAGGAATTTGATATAATAAACTGATAGTAGTATTTAATGTCGTTTCAAAGGTTCTTAAATTGCGGTTATTGATACCTATTAAACGAGTAGGGAGTTTTAAAGCACGTTGTAATTCTTCTTCATCATGCACTTCAACCAGTACATCCATATTTAATTCACTGGCCAAAGTAGTGAATTCACTCAGTTGAGTATCACTCAAACAGGCAACAATTAATAAAATGGCATCTGCCCCGATTAATCGTGCTTCATAAATCTGATAAGGATCGATAACAAAATCTTTTCTTAGAACAGGCAATTGACAAGCATTTCTTGCTTCCTGCAAATAGCGATCACTACCCTGAAAGAAATCTATATCGGTGAGCACTGATAGGCAGGCTGCACCACTTCGCTCATAAGATTGAGCTATTTCTGATGGGATAAAGTTTTCACGAATAAGACCTTTACTAGGAGAGGCTTTTTTTATCTCTGCAATCACAGCAGACTGGCCAGCCGAGATTTTATTTTCAATGGATTTTACAAAACCACGTGTTTTATACTCTGCCTCAGCAGTGATATTTTTTACATCGTTTATGAGGTTTGATAAGTATTTCTTTTCACATAATGCATCAACTTCTTCACGCTTACGCTTAAGAATTTTAATTAAGATATCTGGTGGATTTGAATTTGACATTTTTTGATTGCTGCTTAATTGTGATTTATTTAACAATACTCAAATGCGGCTTTTTAGGTTTTTCTTTTTCATTTGTTTTCTCACCAGCATTAGAGTGTGGTACTTGTGAATCTTCATCTCCTTCTTCCGGAAACATCATACCACGCCCATTTTCCTTGGAATATAATGCCAATGCCGCAGAAGTTGGAACATAAACATCCATGGATACACCACTAAAGCGTGCATTAAAGCTTACTGCTTCATTTGACAACTCTAAGCCTCGTGTAGCAGTCAGACTGATATTCAAAATAATTTTTCCGTCCTGTACGTGCTCCAAAGGAACCATAACATCAGTAGCTTCTGCATCTACTAACAAGTAGGGTGTTTGATCATTCTCAATAAGCCAATCAAATATTGCACGTAATAAATAAGGACGGCTAGGAGTCATTATGAGATTATTTCCATATCTTCTTCCATTTCTGAAAGGCTTTCTCTAAAAGGTTCTCTGTCAAATAGACGTTGTGCATATTCTGTGACAGCAATCGCTGATTCCGGTAACTCTATACACATTTCATTAAGCCTCCATAAAACCGGTGCAATAGCACAATCAACCAGGGTATAATCATCAGACATAAAAAAGGGCTTTCGCTCAAACACAGGCGCTAGCTCTGTTAATTTTTCACGTAATTCCTTACGCTGTTTAACACTTTGTTTTTCTGTCTTGCCAATAAGCTTTTCAATTAGGGGATCCCATTCATTTTTAACTCTAATCAATAGCATTTTCAGACGTGCTCTATTGACGGGATCAACAGGTAATAATGGTGGATGAGGAAAACGTTCATCCAAATATTCCACAATTAACTGTGCATCAAACAAAACCAGATCTCGATCAACTAGTGTTGGAGTCGTCTTATAATGATTTATCTCAATAAGATCAGCAGGTATATTTTCTGGATCAACATCAACAATTTCATGATTAATATTTTTTTCAGCCAGAACCACTCTGACTCGGTGACTCAAAAGATCATTCCCATCTGAAAACATGGTCATAATAGATCTTCTATTGGTAAGTTGAGTCATAGCTTCTCCCTTTAACCTTTTCTCAAGGTTTTATAAAACACAAACAGGGGGCATAAAAGCCCCCTTCAAATAAATACATCCATATATTAAATATTAATACATGGATTAATATTTTTTACTTAATGTACATCTTTCCAGTAATCTTTCTTCATTGCATAAGCAACACCGAAGAAGAAGAAGAAGAAGACTAATACATAAACGCCCAGACTTTTACGATAGGACTGGTTGGGCTCACCTACATATGAAAGGAAAGCAACAAGGTCACGAATCATTGTATTGAACTTTTCTTCTGACATGGTGCCTTTCTCAATCACCTTCATGCCAGTCAGAGTTTTCACTCCATCATGTTCTTCGTAAATAGCTTCTTTAACCCCTTCCTCTTTCCAGAAAATATTAGGCATACCCACATCTTTGAAAACAACATTATTGTGCCCTGTTGTTTTAGATGTATCTGTATAAAAACTAATCAGATAAGTATATAACCAGTCAACACCTCTGGAACGAGCCACTAATGAAAGATCCGGTGGCACTGCACCAAAAGCTTCTTTAGCATAATCATCAGTCATGACTGCTGTCATAGTAGAACCAAATTGAACACCCAGATGATTTAGATTTTCCATCACCTGTGTTTCAGTCATATCTAAGTCAGTCGCAACACGATTAAAACGGACAAATTTAGCAGAATGACAACTTAGGCAATAGTCGGTAAAGACTTTTGAACCACGTTGTAATGAAGCTTTATCATCCACATCAACATTAGCAGATTCCAGGTGAACTCCGCCACTGGCTAGAACTAAACATGTACTTGTTAATGCTATTGTCGCCAATAGCAAAGCAGTTATTGTTTTTTTCATTTCATTGTCACCCTTTCTGGAACTGGCTTATTCTTTTCAAACTTCGTGTAGATAGGCATCAACAGGAAGAAAGCAAAATAGTAAACGGTACAAATTTGAGCTAACAAAGTACGACCATCTGTTGGTGATAAAGTACCTAAAATACCCAGAACAATAAAAGCAACAACAAAGATTGCTAATAAAGCCTTATACCAGTTAGCACGATAGCGTATTGATTTAACCGGATTACGATCCAACCATGGCAGGAAGAATAACACCACAATCGAAGCACCCATTGCAATCACACCAGGGAAAGCCGAGCCGGCAATACTGGGTACTGCACGTAACACCGAATAATAGGGTGTAAAGTACCACACTGGAGCAATATGCTCAGGTGTTTTTAATGGATTGGCAGGTTCAAAGTTAGCATGCTCAATAAAATAACCAAACATTTCCGGCATAAAGAATACAACAATTGAGAAAAACATTAAGAAAACAATCACCCCAACAATATCTTTTACAGAATAATATGGGTGGAATGGTATACCATCTAGAGGAATACCATTTTCATCTTTATTTTTCTTGATTTCAACACCATCAGGATTGTTAGAACCCACTTCATGCAATGCAACAATATGAGCAAAAATCAAACCAACCAGAGTCAAAGGAATAGCCGCAACATGTAAGGAAAAGAAACGGTTCAGTGTAGCATCACCAATAACAAAGTCACCACGCACCCAGATACCCAAGCCTTCACCAATAAATGGAATGGCGCTAACCAGATTAATAATAACCTGAGCCCCCCAGAACGACATTTGTCCCCAAGGCAATAAGTAGCCCATAAAACCCTCTGCCATCAATGCCAGGAAGATTAACATACCAAAGATCCATATCAATTCACGTGGCTTCTTATATGAACCATAAAGTAAGGCACGGAACATATGCAGATAAACCACAATAAAAAAAGCAGATGCACCAGTAGAGTGGAAATAGCGAATCAGCCAACCCCATTCCACATCACGCATAATACCCATTTCAACGGATTGAAAAGCCAAAGCAGTATCTGGCTTATAGAACATAGTCAAAAAGACACCTGAAAGTATCTGAATAACCAGAACCAGAAAGCCTAAAGAACCAAAGAAATACCAGAAGTTAAAATTCTTAGGTGTATAGTATTTTGCAAGATGTTTTTCCCACGTTTTTGTGACGGGGTAACGAGCATCAATCCAGCACATTAAATCATTAGATTTCTGTTCCATTATGCATTACTCCCATCTTGACCAATCAAGATTACTGTATCACTTTTGAAAACATGGTGTGGTACAGGTAAGTTTGTCGGTGCTGGCATTGACTTATAAACACGGCCTGATAAGTCATAGATTGAACCATGACAAGGACAGAAGAAACCACCTTTCCAGTCACTACCCAAAGAACCTGCAAAAGGATTATTTAAATCCGGTACATACTTAGGAGCACACCCCAGGTGAGTACAAACGCCTTCCATCACCGAGATTTTAGTGTATTTATCGTATGAACGTCCTACATTCTTACAATATTCAGGCTGCTTTGACATATCAGAATTGATATCTGCAAGCATATCAACATCTGATGCAAGATCCTGCATATTATCATCTGTTCTTTTCAATACGTAAACTGGCTTACCACGCCACTCTACTGTAATCATTTGCCCTTCTTCAAGCTTACTAATGTCAGCCAGAACTGGTGCCCCTGCCGCTAATGCTCTAGCGCTGGGATTCCAGGATTTAACGAAGGGTACAGCGACAAAACCGGCACCAACAGCACCGACCACAGTAGTGGCTGATACTAAAAAGCGACGTTTGCTATTATCTACAGCATCTGCACTCATTTACTTATTCTCCCAAACTTAAGATGATACCTACATTCAAATAATAAAAAATGATAATTCATTTTCAAATTTAGAGCAGGATTTCTTAACTCGATACAAAAAAAATTTGACATATTTTGTTAAAATATGCCCATAATATCAAGTACTATTTAATTATTTACTAATAAAGGTGAAAATTATCATAAAATTGTTGCTAAAATCTCTAAAATTGAGAGTAATTAAATCTTAAATAGCTTGAACTTAAATAGGGTTATTAATATCTACAAATTGATGTTCTATATTAAAATATCCTGCTAGATGTTCCCCTAATGCTTGAACACCATAACGCTCGGTTGCATGATGACCAGCGGCAAAATAGTGGATATTATTTTCTTTGGCAATATGCCAGGTATTTTCTGATATTTCACCACTGATAAAAGCATCTGCCTCTAATTCTATCGCCTGTTCAATATAACTTTGTGCTGCACCTGTACACAGTGCTACTTTTTTAATATCCCGCTCTACTGCTATATGCTGTACTTGTCGAGATAAAGCATGACTAATTGTTTGCGCCAGTTCTATGCCATTTTGTGTTTTAACTGAACCCAATATGGCAATATCATTATCTGCAAAAGATTGCTCAACTGTTATTCCCAGCTTTTCAGCCAGAAGTATATTATTACCCAGTGTTTTGTGGGCATCCAGGGGAAGATGATATGCCAGCAAATTAATATCATTCGTCAATAAAGATTTTATACGCTGTTTTTTCATACCACTGATAATTGTGTCTTCTCCTCGCCAGAAAAACCCATGATGCACTAACAGCATATCAGCCTGTAGTTCCACAGCCTGATCAATCAATGCCTGACAAGCTGTCACTCCTGATACTATTTTTTTAATAGTATCACTTCCTTCCACCTGCAAACCATTGGGACAATAGTCTTTAAACAATTTAACTTGTAGAAAATCATCACAATAATCTACAATTTCTTTACGCCTATACATTATTCAACTAATCATCAAGCTTTGGTAATTGTAAAATAGTATTCGCATCATTACCCTGCATGAGTAATTTTGGATACATTCCCGTCCATTTTTCAATAGATTTATAACGAATTAATTCTGTAGTAATGGATTTGGCAATGAGGTTATTCGCTTCTGCAATTGCCTGTGCTTCCACTTTTAGCTGATACGCCTTGGCATCTGCTGAAATTTTTTGCCTTTCAGCTTCAGCTTTAGCTTTTGTAGTAATCTCAATTAAACGAGTATTGGCCTGAATTGTCTGAATTTTTTGCTGCTTCTTAGCCTGATTTTCAACCATGGCTAGTTTTTGTTCTTCCTGTTTTGCAATTTGTACTTCTTCTACTTTTTTCAAAACAATTTTAGGCAGTTGAATATTACGTAATGAAACTTCATTCAGAACAAAGGGGAGATATTCAAATTTCTTATCAATACGAGCCCTAAGTTCCCCACTGATCACTGATCGATCAGAGGCTATTTTTTCAGCAGGATATTTACCAATCACATCACGTACCACATCTCGAATATTAGGATTGATCACCTTATCAAAGTAGTTCACCCCATATTTCCCCAAAATAGTGCTTCCCTCACTGGCATTCGGCGTATACATCACTGTTAAGTCAATACCAATAGGTAAATTTTTATTATCCAATACTGAGATATAAGGCTTATTAATCACCCCTCTTTTATCAGGAAGATCCTGACGTCCGATATAATTAGCAGATTGTAACTTTATATCCAGAATATGTATCGATTGCACCACGGGTATTTTGATATGCAAGCCTGGTAATACTGGCTCTTCTTTATATTTTCCAAAAGTAGATAAGATACCTACCGTACCAGTTTCTATCGTATAGGCTGCACTAAAAATCGCCATTGCAAATATTAGTGACATGACAATAGCAAAGGCTATTTTTATTTGTTTCATAATATCATTGCTGGCTATTATATCATTTGCATTCATGTTTATCACATTTCCTTTAATGTTCATTTATTATCCTTAGGACTCTTTGTAGAACAATTATAAAACTTTATTTAAAGCTTCAATAAAAGCTTGATTTTCTTCAGCTGTACCGATAGTCACTCGCAAACAATTTTTCAGTGGACCCGAAGTATCAGCAAAACGTTTAATCAAAACTCCTGCATTTTTTAAGCCTTCAAAAATATTGATAGAATCATATCCTTCAATCTTAAATAAAATAAAATTGGCTGCACTGGGATATTGTATAACATTTTGAATTTTAGATAGTTGTTTCTGTAAAATTTCTCTATCAATACAAATTTGTTGTGTCTGTTTGTCTAATACATCATGATGTTGCAAGGCAAAAGTAGCACTTAGCTGTGTCAGCACATTAATATTATAGGGTAGTCTAACTTTATCAAATTCGCCAATCCATTCACTTGGCCCACTAAGCAAACCCAGACGCAAACCTGCCAGCCCCATTTTAGAAACCGTTCTCATCACCACTAAGTTATCATATTGGGGCAACATTGGCATAAAACTACTCTCAGAAAAGGCGTGGTAGGCCTCATCTACGACCACCAGACCAGGTGTGTATTCAATAATCTGACGTACATCTGCTTGAGAAAATAAATTACCTGTAGGATTATTCGGATAAGCCAAAAAAATAACTGCTGGCTGATGTTTTTGTATTGCCTGCAGCATCACTGGCATATCCAGTTGGAAATTCTCATCCAGAGGAATGCCCTGATAGTTCATATTGGTAAAGCGAGCGATCATTTGATACATCACAAAGGTAGGCTCAGGCACCATAACAATGCTATCTTTTTTAGCTAGAGCCATACAAATAATTTGAATCAACTCATCCGAACCATTCCCCAGGATACTGCTCATTTCCTGTGGAACTGCCATCACTTTTTCAATTTCTCGAACCAATTCTTCTGCACCAGGATCAGGATAACGATTGACAGGCGCATCCGCTAACAATGCCAGCCATTGCTGCTTCATATCATCAGGCCATGTATAAGGATTTTCCATAGCATCCAGCTTGATCATTTCTCCCGGATTAGGGACATGATAGGCAGATAAACTTTGAATATCTTCTTTTATCCACTGTGTTGCTTGAACTGTCATGTTTTATGCTACCTTATTAAATTTATTCTTTACCAATTAACGGACAAAGATCAAGAGCATAAAAAAGGGTTGGCGTTCGGGAATGGTGTTGCAATGCGTGCTTTGGGGGAGTGATGTTCTGTTTCAGGGGACGCGCTCAAGGCCATGGATGGCCTTGAGCATCCCCAATGATGCCAACCACTTCTTTGTGCAATCGTGTCCAAAGCACTTATCCGAACGCCACCTCCTTCTTTTGTCTCTTGATCTTTCTTTAAGTTTTAAATTACTTTTTGATCCTATACTCTGCACTACGAGCATGTGCTGTCAGACCTTCGCCACGGGCAATGATTGAGGCTGTTTTGCCTAATTCTGAAGCACCGTCTGCTGAACACATAATCAGGCTGGAACGTTTTTGGAAGTCATAGACCCCTAAAGCTGAGCTGAAGCGTGCTGTTCTTGATGTGGGCAGTACATGATTCGGACCAGCACAATAATCACCTAATGCTTCTGCGGTATAACGTCCCATGAAGATAGCACCGGCATGGCGGATTTTGGGTAACATTGCCTGTGGATTATCCACTGATAATTCCAGGTGTTCCGGGGCAATATAATTGCATACTTCAACTGCTTCATCCATATCTTTAACATGAATTAATGCTGCACGTTCATTGAGTGATACGCGAATGATCTTTTCACGTTCCATTTCCCCCAATAATCGCTCAATAGAAGAATTTACCTTGTCCAGAAATTCAGCATCAGGAGAAATTAAAATTGCCTGTGCATCTTCATCATGTTCAGCTTGAGAGAACAAATCCATAGCAATCCAGTCCGGATCGGTTTTACCATCACAAATGACTAAAATTTCAGAAGGGCCGGCAATCATATCAATACCGACGCTACCAAAAACCATGCCCTTTGCCGTGGCAACATAAATATTACCTGGTCCAACAATTTTATCTACCTGTGGAATTGCATCCGTACCATAAGCCAAAGCAGCTACAGCCTGAGCACCACCTATAGAAAATACTTTATCAACTCCTGTTATTGCCGCTGCTGCAAAAACCAACTCATTAATCTGACCATCCGGCGTTGGTACTACCATGATGAGTTCTTCAACACCAGCCACTTTCGCAGGAATGGCATTCATCAATACTGAAGAAGGATATGCTGCCTGTCCACCTGGTACATAGAGTCCAACTCTATCCAGTGATGTGACTTGTTGGCCTAATAGAGTGCCGCCATCTTCTGTATAAGACCATGACTCCATTTTTTGTTTTTCATGATACTTTTTAACTCTCTCAGCTGAGAGTTCCAAAGCCTGACGTTGTTCATCAGATAAACCAACTAACGCTTGTTGTAATCTTTCCTTGGGAATCGTTAAAGCAGAGATATCACTGACATCCATGCGATCAAGTTGATTGGTATATTTTACAACGGCTTCATCACCTTCTCTGCGCACATCTGTCAATATTTTTCTAACCGTTGATTGCACAGAATCATCTGAAACATTATCCCATGCAAGTAAATCTTTTAATAAAGCCCAAAAATTATTATCAGTGGTTTTTAAACGATTAATATCAAGCATGACAAACTCCAAAGAAATTAAGAAAGAGCAGAGTTCAGAATTCAGAAATATCCAAAAAATAATTATATATTCTTTTTGTTTGGCTCTGCTTTTGAATTTTTCTAAACACTGAACTCTGAATACTGTTTTTACTGCTCCTCAACCGCTTCTGCAAAGCGATCAATAAGAGATTTGATTTGCTGGTGTTTCATTTTCATGGAGGCTTTATTTACCACTAAACGTGAGCTGATATCAGCAATATGTTCCATTGGCATTAGACCATTGGCCTTAAGTGTATTTCCGGTATCAACGACATCTACGATTCTCTCTGCCAGCCCCACTAAGGGTGCTAATTCCATTGAACCATATAGCTTGATCACTTCAACTTGAATACCTTGCTCAGCATAATAACGCTTTGCAGTATTAACAAATTTAGTTGCCACACGTAACCTGGAAGATAGCGGTATATCATTTACCGGACCTGCCGTCATTAAGCGACATTTTGCTATCTTTAAATCCAATGGCTCATAAAGACCTTCGCCGCCATGCTCCATTAATACATCTTTACCCGCAACACCCACATCAGCTGCACCGTATTGAACATAAGTAGGCACATCGGTAGCACGAATAATCACTAATTTAATATTATCATGGTTGGTATCCAGAATCAGTTTGCGACTTTTATCCGGATCATCGATGGGGTAGATATCTGCATGTGCAAGCAGGGGTAATGTTTCTTTAAATATACGCCCTTTAGACAATGCAATAGTCAGTGTATCATTCATACTTTATTCTCTTTTTAGCCTGGAACTCTACGAATTGAAGCACCTAATTGAAGTAATTTCTCTTCAATACACTCATAGCCCCGATCAATATGATAAATACGCTCAACCTCAGTCTCACCATTGGCTATCAAACCTGCAATAACCAGACTAGCTGAAGCCCTTAGATCCGTTGCCATTACCGGTGCTGCTGTTAAGGATTTTACACCCTTAATAATGGCTGTATTTCCCTGAAGATTGATATCAGCACCCATCCGTTGCAACTCTTGGATATGCATAAAACGATTTTCAAAAACTGTTTCAACAACGGCACCCGTGCCGTCCGCAATTGCATTCATGACACAAAACTGTGCCTGCATATCTGTGGGGAAAGCTGGATAAGGTGCAGTACGAATATCAATGGACAAGGGTATTTTCCCTTGCATATCTAAACTTATCCAGTCCTCACCTGTCTCTATTTTAGCACCCGCTTCAGATAATTTGTCTAACACAGCATCTAAATATTCAGGACATGTATCTTTTAAAGTTATTTTTCCACCTGTTACAGCAGCAGCCACAAGATAGGTACCTGTCTCAATTCTATCAGGCATAATGTTATATTGCGTGGCAGTAAGTTTTTCTACTCCCTCAATAGTAATCGTATCAGTGCCGGCACCAGTAATATTAGCACCCATAGAATTTAAAAAGTTTGCTAAGTCAACCACTTCTGGTTCATGGGCGGCATTTTCAAGAATAGTCGTTCCGTCTGCAAGAGTAGCGGCCATCAATAAGTTTTCCGTACCCGTCACTGTGACCATATCCATAACAATCTTGACACCTTTGAGACGCTTTGCAGTAGCACGAATATAACCATTTTCTACTTTAATATCAGCACCCATGGCTTTTAAACCTTTAATATGCTGGTCAACTGGACGGGAACCAATGGCACAACCACCCGGCAAAGAAACTTCTGCTTCACCATAGTGTGATAATAAGGGGCCTAAAACCAGGATTGATGCTCTCATGGTTTTGACGAGATCATAGGGAGCAACATAATGCTCAATTGTTCGAGTATCTACTTCTACGTTAAGTGTTTCATCAACAGTAATAGATACACCCATACGTCCTAGTAGTTCCAGGGTCGTAGTAATATCATGTAGGTGCGGCACATTACTAATTGTCGTTGCATCATCAGCTAATAAGCAAGCCATAATGATGGGTAAAGCGGCATTTTTTGCCCCTGAAATACGTATCTCACCATCAAGACGCTGACCACCTTTAATGAATAACTTATCCATTGAGTATTTCTAAACCTTTTTAATATGACTTAAGAAGTTTTCAGCCAAACTTGAATTTGACCACCATTACTTAGAAGAAAACAATAAAACAGCACATTTTACCCTTTATTCAATAATTATAAATTTAAGGGTATTGTTGTTACATAGGAACTTGCCTAACCTAGCCTATTTGCAATTTACTAGCTGTTTGCCACTGCTCTGGTGTATATGCCTTAATGCTCAATGCATGAATATCACCATTAGTAATATGTGAGTTAACCGTAGCGTACACCATTTGTTGTCTTTTTACTGCATTTAATCCTTCAAATTGCTCTGCAACAACGATGGTGTCAAACATTCCAACTTCGCCTTTCACTGTCACCTGAGATGATTCAATACCTGTAGCAATTAAATTTTTAATTTCATCTGTTGTCATAATACTCTTACTTTCTATTATTTTAGGGGTAAAAAATCATCTAAAGAACAAATTTCAACCATATGAAACATTTGTTCCGGTAGGTTTGAAAATGTAATTTTTTTGCCTTTTTGTATGGCTTCACGATACCATTCAAGCAATAGTGCCAGGCCTGAACTATCCGATCTGGAGAGTTGTGAGAAATCAATATCCAAAGTATCACTTTGCTGTTCAAAGAGTTCTTGCTTATGATCCTGCCATAAATCGTGTACTGAATTAAAACTCAGCTGACCTCTTATACGAAAGTGTCCGGTTGATATTTTTTCAAATTGTGCTTTCATAGCGATTGAATTACTCATCTGATTTCTGACTAAATAGAAATTGACTGATTAATTTTTCCAGCACCAGGGAAGACTGTGTCAATCTGATTTCACTGCCTTCTTCAAGATAATCATGCGCTCCACCATTACTAATTCCTATATATTTTTCACCCAGTAAACCTGAAGTATAAATACCGGCATCTGAATCTAGTGGAATTTCATTAAAACGTTCTTCAATAGTCATTGTTACCACTGCTTCAAAACTTTCTGGGTCAACCATAATACTATTAACTCTACCAATAGGAACTCCAGCAATGGTCACCGCTGAACGTTCTTTTAAGCCACTGGCATTAGTGAAGCTTGCAGTCACCTTATAATTATCCCCAGCACCAAAATTCTTTATATTACTGACATTAAATGCCAGAACTGAGAGTGCAGCGATTCCTACAGTAACAAAAACTCCAACTAAAACTTCAAGTGTTCTTGAATAAGACATAATATTGTTCCAATATAAATTATAATTACAGCATGATAGCGGTTAATAAAAAGTCCAGTGCTAACACTGTCAATGCGGAGTTAACGACTGTTCTGGTGGTGGCACTACTAACACCTTCAGATGTCGGAATACAATTATAACCCTCATAAACAGCAATCCAGGTTGTAACGATACCAAAGATAACACTTTTAATTACACCATTGAGTATATCTTGATAAAAGTCGACTTTAGCCTGCATTTGCGACCAATAAGCACCTGTATCAACACCCAGCATTTCCACACCAATAAGATAACCACCAAAAATACCCACAGCACTGAACATAGCGGCCAAAAGAGGCATACTAATAATACCTGCTAATAATCTTGGTGCTAAAATTCTTTCCACCGGATTGACAGCCATCATTTCCAGACCAGATAATTGTTCAGTTGCTTTCATTAAGCCAATTTCAGCTGTTAATGCCGATCCTGCACGTCCTGCATAAAGTAATGCCGTCACAACCGGGCCCAACTCTCTGACCAGCGATAAGGCAACCACAATTCCTAAAGATTCTTCTGCTCCAAAATCAACCAGAGTATTATAACCTTGCAAACCTAGTACCATGCCGACAAAAAAGCCTGAGACAATAATGATTAACATAGAACGTACGCCGACAGAAAATGTCTGTTGGATAATTAATCTGGGGCGAGCTAAAACTTTATGAAAATATCCTATTGTCTGAAAAAATAATAGTACACCTCTACCCAAATGTGAGAAAAATCTCAGACTTATATGCCCTATATGTGCAAACCAATTAAACATTTTTACTCTCTTCTAAGTAACTTAAAATTTTCCAACCATCTTATTTTGTATTTTATGTTACCAAAACAATGGTCGGTAAATTTCAAGTTTAGCTGAAGGCTCTTAAAGTAACAAAAAATTGTCAAAAATGATTTTTAGTCATTTTTTATATTACTGAAAATAATTCGTGCCAATTTTTTTAGCTGTGGGCACTTCTAATATAAAATTCTTCACTATCTTATTTGCAATTTAACCATGTTTGCAAAGTGACAGCGACAAGCTTTTATTGGCTGAATGCTCTTTATCCTGCCAGCATATCATCTTTGTAGGATGACGCCGGATATTGGAAAGGAACGGGGCCATCAGCTTCACCATGAACAAATTGACTAACCCATGGTGATTTAGATTGATTAATCTCATCTGGAGAGCCATGACCAATGACTTTGCCCTGAGAAATAATATAAATCATATCTGCTATTTCCAGGGTTTCCTGAATATCATGAGAAACAACAATACTGGTAATATCCAGAGCACTATTAATTGAGCGAATTAATTGTACTAATATGCCCATTGAAATAGGGTCCTGCCCGGTAAAAGGCTCATCATAAAGAATCATCTCAGGATCCAGAGCTATCGCTCTGGCTAATGCAACGCGACGTGCCATACCACCTGATAATTGACTAGGCATTAAATCTCGGGCACCTCGCAAGCCTACAGCATGCAGTTTTATCAGCACTAAATCACGAATCATAACTTCCGGCAAATTTGTATGTTCACGCAAAGGAAATGCAATATTATCAAACACACTCATATCCGTTAGCAGAGCACCCGTCTGAAATAACATACCAATTTTTTTTCGCGCTTCATAAAGTTTTCTGGTGCTTAAAGTCGGGATATTATCCCCATGAAAATCAATAGTACCTTTTTGGGGCTTAAGCTGACCACCAATTAACTTTAATAAAGTTGTTTTTCCTGTTCCACTAGGACCCATAATAGCCGTGATTTTTCCTTGTGGAATATCAATATTTACCCCATCAAAGATTTTGCTTTGTCCACGCGAAAAGTGTAAATCTCTAATACGAATAATATTATTATCAGCTTCTGGCATAAATTAGGCTTACCGAGTATTAATTAAATTAATACAAACAAACTAGTTAGGTTAGATTTAAAGGGATAGAGTATAGCAAATATGAATTCTTATCTCTATAGGCACTTTACTTTATCATCATCCTAAATTAATCAATTGCAGTAAATACCATAGCGCAAAAAATTCTGAGAATTATTTTGTAAGATTTAGATTACAAATACGGTATAAATCTATAATAATTACCTGTTTATTTCTTAATCACTATATATTTATTTCCATATTTTTATTATCATAGCAACCTTGAATAATCCACAATAATCTCTGAACATTTATGACTGACTTAAAACCAACTAATTTTTTAAAACACATTGCCTACTTAATGTTTTTAAGTGCTCTTCTGCTAAGCTTTGGCTGTACATCAATAACTCCTGATGGTGATGTCAGTGATCCCATAGAATCCACCAATAGAAGTATTTATGAATTTAACGAAAGCTGGGATAGAAATATTTTAAAGCCTTTGGCTACGGTTTATCAGAAACTACCCAGCCCGGTACAGACAGGTACACATAATTTCTTTAGCAATCTTGATGATGTCGTTGTCATTATTAATGATATATTGCAACTTGATGTTGAACGTTTTACTTCAGACACCCTACGTTTCTCAGTCAACACCGTATTTGGTATTTTTGGCTTAATCGATATGGGTACTTCTATGGGCTTACCCAAACACTACAAGAGTTTTGCTGACACCTTAGGTTACTGGGGTGTTGGTTCAGGTTCCTATATAGTGCTACATATTTTAGGTCCTAGTAGTGTACGTGATGCACCCTCCTTAATTGTTGATTTCTTTACTCACCCTCTCAGTTTAGTATCCCCTGCATCAGCAAGCACTTCACTGATATTGGTTCGAGGCGTTGATATCCGTTCTGAATTAATAAAAACAACAGATTTACGTGATGAACTGGCTATTGATCCTTATAGCTTTACTCGTGAAGCTTATTATCAGTGGCGCCAGAATAGAATCTATAACGGTGAAGTAGCTCCTCGTAGAGTAATAATAGAAGACTTTGAAGAATAGTTAGGCAATGCTGTTAAATATTTTTACAATCCTTGCCGGTTTTTTATTACTTATCTGGAGTGCAGATCGCTTTGTTATCGGTGCATCCGGTATTGCTTTAAATTTTGGAGTATCTCCCTTAATTATTGGCCTGACTATCGTTGGCTTTGGTACTTCTGCTCCGGAAATGATTGTTTCAGGGGTTGCAGCTTTTGAAGGAACACCCAATCTGGCTGTTGGTAATGCCATTGGTTCTAATATAACGAATATTGCTCTGGTTCTAGGCATCACAGCTCTTGTGATGCCTTTAATGGTTGATTCTAAAATTCTCAAACGAGAATATCCTATTATGTTTTTCATCATGCTACTGGCCTGGTGGCTATTGTCTGATGGAAAGCTCAGTCATATCGATGGATATATCCTGATCTTTGGTATGTTTGCATTAATGCTGCTCATTACTTTATTAGGCATACGTGAAAGCCGTCAGTCAAAGCTAAATAATGAGACAGAAAATGATCCCCTGGAAACAGAATTTGCTGAAGGAATCCCCTCATACATATCAAACTCTATGGCATTTTTATGGCTTTTTGTCGGTCTGATTGTACTATTAATCAGTTCCCGTCTACTGGTTTGGGGCGCAGTTAATATTGCCCATGAATATCAGGTCAGTGAATTAGTTATAGGTTTAACCATTATTGCCATTGGTACTAGCTTACCTGAATTAGCAGCCTCTATTACCAGCGCTCTGAAAAATGAACATGAAATTGCTATTGGTAATATCATCGGCTCAAATATGTTTAATCTGCTTGGCGTATTAGGCATTCCGGGAATCATGACAGGAGCAATACTTGAACCATCCGTATTGGATAGAGACTATCCGGTTATGCTCATACTCTCAGTATTATTATTTATTTTTGCCTACGGTTTTAAGGGAAAAGGAAAAATTAATCGCTTTGAAGGTGGTATTTTGTTGCTCTGTTATATATCCTATATGTTTGTTATCTATCAGGATAGTCTCTTATAAAGGGCTTATAGTTCATGCAGGAAATTTTAGCTAAAGCTAAACGAATTAAATTATTAATCTGTGATATTGATGGTGTTATGACTGATGGCAGACTCTTTTTTGATGATAGAGGCATAGAATACATGGCTTTTCATTCCAGAGACTGGCTGGGCATAAAAATGCTGCAACACTCAGGTATTCCTCTAGCAGTCATTACTGCCAGAACATCTTATGTTGTCAAACACCGTATGGAAAACCTTAAAATTGATCTCGTTTTTCAAGGCCAGCAAAGTAAGACTTATGCCTATGAAACACTCTGCAAACAATTGCAACTGCAAGCTTCTGAAACCGCTTATATGGGTGATGATCTGGTTGACTTACCCGTCATGTCAAAAGTAGGCTTATCCATTGCAGTAGCAGATGCTCACGAATTAGTAAAAAAACAATCTGACTGGGTCATTCAACATAAGGGCGGGCAATGAGCTGTAAGGGATGCTTGCGAATTATTAATGAATGCCCAGGGAACCTTTGAAAAGCAGTTTTCTCTATTCTTATAAAGAAACCAATCACTACAAAATTTATGATGGACAAAAAACTCATTATTTTTTTAATTGCCTTCCCTAGCCTATCTATACTGCTAAGTTTAAGCGTATTTAATAGCAAAGATAAAGAACAATTGCTGGTAGACTTTCCGCAAAAAAACAAAAAAAATAAAATTTCAGATTCTTTTATTAACCATGCCAATATTATCAATTATGATGAACTCGGCAAACAAAAAAATGTCATTATTGCAGAAAAATTACTTCATTATCCGGGAGATATTGATTCCGAACTCATAAAGCCATATATAACTTTATTCCGGCTCCAAGGCTCACCCATAGTAATAACTGCTGATCACGGCTTTACAAATCAGCAAGGGACACGTATTATTTTAACTGGACATGTCATTATCACTCGTGAGAATTCACAATATAACCAGTTTTTTCAGCTAAAATCTCCTAACTTGACTATTTGGCCAAATAAAGAATTTGTTGAAACCGATAAGGACGTTCTCATAACTACTGAAAATATCACTATCAATTCAGTTGGAATGAAAGCCTATCTGTATGTTGAACACTATCTCTTATTGAGCCGTGTCAAAGCCACACATAAGCCAATAAAACGCTAAAATAGGAACATATAAATGACATTTCGTAGTTTTTTTTATAACTCAACATTTACTTTTTCAATTCTTTTGAGTTTACCTGTAAATCTACTAGCATTAGCCACTGATCGCGACCAGCCCATAAATTTGGAAGCCGATACAGCATATATTGATGATTTAAAAGGCATTAGTATCTATACAGGTAATGTTATTTTAACCCAGGGTAGTATGGTCATAAAAGCTGAGAAACTGACCTTATATAATGACAAGAATAAAGATTTAGAAAAAGCCATTGCAGTTGATCATAATAAGTTAGCAAGATTCAAACAGCGACCAGATGGAAAAACTCATGACTTTAAGGCTAAGGCAACAACTCTTATTTATTATATTAAGAAAGAAGAAATTCACTTATTAGAAAATGCCCGAGTTGAACATGAAGATATTTCATTTAGCGGCCATAAAATAATCTATGATACAAAAAAAGAAACAGTTATCGCTTCCGGTAAAAAAGATAAACAAGGCAAAACAATAAGCTCTTCTGGTCGCGTTGAAGTTACTATCCCACCTAAAAAGAAACCACAATAAGTATGTCAGGTTCCCAACTAGAATTACGTGCTGAAAAATTAAACAAAAGCTTTAAGTCACGCCAGGTTGTAAAAGATATTTCCTTTAGCGTAAAAAAAGGAGAAGTTGTAGGCTTATTAGGTCCTAATGGTGCAGGAAAAACCACCAGTTTTTATATGGTGGTTGGCCTGATTCACGCCGATAGTGGAAAAATAACTTGTCGTGGTCAGGATATAACCCATCAGCCCATTCATAAACGTGCTAAACAAGGCATTGGATATCTCCCACAGGAAGCCTCTATTTTTAGAAAGTTATCCGTTGAAGATAATATTAAAGCCATTTTACAAACACGCAAAGAACTCAATGATACTGATGTTAATGATCACCTGGAAAGGTTACTTAATGAGTTGAGAATTAGTCACATTCGACACTCTATTGGAATGAGTCTTTCAGGTGGTGAACGGCGCCGTGTTGAAATAGCTCGCACACTCTCTATGGAGCCAGATTTTATTTTATTAGATGAACCCTTTGCTGGTGTTGATCCTATTTCAGTACATGATATTCAAACTATTATCAGACAACTTAGTGAAAATAATATCGGTATTTTCATTACAGATCATAATGTCAGGGAAACTCTGAGTGTCTGCCAGCATGCTTATATTATGGATGACGGTAAGCTTATAGCCAAAGGCACTCCACAAGAATTACTTGATAACAAACACGTCCAAAGTGTTTATTTAGGTGAAAATTTTAAAATATAATCTATCTACAAGCATATGATAACTATCACAATAATTATTTAGTAAAAAAATAAACACTTTTTTTGACCCTGATCAACTGCAATGGCACGAATTTTGAGCTACTATAAGAGCTGTCAGCAAATAAAACTTTGCCGCTGTCGCTTTGCAAACATGCTTCATCTGCAATCAAGACAGTTGAAAGGTTTTATGTTTGATAATAATATAGAAACAATAAATGCGCTTAGCTTAGGTCATACTATTAACTTATGAAACAATCTCTTCAATTACGTCTAGGGCAACAGCTCACAATGACGCCCCAATTGCAGCAAGCAATAAAGCTATTGCAATTATCAAGTCTTGACTTACAACAGGAAATTCAAGAGGCTCTAGACAGTAATGTAATGCTTGAAGTTGATGAAGAGCAGAATAGTGAAAACGAACCTTCTGATAAAGACAAAGAGCTCAGTGACTCTCCCTCCAGCGACAACACCAGTTCAACTAACGATGACTTAACGACTGAAACACAAGCAGAGCAGATTGACTTTGAAAACACTCAAAATGATATTCCTGAAGAGCTTTCTACTGATTCCAGCTGGGAAGATGAATACGATACGATAAGTTCATATACTGCAGGCCCTGGTGCACAGGGTCAAAGTTCATCAAGTTCCTGGAATGGCGATAATAGTGATTTATTTGAAAATAATGGTAAAACTGAAGATAGTCTGCAGGAACATCTAAGCTGGCAACTGGCAATGAGTCCTTTTAGTCCCAAGGATAGACATATTGCCGATGCCATTATTGATGCCATTGATGAATCTGGCTACTTAACTCAAAACCTGGATGAATTAGCTGAAGCATTCAGCATGGAAGATGAAATTGATATGGATGAAATTGAAGCTGTTTTACATCAAATACAAAATTTTGATCCACCAGGGGTGGCCGCCAGAGATTTACAGGAAAATTTACTTCTACAATTACGTGCTCTTGATAAAGATACACTTTGGTTAGCAGAAGCCAAAATTCTGGTATCCAGACACTTAAAATTATTAGCCCGTCGAGACTTTGCTACATTAAAACGTCGTATGAAAATGAATGAAAATAATCTTGCTCAGGTTATTGGCCTAATTAAAGGCTTGAGTCCTAGGCCTGGAAGCCATATATCTGATGATAAGCCTCACTATATTACACCAGATGTCTATGTTAAAAAAATTAAAGGTGAGTGGGTCTGTGAATTGAATCCGGAGACGGCACCTAATATTAAAGTTAATGAGCAGTATTTGAGCTTGATTAAAGGTGCTAAACGATCAACTGATATGAACTCCATCAAGGAACACCTACAGGAAGCCCGTTGGTTTATCAAAAGTTTACAGAGTAGAAACGACACCTTATTAAAAGTATCACGCTGTATTTTAGATTTTCAAAGAAAATTTTTTGATTATGGTGAAGAACATATGCGTGCATTGGTATTAGCCGATGTTGCAGCAGTGGTAGAAATGCATGAATCAACAATATCCAGAGTTACCACACAAAAATACATGCATACTCCCGGAGGTATTTTCGAGCTAAAATACTTCTTTTCCAGCCATGTTACAACAGCAAGTGGTGGAGAAGCATCCGCAACAGCAATTCGTGCTATTATTAAAAAAATGATAGCAAAAGAAGAAAGTCGCAAACCATTGAGTGATAACAAACTATCTACAATGCTTGCAGAACAGAATTACAATGTGGCAAGACGAACAGTTGCAAAATATCGCGAATCAATGTCAATCCCACCCTCTAATGAAAGAAAAGAAATTACCTGAACGTTCAGAATCTAATTTAATGATTCTAAACAGGTATAAAAACGATGTATACTATTATATAGAGAGGTACTTGCAAAACTAACAAATCTTATAACTTTAGCTTCCCCTTTTTTCAAAGGGGGACTGAGGGGGTTTAATATTTCTTATGTTATCAATAAGTTAGAAAATAAAAACCGACACCTCAGTTCCCCTTCTAAAGAAAGGGGAGGTTAAGAGCAGTTTTGCAAGTACCTCTAGAAAGTATTCATCATTAATAACAAAGGAGCTAATCTTATGCAAATGGATATAACTGGACATCATATCGATATTACTGATTCACTACGCGATTATGTTAAGCAAAAAATGGAACGTGTTGAGCGCCATTTTGACTTGGTGAGCCAGGGACATGTTATTTTAAGTGTTGAAAAACAACGTCAAAAGGCAGAAGCAACTTTAATCATAAAGGGCAGTAAAATATATGCTGATGCAGTAGATGAAGATATGTATGCAGCTATTGACAGTCTTATTGATAAACTCGATCGCCAGGTAAAGAAACACAAAGAAAAAATGACTGATCATCATCGTGGCGAAGTAAGTCTTAAATCTCACGATTTATAAAAACCATTCTAATACAATGATGTATTGTTGAGCTCACTTTAGTGAGCTCAATTAATTTATGTAAATATAATCCTAGAAAAATCATTACCTACCATTATGAAAATTATCAATCTTATCAAAATCGATCAGATTCGAATCAATATCAATGCCAATAGTAAAAAGAAAGCTCTGGAAACTATCAGCAATATAATTTATGATTGCTATCCGCAATATCCAAGTAATAACGTTTTTGAAACCCTTGTGGAACGCGAACGTCTTGGTAGCACAGGAATAGGACATGGAGTTGCCCTCCCCCATGGTCGTCTATCCAATTGCAAAGAAGCTATAGGAATTTTTATTACGCTAACAAATGGCGTTGACTTTGACTCTGTTGACAGGAAAAAAGTGAAGTTTATCTTTGCACTATTAGTACCTGAAGATTCAACGCAGGAACATCTAGAAATACTCTCTAAACTAGCACAGTTTTTTCGGCAGGAAGATAATCTACAAGCCATAGAAAAAAGTACTTCCATAGAAGCAATATATCAGTTATTTATTGATATAGACCCATTACACTTCAAGATGCAGAAATTAGTACCTGAAAATTATCATTAATTCTACTTCCTAAGCCATCACCAATCTGAGGGAGTTTTTTGTCAAAAAAATTATCAATTGTCTGTCGAAATTCTTGTGCTGTAGAAAAAGATTTATTATTTCTCACATGTTCATTCATTACTTTCCAAAGCCTCTCTATCGGATTTAAATTTGGACTGTAAGGTGGTAACTAATGTAGCTCAATATTGAGTTCTTTTGCCTTATCTTTTACTGTATTTGCTCTATGATACGCAGCATCATCTAAAATTAGATGAATTCGTTTATCGCTAGTATCATGCAGACGTAACTCACTTAAAAATTGTTGAATAGTTTCACTGTTTACTTTGTCATAGTGTTTTACTTTGACATCTGCTATATTGTTCAAGTCCACTGCATCAATAATATTTAAACGTGTACGACTACCTGTGGTTTCAATGGCTTTATTCTGCTCTTTTCTTATCCAACCACAACTCACTTTTGTTGCTTGTGTTGGGTGCATAGCATCCATAAACAATATCGTTTCATCAGTTAATTGCGAATTTAAATTATTATACTCTTTAATAAATTTAGCTTGCTTTTGAGTATCAAATTTATGAGGGACTCCCTTAGGCTGCTTGTAACTAAAACCATGCTGGTGAAGCCATTTATTTAAAC
>JAUJGA010000113.1:0-8448 GCA_042095675.1 Gammaproteobacteria bacterium
CTACAACACGGTTTTTCTTATCTTGCTGCAATAATGAATTGGGATACAAAAAAGGTTCTATCATGGAAATTATCTAATACAATGGATATTTCATTAACAACAGCTATTTTAAAAGATGCTTTATTAATGTACCCGAAGCCACAAATTATGAATACTGATCAAGGATCTCAGTACACAGCAAATGAGCACGTACATATTTTAGTAAAAAACAATAGTAACAATATTTTTTAACATCAAAAGAAAAGTAGAAAAAAACAAAAGCAAAATAAAGAATAAGAAATTAACTAAACCTGGTCTTTATAAAAAGGTACACTTTACTTTATAAAAGCAATAATATTGACTTGATTTTAATGGATACAGAAATGCCGAAGTGTGACGGTTTTGATGCCACTAAAAAAATTCGTACTCTCCAGCCAGAACAATGGATTCCCATTATATTTTTAAGTGCTCATCTTGAAGATGAGTATATTCAAAAAGCACTGGATTGTGGTGCAGATTTTTATTTACGCAAACCAATCAATAATGTTGAATTGCATGGTCAGATCAAAGCAATGGCAAGAATTTCTAAAATCAGGCAACAACTTATTAGAAGCCAATGATCAACTAAAATATTTAGCAGGTACTGATGCATTAACGAAAATAGCCAATCGAGGATGCTTTGATGAACGTTTAAAAATTGAAATTGAATATACAAAAAGACGTGGTTTTCCATTAACAGTTCTATTATCTGATATTGATTTTTTTAAACCTTATAATAATAATTATGGTCACGTTGCAGGTGACGAATGTCTTAAAAAAGTCGCTAAAGAAATTGACGAATCTTTTCCTCGTGTAACAGATCTGGTTGCTCGTTATGGCGGTGAGGAATTTGTGGTAATTTTGCAGGATACCACATCCATTCAAGCACAAATGTTAGCAGAAAAAATGCGTGAAAATATTGAGGCTTTACAAGTCAAACATGAACACTCTAAAGTAGCTGATGTCGTCACTATCAGTATCGGTATTTACACTTCTGAAGGAAAAGACAGTGCTGATGAAATTGTACAAAAAGCAGACTTAGGACTTTACAACTCTAAAGAAAATGGACGAAATATGTTTAGTTGTTTCAAGCCTTAGTGCTTCACGCCTGCTCTGGCTATTGTCCATATATCAATTATTATGTCTTTATTCTGTTTATTTCTTATTAACTTCGCCACTTCGTCAGCTGAGCTACCTGTAGTCATCACATCATCAATAATGGCAATATGTTGAAATTTTATGGAATTTTTTAAACTAAAAGCATTGGCTACATTTTTTTGTCTTTCTGATGCCACTAAACCCGCTTGCAAATCAGTATAGTGGGAACGTGTGATACTTTTATAATCCAGAGGTAAGACAAAATAGGATGAGAAATAACGACTCAATTCCAATGCCTGGTTAAACCCTCTGTTTCGTAAACGTTTTACATGCATCGGCATAGGAATAATAACCTGAGGTAGTTTAAAACTGTTATTATTTTTTACTTGCTGGATAAACAGTTCTGCCAAAACTTTAGCAAAATGAATTTTCTTCTGGTATTTTAGGCTAGTGATAAGATAACGAATTTCTTTAGAATACAAAAAGGGACTAATCACCTGATCAAAATCATGCTGATGACTTAAACAATGACCACAAAGTAAGTTATGCTGCACATTTATCTGCTCTATGGGCGATGCACAACGTTGACAACAACTCTGGTTAACAGCAATAGCATCAAAACATGCCTTACAAATATCCTTATTATCTGAAATTTTCTGCAAACAAAAAAGACAGTGTCTGGGAATTATTTTATTTAATAAATTAAACACGCACTAACTCCAAAATAAAATTTGTCCTTAAACAGGCTTTATAGTATATGATATAATCAAATCTTGATAAATAATAAAATGGATAAAAATATGAGCTCTGCAGAAACAACTGAACTAAGACATAACTGGGAAAGTGCAGAGGTTCATTCCTTATTTGATCTACCATTAAATGATCTTTTATTTCAATCACATACTATTCACCGAACAAACTTTGATCCAAATGCCATTCAAATCAGTACCTTATTAAGCATTAAAACTGGTAAATGCTCAGAAGATTGTGGCTATTGTTCACAAAGTGCTCATCATAATACAGAGTTAGAGCCGGAAAGCCTGTTAGCTTTAGAAGATGTTATTAGTGCTGCTAAACAAGCCAAGTCAGAGGGAGCTGATCGTTTTTGCATGGGCGCTGCCTGGTCAAGACCTAATAAACGTGATTTTCCTAAAGTATTAGAAATGATTAAGGCCGTTAAATCACTAGAGATGGAAAGCTGTGTCACCCTTGGTATGCTGGACTCTGATCAGGTCAAACAATTAAAAGAAGTAGGCCTGGATTATTATAATCATAACCTAGATACCTCACCTGAATTTTATGGAAATGTCGTTTCAACCCGAACTTTTCAGGATCGTATAGATACCCTTAATAATGTTCAGGATGCCGGTATTAATGTTTGTAGTGGTGCTATTTTAGGCATGGGTGAAGAGCGTAAAGATCGCTGCAGCTTATTAATTCAATTAGCCAATATGGAAAAACACCCTGATAGTGTACCGATTAATATGCTGGTTCAGGTTGAGGGTACGCCTTTATTTGGTCAGGATAGTATTGATCCTCTAGAGTTTGTTCGTAGCGTCGCAGTGGCTAGAATTATGATGCCCTTATCTGTAGTGAGACTTTCTGCAGGACGTGAAGAAATGTCTGATGAAATGCAGGCGATGTGCTTTTTTGCCGGCGCTAATTCTATTTTTTATGGTGAGCGCTTACTGACTACAGATAATGCTAAAACAAGTAGAGATCAGCAACTATTTGAAAAATTGGGCATTAATACACACCTTGAAAAAAAACCATCTAGTCAAGGCCAACATGCTGAAGTCGTAGCATCTAATCAGGATGCATCAGCCAAGATGACACAATCAATTTAGGTATGGATGAAATACTACAGCAAGAGCTAATTAAGCAGCAACAAAATTCACTCTATCGTTGTAGAAAAATAATTGATACTCCCTCATCATCTAACAATAGCAATATTTATATAAAAAACAACAATAAGGATTTGCTGAGTTTTTGCAGTAATGATTATCTAGGACTGGCGCACCATCCTGCTATTGCAAAACAGCTCAAACATGGCATCAATAAATATGGTATCGGCAGTGGTGCAGCTCATCTAGTCAGTGGACATAGTTATGCACATCATCAACTGGAAGAAATACTTGCTGAATATACCGGACGCGATCGGGCACTACTCTTTTCTACAGGTTATATGGCCAATCTTGGTATTACTAATGCTTTAATGAGCAAAGATGATATTATTTATCAGGATAAATTAAATCACGCCTCACTTATTGATGCCGCACTTCTATCTAATTCCTTATCCGCTAGTCAGCTCAAACGTTATCCGCATAATCATCTTGAAAGTCTCAGTAAACTGCTTGAGAAAAACAGTACTTCATCTAATAGAAATTTAGTCATGAGTGATGCAGTTTTCAGTATGGATGGTGATATTGCCAAAGTATCTCAACTTGCTTCACTATGCCAACAAGCTAATGCCTGGTTAATGCTCGATGATGCCCATGGCTTTGGTGTATTAGGTAAAAATGGTGCAGGTGTTGCTGAAGAATATGCATTAGATCAAAAAAACCTGCCCGTTTATATGGCCACTTTAGGTAAAGCAATGGGTGTATTCGGTGCTTTTGTTGCAGGTAGTGATGCCTTAATTGAAACACTAATTCAAAAGGCACGTCCCTATATTTATACTACTGCGATGCCCCCTGCTCTGGCCCATGCATTAATCATGAGTATTAAAATTTCTCGTGAAGAAAGTTGGCGACGAGAAAAATTAAAGCAGCACATTGTACAGTTTCGTATTGGTGCTGAACAATTAGGCTTAAATCTAATGGACTCAACAACCCCCATACAACCCATCATGGTGGGGAGCAATGAAACAGCTCTGAAAATCAGTCATGCATTAGAGGAAAAAGGTATTCTTGTCACTGCCATTCGTCCTCCCACAGTACCCAAAAACACCGCTCGATTACGCATTACATTTTCAGCTGAACATAGTGAAAAAGATATTGTAAAATTATTATCAGCTCTGGATAACAGAAAGTCTCTATGGAAGGATAGGTGATAGCAAATACTTACTTATCAACACAGGCATGTGGAAAGATAGATTCTAATAAACAAATTTTATTGATTCATGGCTGGGGAATGAATAGTGGTGTCTGGACAGACATAGCCAAATCTTTAGAATCTTATTATCCTGATTATTTAATTCGATCTGTTGATCTCCCAGGTTATGGAAAAAGCACATCCTACCCACTGAAAAAATTAAATGGTATTTATAATTCACAATCATTAGCACAAAGCCTCATTCCCTTATTAGAAAAGAAACAAAACATTATAATTGCCTGGTCAATGGGTGGATTAGTTGCTATAGAATTGGCTACAATAGCAGAGGTAAATATATCACAATTAATTTTTGTCAGCTCCACACCACGATTTGTACAGGATAACCATTGGAATTATGCTGTACCGGCATCATTTTTTGAAGATTTTTATCAAAGTTTACTTAAGGATCATCAGGCAACTCTAAAACGCTTTTTAGCTATTCAAGCCATGGGAAGTAGTACAGCACGCCAGGACATAAAATATCTGTATACACATTTATTAAAACGCGGTAAAGCTAATCCTGAATCTTTACAATATGGACTCAAAATGTTGCTAAAAGAAGATAAGAGAAAACAACTGAGTCAAATAACAGCAATTCCTATTTATTTAATCTGTGGTGAACGAGATACACTGGTTCATTATCGGGGACAAAAACAATTGGCAGAGCAAAAAAATGTCACACTACATAAAATTCCAGGTGCTGGCCATGCTCCCTTTATTTCTCACCCAGAGACATTTAAAGAAATTTTGCAACTTTGTATTCCAGCTGAAAATACAGTTCAAAAGTGGTATTATAATAACTATAATGCCCCCTAAATTAAAACCAATTATAGAAAGCTTATTATTCCAAACGTTACAATTTATACTAAAAATAACAGGTGGATAAAATGAGCAAAAAAACGAACAAGATATAGTGCAGAATTTAAATAAAAATTGGTTCTCGAACTTCTAGAAGGAGGAGAAACTTTAAATCAGATTGCTAGTAAATATGAGATATTACCCAAAAATCTAATGAACTGGAAGAAACAGTTTTTAGAAAATATGAGTCTGTCCTTTGATAAAAGTAGTGTAGTCAAAGAATATAAAGACAAGATTTTTGAATTAGAAAATGAAGGTGATCAACTGGCCAAGAAACTAGGAAAAGTGATTATTGAAAGGGACTGGGCTGTGGAAAAGCTCGGAAGCTTGGAATTATCGACTAAAAAAGCAATATTAGATCGAAAAGAAGATAACCAAGCTATTGAAATAAAAAATACCCCTTCATTTAACAAGCAGTTCAATATGCTAAACATAAGTAAAACAGCCGTTTATTATCAGGCTAAAGCAAAATTGGTCTCAATCGTTCTGATTTGATCCGTTTGGGATATTTAATGATCAATTTGATACCGACTTAAGAAAAATATTTTTTTGTCTCTAAAAACCTGTCAAGAACTTTTTGACTTTTTAAAAATTTTTTTCTCACTATGGGGTGGGTAGTTACCATTTATTAATTCAAAGTGTTATCGAAAAAATACTACCCCAAGTTGAATATATTATGGTTAATGCCAATAGAAATACAGCGCAATATGAAGCATTTGGCTATCCGGTTATCTCAGATGCCATGAACAATTTTCAAGGTCCATTAGCAGGATTTATGGTTGCAATGCAATCAGCAACAACAAACTATATTCTCTATGTTCCGTGTGACGGCCCCATGTTATCTGATGAACTGGTTAGCCGACTTTCAACTCACTTAGTGGAAGAAAATGCTGATATTGCTGTGGTTCATGATGGTAAAAGAATACATCCTGTATACGTTTTGATGTCTACCCATTAAAAAAACAGTCTTGAAAAATACCTGCTTTCAGGAGAACGAAAAATTGACCAATGGTATGCTAACCACAAAGTAACACTAGTGGATTTTTCTAATTGTCCAGACACATTTATCAATATCAATACTCATCAGGAATGAGATTCTCTACAAAGTAAAAAGAGCACAGCATGATCCAATGTCCTATCCCAATCATCGGTTTTTGTGCCTTCAGTGGAACGTGTAAAACCACATTACTCACACAAATGATCCCATTGCTCAAGGACCGTGGCATACGTATTGGTGTTATTAAGTATGCCCATCATAACCTTGAGATTGATCATCCCAACAAGGATAGTTATAAATTACGCCAGGCCGGTACGGAACAGATGTTAATCGTTTCAAATTAATGTCTTGCAAATATTAAAGAAGTTAAACATGATATGAAATTACAAAATGTGTTCGACGAGCTGGATTATAAAACACTTGATCTGATACTTGTTGAATACTTTAAACATTACAATTTTCCGAAAATAGAATTACACCGTCCCGAATTTAAAAAACCACTTATTTTCCCCAATGACAATAGTGTCATTGCTATTGCCACAAATAATAAACTGGCAACCCAGCAGGCTCATTTACCCGTGCTTGATTTAAATAACATTCATGATATTGTAAAGTTTATACAATATTATACAAAAATCAGCTCAAGTCATTATGAGTTTGAACTTTATGGATAATTTTTTCAGTATTTATCCGCTTTAACACAAAGTTATATCAGTCCGTACCAAAAGATAAAACAATTTATATTTATTGTCATGATGGATTTAGAATGAGTCTGGCCTACCTGCAACTTAAGCACTTGGGAGTAAAGGATGTACGACTTTACAATGGAGCTTGGTCTCATTGAGGAAATCGTTTAACATTACCTGTAGTTAAAGGCACATAAGCCTATAGTGTGAATTATGAACTTTAATCTGAATCAACACCTGTTTTTAATAAATTAAAAAGGATATCTTAGAATGAACAAAAAAATAATAAAGCAATTCACATACGGTATGTTTGCAGCTTTGACTAGCCTATCAGTTCAGGCAAGTGACGTTATTGTTGATAAAAGTATTGGTATGGAACTTTCTCGTGATATTGCCAATGAGACTATCTTAGCCTGTCGGAAAGATGGTTTTCATATTAGCGCAGTCGTTGTTGACCGTTTTGGTTTAATAAGAGCTGCATTACGCGATGATAGAGCATCACGTTTTACCTTAGAAATTGCTGAACGCAAGGCTAATATGACAGTCATGGCATGGACTGATAGTGGTGCATTTAAAAAATCACGTGCTGACATTCAACAGGAATTAAATCACATAGAGGGTCTGATTGTCATGGAAGGCGGCATTAAAATTATCGCAGGAGGTTATAATATTGGTGCAGTGGGTGTGAGTGGGGCTCCAGGAGGTGATAAAGATGCAGCCTGTGCTAAAAAAGCACTGGATAAACTGGCTGAACGTATTGAATTTGCAATTGATGATTGAATTTACATATAAAGAGAGAAAAATGTCAAAATCATTACTATTTTTTTTATTGCTATTATTTTTTAGTCATAACTTATTTTCTGATTAACCAAAGGATTACCCTTTTTACTCTTTTGATGAAACAATGTTGAAGGCAAAAGAGCAGTCAAAACCGGTCTTTGTTTATTTTGGTCGATACGGCTGTGGTTATTGTGATAAAACCAATGTAGAAGCATTTTCATCTGCGGAGGTAAAAAAAGCATATACTTCTCATTATGTATTAGCCTATGTAGATTCAGAAAGTGGTAAAAGACTGCGCTTATCTTCAGGAGAGAGGATTACTGAACGTGAATTAGGGACTCGATATAAAGCTTTTGTGACACCTGTCTTTTCATATCTTTCTAGTGAAGGCAAACAGATTTATCACATCATTGGAGTACAAAGCAAAGAATCCTTAATTGAAGCAGATAATAAGGTTCAAGATGGTATGTTAAAGGTGAGTTCTTAGTGAAGGTTATTTATCTCTTTATCTTATTTATCTTATTTATCTCTTTATCTTATTTAGCTTATTTTTATCAGTCAATGCCAATGCACAATATTGGGCATTTACAGCCCCTGTCGATATTAGTCGTGGAAATATAGACATAGTTTATCATCACTTAGAATCGGCAGGTCGTCGTAATATTGCAGTTTTTACAAATACTATTGCAGTGGTATGGGAAGATTATCGCAATGGAAACCCATCAGTTTATTTCGCTCTAAAAAGTAAAGATAATGATAATTTGTAACTATTCAGCGTAATTTTTTATTCATATAAAACTAACTGATAAAATCAGGCAGTTTTCCCTTAAAGAGTAAATCCATAGCATAGCCAGATGTGACTCCCTATTTTTTACAAGTCGATAAATAACCTCGAATACGACAAAACATTTTAGCACC
>JAUJGA010000114.1:0-2656 GCA_042095675.1 Gammaproteobacteria bacterium
AGTTTTTTTATTTCTGTTTGTTCTGGTGTTAATTTACCATTACCCCGAAAAGCATGACCATTATCAGATTGTTGATGCTCTATTACCCAACGTCCTAGCATGGTAGGATTTATTTCCAAGCTTCTAGCCGCTTCTACACGGCTATAACCCTGTTCAAGAACCAGACTTACAGCATCCAATTTGTATTCTTTTGAATATTTTTTTCGTATTGTCATTTTTCATCTCAGTTAAGTTAATTATGCTTAACTGAGGTGTCCATGTCTATTAGACCATGTCACCAATCCTAGTTTTTAAATGACTTATAGGATTTAATTAAGCAAAACTCATTCTTATGTACAACTATTATTAGTGATAATTTTAGTGATGGCAACTATACTCAATCACCCAGCTGGTCAGTTTTATCTGGAGATTTTTCAGTCAATGGAAATGGTTTATATAATCAGGTTATGACAACGTCCTCAACAGATCATCTTACTCCCTCATCTAATCAGAATTTATCAACAGCATTATTGGGTGCATTTTTAAATCATGCGTTACGGGATAAAAATGACAACAAAGTCTCTCCAGAAAGTAATAACACTGGAAAAATTATTATAAAACGAATCATACCAGTCAGTTTTGCACTAAAAATTATCTGATTACTTACAAAGCTCAGCCATATTCAGAAAATATAATATTGTAAAAACAATATGTTATAGATGAAAATTTTGAATAATAAGAAATTATATACAATCTTAGAGAAAAAATGACCTGTTTGTATTAGTGCAATAAATCAGTTTTACCGTAGTTATTGGCTTCGGTAGATATATTACCTCCAAGAGGTAGCTGAGCTTTGTGGGTAATCAGGAAAAATTAAATTGACTATGCAAAGCCAGAATGGACACATTGAATTTGGACCCTATAGTGGCAAAAGGGATACCAGTTAGCCATTAATGCTGAACATAATCAGATTGAATTGCTCAGGATTAATTCCCGCGGCAGATCAGTGATTGAATCAATACGAAAAAACATATCCATCAATCAGTCTCATATTTTTAAATGGCTTAAAGAAGATTCATCAATTACACTGGCCATGCATGGATGGTGAACAACTATTACAAATCGATGATCGTAGCTATAAAAATGATTTTTCAGGTTTCATGCTGACTAATTATTCTGGTTCAATAACATTGCACGAAATTATGATCATGGGCAATCAAAATAATTAACATTCACATTAGTCTATTTTGCTAAAGATGTTGGTTTATCATCCATACTTCTTAAAAAAAGCAAAAGTTTAGCGCGGTCAGAATCTTTTCGTATTCCCTTAAAGTTCATAATACGGCCGGGTACTGCACGTTTCGTATTGCTTAAATAATAATTTAATGTTGCATAATTCCATATATGCCCAGACTGCCGCATAGCTTCAGAATAATCAAAACCCTTTGAAGTGCCAGCTTTACGTCCAAAAACATTCCATAAATTTGGTCCCTTACCATGAGTTGAGCTTTTGTACTCATCATGGCAGGAAGAACACTTACGCATAAAATATAGTTCACCATCAGATAAATTTGATGTGACAAGCAATTCTTTAAAGCTATCAGTGAGAATGGGTGTGTAATGGGCTAAATCTTGTTTTTCTCTAGATTCTATTTGCAAGCCAAAAGTAGTTATAGTGTATAAATTCAAAATTAAAAACAGAAATAAAACTGGAGATTGTTTAATATTCATATTGTTGTTCATTTATCATATAAGAAGTGAAGTAATATATAATTGTACATAAAAAATAATTATAGTAAATACAAAACTTAACATTTAACCAATAAATCAACTTCGCATAATATATATTATGTTAAATTGAATTTATTTTGATATGTGTACTCAAAATATGGCTCTTCTATATATCTATTTATAATCCCCTATTAGTAATTATTTATTTTGATAAGATATATTCCACACCAAATTGTCTAGACAACCTTATTCAAAAAACTTATTTTATTTATTAAGCCGCTTTTTTCGTTGCTGTTTTCTCTTTAATACTGGATAAATACACATTCATTGGTTTTTGATAATTCAATATTTGATGGAATCTTTTATGATTGTAAAAATCAACCTGATTACCCACAAAGCTCAGCTACCTACCTCTTGGAGGTAATATATATACCGAAGCCAATAACTACGGTAAAGCTGATTTATTGCACTAATACAAACAGGTCATTTTTTCTCTAAGATGGTATATAATTTCTTATTATTCAAAATTTTCATCTATAACATATTGTTTTTACAAATATTATATTTTCTGAATATGGCTGAGCTTTGTAAGTAATCAGGAATATATTTGCCTGATGTCCATTATATTGAGTAATAAGGATATGTAATTATCTGCATCGCAAATTATAAAGACATTACCGTCTTAGATCAATGAAAATCAGAATTTACTAATATTTATCTCTTGTCAGCTAGGCCGTATTACCGTAAGCGCTTAATTAACAGCACTATTGATTTTTTCTAACTCTATTTTTTAAAAGTTCCATTAAAGCAATTCTTCCAGTTTCTCAACGCTATCAGCATAAGGTAATTTGGTTAGCACATAAACCAAATAAGCATACGGTTCAATATGATTTATCTTGGCTGTTTCAATCAAGCTGTAATGGATGCCACTGGCATGAGCACATTT
>JAUJGA010000115.1:0-3505 GCA_042095675.1 Gammaproteobacteria bacterium
CCACTATAAAGCATTAATCGTGATAGCTTTTCCCAGTATTCATCTGTTAACATTGTTCTTGGCATGGTCTTCTCATATGTTGATTTGTGGTAAAACCATTATACTTGATTGCAATGTTGCTTATTTTTTAATCACGAAAGATCAACAGCCCCTAGTTACTAAATAATTAGTATAGATTTAAATTAAGATCCCCCATAGAACATAATTATGCACCACAATTGTGCATGATTTCCTCATTATTCAATTTATAATTAATACTTAGTCACAGCTTTTACTTTAACTTATTGATAACAATTGTAATATTTGTGTTTCATCTTTCTGGCATGATAAATGCTGACTATCAAGGAAATAATATCTCTATTTGAATTGGAGCAGAATATGAAAGAAAAACTGATAGTTATCGGTAATGGTATGGCAGGTATTCGTACCGTTGAAGAATTATTAAAAATTGATCATGATATGTATGATATTACTGTCTTTGGTGATGAGCCTTATGGTAATTATAATCGTATCATGCTCTCCTTTGTTTTAGCTGGTGAAAAAACAATTGATGATATTATGCTCAATACTATTGACTGGTATAAGGAGAATAATATTAATCTGCATGCAGGTAAGCGTGTTGCGGAAATTAATCGTATTATTCGAACAGTGACATCAGAAGACGGAATTGTTGAAGAATATGATCGCTTATTGATAGCTACGGGCTCAACACCATTTATTATTCCTGTTTCAGGACATGATAAGGAAGGTGTTATAGCATTTCGTGATATTAATGATGTGGATATCATGCTGGATGCAACAAAAAATTATAAACATGCCACAGTGATTGGTGGAGGCTTATTAGGTTTAGAAGCAGCCAATGGTATGATGCAGCACGGTATGAAAGTCACTGTTGTTCATCTTTGTGATACTCTGATGGAACGTCAGATGGATAGTGTTTCCGGAAAAATGCTTAAAAATTCTCTGCAAGCCAAAGGGATGGATTTCCGTATGGAGGCACAAACAGCTGAAATTACGGGAGATGATCGCGTAACAGGTGTTAATTTTGCTGATGGCAGCTCAATAGAAACGGATCTGGTTGTTATGGCTGTGGGTATTCGCCCTAATAAGGCACTGGCAGAAAAATCAGGTCTGCATTGTGAACGCGGCATTGTGGTGAATGATACCATGCAAACCTATGACCCAAGTATTTACTCAGTAGGTGAATGTGTACAGCATAGAGGTGAAACTTATGGTTTAGTGGCTCCTTTATTTGAAATGGCAAAAGTTTGTGCTAATCATCTGGCCCAGATGGGAATAGGTTTATATGAAGGCTCGGTGACTTCAACTAAATTAAAAGTTACCGGTATTGATTTATTTTCTGCAGGTGATTTTAGTGGTGGAGAAGATACTGAAGAATTAGTACTTCAGGATGCTGCTAGTGGCTTATATAAAAAACTGGTGATTAAGGATAACAAATTAATTGGTGCGGTACTGTATGGTGATACCAAAGAAGGTGCCTGGTATTTTCAATTAATGCGTTCCGGCCAGGAATTAACTGATATCCGTGAAAAGCTGTTATTTGGTGAATCTCATTTAGGTGATTCAGGCCATGGTGGCGTTCACATAGCTGATATGTCAGATGATACAGAAGTTTGTGGCTGTAATGGTGTGTGCAAGGGTGATATAGTTAAAGCTATTACCACAGAAGGTTTATTTACCTTAGATGAAGTTCGTTCTCATACTAAGGCATCAGCTTCCTGTGGTTCCTGTACCGGATTAGTAGAACAAATTCTGGAATCGACTCTGGGTAGCGATTATGAAACACCTGAAGCAAAACCATTATGTAAATGTACGTACCATTCACATGAAGAAGTACGTGAGGCTATTCGTAAGCAGAAGCTGATATCAATCAGTGCGGTCAGACGTGACTTAAACTGGAAAACTGAGGATGGTTGTCCAGCTTGCCGTATGTCACTTAACTATTATGTGCAAAGTGCATGGCACAATAAAGCTCAGGATGATCCACAATCACGCTTCATTAATGAAAGAGCCCATGCCAATATTCAAAAAGATGGCAGGTATTCAGTTATTCCTAGAATGTGGGGTGGTATGACTACACCTGACGAGCTACGTGCTATTGCAGGAGTGGCTGAGAAATATGAAATTAAAGATGTACATTTAACCGGTGGACAGCGTATTGGTTTATACGGTGTTGAGAAAGATGTGTTACCAAAAATTTGGAAAGATTTGAATGATGCCGGCATGGTATCAGGCCATGCTTATGGTAAGGCCATGAGAACCGTTAAGACCTGTGTAGGCAAACAATGGTGTCGCTTTGGTAAGCAAAACTCAACAGAACTGGGTATTAAACTGGAAGAGTTGACCTGGGCTTCCTGGATGCCGCATAAATTTAAACTGGCAGTTTCCGGTTGTCCTAGAAACTGTGCAGAAGCCACCATTAAAGATTTTGGTGTGGTTTGTGTTGATTCTGGTTATGAGTTACATATTGGTGGTAATGGTGGTATCAAAGTCAGAGCAACAGATTTATTGTGTAATGTCACAAATGAAGCAGAAGTGATGGAGTATTGTGCTGCTTTTATTCAGTATTATCGTGAAGATGCTCATTATCTGGAACGTACGGCTCCCTGGGTTGAACGTATAGGCTTTAGTCATATTGAAGATATGATTGTTAAGGATGAAGTAAAACGCAAGCATTATGCTAAACGTTTCCTTGAAGCACAGAAAATTTCTCAGGTTGATCCCTGGAAAGAGCGCTCAACCAATGGTGTTGCAGCTCATGAATTTGCATCAATCAAAGTAGTTACTGCTTAGTTTAAAATATATATTATATGTAGGGGCGACGGTCACATAAAGTGATTCGTCTGCTCTACCTAAGGAAAAATCATGTCAAACTGGATAGAAGTTGGTCAATTAGAAGAAATCCCTAAACAGGGTTCACGTGTCGTAAAAACAAAAGATTATGATATAGCAGTCTTTCGAACAGTGAATGATGAAGTTTTTGCTATAAAAGATGCTTGCCCACACAAACAAGGGCAATTATCTCAGGGTATCGTACATGGCAAGAAAGTAACCTGCCCTATTCACAACTGGACAATCAGCCTGGAGTTAGGTGAAGCACTAGGAACTGACGAAGGTTGTACTAATGTTTTCCCTGCGAAAGTTGAAAGTGGTTTAGTATCCATTAATCTTAATTGGATGTAGATCTTTTGAGCGACAAAACAAAGGAAAAAGATCAATAAAATCAATAATACAAATAAATTATATAGAGAAAGAGAATGCAATTTATGGTACATATGAATTTCCTAAAACCATAACCCATAAAAAGCACTCTCTTATGAACATAGCATATACAAATTCTCAAGATTTTTCATTCTTTTCTGATGCAGAAGTACAACTTAAACAAGTAATAAATAAATTACAATCCAAAAATTATCATGATAAAGAGCATGATGATATTGAAAAATACATAGATAACGAAGGACAGGAAATATTTAGGTATTTA
>JAUJGA010000116.1:0-4285 GCA_042095675.1 Gammaproteobacteria bacterium
GGCCTGATAAATCGGGGTAAATATTCAGCTGGTCAAAGTAATTTAAAGCCACCAGATTTAAAAGGAGACTGAACAATATCCATGATATTTTTTAATTTTTTTGCAGCTTTCATGGCTGAGGATAGAACTTGCCTTCAATAAAGTGCTCTAAGAAAAAGAGCACTTCACACCACTGAATAAAAATAATATATTTTCTTATAAGTTAAGTTCCGGGCTTGTCCAACCTATGATAAGATTGTGGTTCGCTTCGCTCACACAATATATCCTTATTCGATATACTGGTGCTCACCTGGCTATTGTGGCCAATAACCAATGGATAAAACGTGTCTTTGAAGTTATTACTATTGCTATTGGCCTGAAGTTTATTTTCTAGTTTGTTTTTATACCAATATTTTTGCAAATTTCCAAAGTAGTTTTACTTTGGTTTAAGGTATAGAAATGTAACCCAGGTACACCTTCAGCTAAGAGCTTTTCACATAAGGATGAAATAACTTCCAAGCCTAATGCTTTAATAGAATCTATATCATCTCCATAAATTTCAAGGCGCTTGGCTAACCAGCGTGGTATTTCAGCACCACACATATCAGAGAATCCTGCTAAACGAGAGTAATTGGTGATAGGCATAATACCGGGAACAATAGGCTTATCAATCCCGGCTTTTTTACAACTATCAACAAAATACAGATAAGAATCAATATTAAAGAAATATTGAGTAATGGCACTATTAGCACCAGCATTCATTTTTCTGACAAAATTATTCAGATCTACCCGTGAATTCTTTGCTTGTGGATGAACCTCAGGATAAGCTGCGACTTCAATATGGAAGTGATCTCTAGTTTCTGCACGGATAAACTCAACCAGTTCATTGGCATAACGAAACTCACCAACATCACGATGACCGGAAGGTAGATCGCCACGCAAAGCCACAATTCGATCAATTCCCTGGCTGATAAAAAGTTCAAGTATATACTTAATACTTTCTCTGGTGGAACCAATACAGGATAGGTGAGGAGCAGCAGAATAACCTGCTTCTTTAATACTGGCCACTGTATTAATCGTACCCTCTTGAGTACTTCCACCAGCACCATAGGTGACAGAAAAATAAAGTGGATTTAAAACACTTAATTTATCACGCACAAGATCAAGTTTTTCAGCCCCTTCAGCGGTTTTTGTGGGGAAAAATTCAAAACTTATAGGTTGTTGTGGGTTCATATTCTGATTAAACTCATAATTGTTCATTTAATAATCCGTACCGATGGAGTGATGTATTGTAGCTCAGTTTTTGTTAAAGACTTTGAATTTAGAAGATGGAGGCACCTTATGCTAGAGTGATTTGGAGTATGGCAATATGTTTTAGGGGATTGTAAAAACTGGATGCCTCCCTGTTTACAAGAGCTCATAAGCGGCACATGGATGTGCTTGAGCGTCCCCTAAAACATATTACCATGCTCCGAAACACGGTAACCTAATTCAGGTTAGTAACTGGCTCTTAGTAGCGATAATGATCAGCTTTATAAGGCCCTTCCTGAGGTACATTAATATAATCAGCTTGCTCTTTAGATAACAGCGTTAATTTTGCACCGATTTTCATCAGGTGTAAATGTGCAACTTTCTCATCTAATATTTTAGGTAAAATATAGACCTTGTTTTCATAAGCATCTGCATTGGTAAAAAATTCAATCTGTGCCATCACTTGATTAGTAAATGATGCTGACATAACAAAGCTTGGGTGGCCAGTGGCACAGCCAAGATTCACTAAACGGCCTTTGGATAGAATAATAATCTTCTTACCATCAGGGAATATTACATGATCAACCTGGGGTTTAATTTCTTCCCACTCATATTTTTCTAAAGAAGCAATATCAATTTCAGAGTCAAAGTGTCCTATATTACATACTATAGCTTCATTTTTCATCGCTTGCATATGATCATGATTAATCACATTGACATTACCTGTTGCAGTAACAAAGATATCACCTAAAGATGCTACCTCATTCATATCAACTACACGATAACCTTCCATTGCTGCTTGTAATGCACAAATTGGGTCGATTTCTGTCACCCATACCGTTGCACCCATACCACGATAAGCCTGAGCACAACCTTTACCAACATCACCATAGCCCAGAACTATACATATCTTACCTGCAATCATCACGTCAGTAGCACGTTTGATGCTATCAATTAATGATTCACGACAACCATAGAGATTATCAAATTTAGATTTAGTGGCAGAATCATTCACATTCATAGCAGGGAATAATAACTCACCTTTCTCCTGCATTTCATAGAGACGATGCACACCTGTTGTGGTTTCTTCAGTAACACCCTTAACACTGCCTGCAACATCTTGCCATGTGGTTTCACCAGGCTTAATTGTGCGGCGAAAAACTTCTAATATTGCCTGATATTCTTCATTATCATCATCTTTAGTCGCTGGAATGCCACCTGATTTTTCAAACTCTACACCATTATGAACTAATAAAGTAGCATCACCACCATCATCTAAAATCATATTAGGCAGTTTACCATCAGGCCATAATAATGCTTGTTCAGTACACCACCAGTATTCTTCAATGGTTTCACCTTTCCAGGCAAAAACAGGAATACCCTGAGCGGCAATAGCTGCAGCAGCATGATCCTGAGTTGAGAAAATATTACAGGAAACCCAACGTACCTCGGCACCTAAGTTAACTAAAGTTTCAATAAGAACAGCTGTTTGGATGGTCATATGGATACTACCCATAATGCGACAGCCTGCCAGAGGATTTTGTCCTTTATACTCATCTCTTAAAGCCATTAAACCAGGCATTTCAACTTCAGCCATAGCAATTTCTTTACGTCCCCATTCTGCAAGACTCATATCTGCTACTTTATAATCTGTAAATTCACTCATTTTTTATCCTTAGCTTTAAATTCTTTTTTGTGGTGTTGTGTAGAGATGTTGTATGTAATATATCTATAGTCCCGCTGTAGCTCTCAATGCATCTGCTTTATCGGTTTGCTCCCAGCTAAATTCTGCTTCTTCACGACCAAAATGTCCATAGACTGCTGTAGCACGATAGATAGGGCGTAATAAATTGAGCATTTTAACTAATCCACCTGCTTGAAGATCAAAGTATTCAGCAATCAGTTCAACTAATTTTTCATCACTTACTTTTCCAGAACCAAAGGTGTTGATAGAAACTGAGGTTGGTTCTGCAACACCAATCGCATAAGAAATCTGAATTTCACAGCGATCAGCCAGACCAGCTGCAACAATATTTTTTGCAACATAGCGACCGGCATAGGCAGCACTGCGATCAACTTTAGAAGGATCTTTTCCGGAAAAAGCACCGCCACCATGACGTGCCATACCACCATAAGTATCAACAATGATTTTACGACCTGTTAAACCACAATCCCCTACAGGGCCACCAATAACAAAGCGACCGGTTGGGTTAATATGAAACTTAGTGTCCTTAGTAAGCAAGTTTTCAGGAAGAATAGGTTTGATAATTTCATCCATAACTGCTTCACGTAAACTTTCAATACTGATCTCTGCATCATGTTGTGTTGATAGAACAACAGCATCAATGGCAACAGGTTTATCTTTTTCATAGCGGAAAGTGACCTGACTTTTTGCATCAGGGCGTAACCAGTTTAAAGTACCATTTTTTCTGATATGAGCCTGACGCTTCACCAGTTGATGGGCATAAGTAATAGGAGCAGGCATTAGCACATCAGTTTCATTACTGGCATAGCCGAACATCAAGCCCTGATCACCAGCACCCTGCATATGGCTATCTGTTTCGTCAACACCCATAGCAATGTCTGCAGACTGTTTATCAATCGATGTCAAAACGGCACAGGAGTTATAATCAAAGCCCATATCTGAATGGTTATAACCTATTTCTTTAATCGTCTTACGCACAACTGCTTGCATATCGACATAGGCTGATGTCGTTATTTCACCTGCGATAACGACCATGCCGGTATTAATCATAGTCTCACAGGCAACACGTGCTTTATTGTCCTTAGTTAAAATTGCATCAAGCACAGCATCTGAAATTTGATCAGCAACCTTATCCGGATGACCCTCAGAAACCGATTCAGAAGTAAATAAATAACTATTAGACATAAAATCTCCTGTTTATTTAGGTTTAACCTAGCTTATTATATAATAAAGCTAGTAGTTTAAGACGAATTAAATAAACTGCAAATCTTTTTTTAAAATAATGCTATATATTGAAGGATATTCATACTTATTAGTTATTAGTTATTAGTTATTAGTTATTAGTTATTA
>JAUJGA010000117.1:0-1739 GCA_042095675.1 Gammaproteobacteria bacterium
AATTGTTGCTGTTTTTTAGATGTCTCACCAATCTCTTCTACTATCCAAAGAAAAAGTGAGCCTTGTATTTGTTCCAATTTCTGTGCTAAAGTTTCTCTTAACATACTAATACTCCAAGCTTTTTTTGTTTTTGTTCGCAAACAAATTTGGCTTGGATTTTATTCAAAAACTAGCAATTCAGCTAATAAACTCTCTTAAATTGTTAGTTTTGCAAGTACCTCTATTGAGATTGAGTCATATGACCTGGAATTTCATGAATACCATTAATATACAACAAAAATTTAATAAATTTCGTTCTAATAAGCTTTTTGAAATGTTCGTAATTTTTATTATTATATTTTCTGCTTTAGTTATCGGAGCAAAAACCTATGATATTTCTTCGGCAACTCTACGTTTCGTACATTTTCTGGACTGGTTGATTACTTTTATTTTTTTAACAGAAATTATAATTCGTTTTATTGGTGAAAAACACAAAAAGAATTTCTTTAAACATGGCTGGAATATTTTTGATACATTGATTGTTATTATCAGTCTTATTCCTATTGAAGATAGTGAACTGGCTATTATCGGGCGTTTAATCCGTATTTTTCGTGTATTAAGAATGGTTTCTATCATTCCTGAGCTTAAAATGCTGCTAAATTCATTAATTATCGCTCTGCCGCAACTTGCTTATATCGTGGCACTGATGTTTATAATTTTTTATATTTATGCAGCAGTTGGCAGTACATTTTTCTCCCATATTAATCCAATTTTATGGGGAGATATTGCAATTTCTATGTTAACACTCTTTAGAGTTATGACCTTTGAAGACTGGACTGATGTTCAATACGAAACAATGGAGGTTTATCCATTGAGCTGGATCTATTATCTGACCTTTATATTTTTTACCGCATTTGCTTTTCTTAATATGGTCATTGGTGTTGTGGTCAATGTGCTTAATGAAGAGCATGAGAAGCTACAACAAAAAAACATGATTCCAGAACCCAGTAATACTGAGTTACAACTTGAAATCAGAGAATTAAAAGAATTACTTAATAAAAGCTTAAAAAACTAGAGGCTGTTGATCTTTCGTGATTAAAAAATAAGCAACATTGCAATCAAGTATAATGGTTTTACCACAAATCAACATACGAGAAGACCATGCCAAGAACAATGTTAACAGATGAATACTGGGAAAAACTATCACGATTAATGCTTTATAGTGGCCGAATTTATAATAAGGCAGAGCATAGAAGTACATTGGAAGGTATCCTTTACCGAATGCGAGTCGGTTGTCCATGGAGAGAGGTACCAAAATCTTTCGGCCATTGGAGTGAAATTTATAGACGATTTAACTTGTGGTCAAAGAAAGGCATTATGCTCGAATTATTTAATGCTTTGAAAAAACTATCTGATATTGAATGGGAATTTATTGAAGGTAGCATTATAAAAGCTCACCAACATAGCATGGGAGCTGCAATTGATACTATCGACAGCCATATGTATTTTAGTTGTATTGCCACCACGGCTTTTTCCAATCGTCGCGACACTATCACTTGCAGCTCCCATGCTATGTTGGTGAGCTTGTTTAATGCTACCGTCAATAAATTCCCATTCAATATCAGATAGTTTTTTCAAAGCATTAAATAATTCGAGCATAATGCCTTTCTTTACCACAAGTTAAATCGTCTATAAATTTCACTCCAATGGCCGAAAGATTTTGGTACCTCTCTCCATGGACAACCGACTCGCATTCGGTA
>JAUJGA010000118.1:0-2731 GCA_042095675.1 Gammaproteobacteria bacterium
GCAGTACATATCGATGTTTTATAACAGTAAACGAATTCATTCATATTTGAACTATATGAGTCCAAATAATTATGAAATGCAAAAGTTAGAATTAAAGAAAGCAGCTTAACTGGGGTGTCCGGAAAAGGTTGACCACGTCAAGTCACACTGGATGAAAGAAAATCCAAATTACGACTGGCTATGCCAACTGGAACAAAATCTGCTCGTTCAGTCACTGATGCAATAAAAAGTGTATTTTCTCCCATTGAAAAATTTATAAAAACAGTAACATTTGATAATGGTAAAGAGTTTGAGCACCACAAAGAAATAGCCACTACATTAAAATGTAAAACGTATTTTGCAAAGCCTTACCACTCATGGGAACGAGGACAAAATGAAAATACTAATGGTTTATTAAGGCAGTATTTCCCTAATCAAATGGAGCTGATTGATGTTACTAAAAAAGAAGTTTATGATGTTGTTCACAAGCTCAATAGTCGGCCACGAAAGTGTCTGGGATACAAAACTCCTTATGAGGTTTTTGAAGAGCTAACCGGCGGCATTAGCCAGGAAGAGTTAACCGGTCATGCACTTATTACTTGAATTCAAGTGAGTAAAAAACAGTTCATATAAAAATTATCATTATAACGAGGATTATGAGGATTCTTTTTTTGGTGTCTTTTATTTATTCTTGTAATATTGGAATAGACCATATACAGCCCTAAAAACAATATTATTCTATTTGTTCACTAATGTAGTCAATCTAAAAAAAGTAGGTAGTTATTATATTTATAGAACTGCCGTTTATGTTGTCATTTTTTCATCAATTTCTATAATAGGAAAATTTTCTTTTTTATCGGCAATAGAAAGCAGGCAATGAGTGATATAGTCAATTGAATCCTGTTTATATTCTAAATGATGTTGTGCAAACTTTCTTGCCTGTTCAACATAATGGGGATAGTTATCAAGCATAGAAGCAATATTGTCTTGTAGCTGTTCGTGATTGGTTGCTCGGGGCAGATAAAACTTCTCAAGTTCAAGAGCATCATCAACAGCATTCATATTATCAAGAGAAACCATAAGTGACGGCCTGTTTAATAGTGCGGCATCAATGACAGCATTGGTATAGATGCTTAAGGCAATCGATATGTTGCTCAGACAGTTGGTTAATTTTTCCTTTGCGTCAAGTACCATGATATTGTCTATTGTCTGTGATGCGGCTTTCCAATAGTCTGAATGACTTCTCGGATGTGGTTTAATATAAAGATGATAATCAGGATTATTACTTGCCCATTGTTTAATCATGTCATAGATTAAACGAAAACTTTCTTTTTTTTCTAAGTTGGGATAAATGCCAAACAATAAAATATTCTTGCTGGCATTATTGGGCCTCAGATTAAAATATTGATTAGAAAAATAGAGGCCAGTCAATACTGCTTTGGTGGAACCAAAACGTATCTGACGGTTCATAATATTATCCAGTGAACTACTGCCATATAAAAAATAATAATCATAATCAATCATACTAAATCGAGTGTAGTTATCTGTGATAACACAATGCGCCATATGCACTACTTTGCCATAGGGCTGAATAGCTTCTTTTAAAAAGGATGAGTAAACAGAGCCGTTTCTATCGGTAATAATTATTTTTGGTTGATAGGCTTCGACAATAAACTGCATATAATTACTGATAAATAAATATTTAAAAGGAATGTTATATTTGTAAGGTGTTAATAAGCATTTTTTAAGTATGTTTAATGGTTTTTGCTGTGTATCTTCCAACACGATCAAGTCTTTTTTTCTTAACTCTGCAATTAAAGGATCTCGAATATTTAAATCCCTGGATTTTTCTGAGCCATGAAAAAATAAAATATCACATGGCTTGATTTGTTTGGGTTTTTTAGCAATAAAAAAGGTAATTATGCCGTAAATATAGTAACGTAATGGCTCTATGATCCGTTTAGAAAATTTAATTTTTCCACCAGATGAATGACGTGTTTTACTTTGAAAGAGAAAATAGTTATGATATTTTTTAATTTTTTCTTTATTCATTTAATAATGTCACCTGAATTCAAGTAATAAGTGCAGGACCGGTTAACTCTTCCTGGCTAATGCAGGTTAGCTCTTCAAAAACTTCATAAGGAGTTTTGTATCTCAGACACTTTCGTGGCCGACTATTGAGCTTGTGAACAGCATCATAAACTTCTTTTTTAGTAACATCAATCAGCTCCATTTGATTAGTGAAATACTGCCTTAATAAACTATTAGCATTTTGTCCTCGTTCCCATGAGTGGTAAGGCTTTGCAAAATATGTTTTACAGTTCAATGTAGTGGCTATTTCTTTGTGGTACGCAAACTCTTTACCATTATCAAATGTTACTGTTTTTATAAATTTTTCAACGGGAGAAAATAAACTTTTTATTGCATCAATGACTGAAAGAGCAGATTTGTTTTCAGTTGGCATAGCCAGTCGTAATTTGGATTTTCTTTCATCCAATGTGACTATCGCCTCACGATGATTTTTACCCATAATGATATCTGCTTCCCAATCACCAACACGCTCTCTGCTATTGACAACATCTGGCCTTTCATCAATATCAACCCTATCAGGGATACCGTTCTTACTGCGCTTATTAGAAGAGCCATAGCGCTTTCAATAGGTCTTCTTTTGATGCCTTAAATGCTTACACAAAACACCCCCAACAGCATTATCTGATAAAATATATTGATAAATTGTTTCATGATGTAGTGA
>JAUJGA010000119.1:0-2628 GCA_042095675.1 Gammaproteobacteria bacterium
AAAGCATCTTTTAAAATACCTGTTGTTAATGAAATATCCATTGTATTAGATAATTTCCATGATAGAACCTTTTTTGTATGCCAATCCATTATTGCATCAAGATAAGCAAAACCGTGTTGTAGCTTGATGTAGGTGATGTCATTTGTACACACCTGATTCGCTTTTCCAATAACAACCTGGTTTTTATCATTCTTAAACTGTCCCAATAAATATGGATATTTCTTATGCTCTTTTATGGCTATTGTCGTTTTAGGTTTCGGATATATAGCTTTGAACCCCATAAAAACCATCGCACTTCTAACTAATTTTCTACCGACTGTAAAATTATCTCTCAATAATTGCTGCCATATCCGCCTATGGCCGTAATAAGGAAACTCTGTATAAATTACTTCAATTGCATGTAATAATTTAAAGTCAGAATTTGTACTAAATTTTGCTTTAGCCTGATAATAAACGGCTGTTTTACTTATGTTTAGCATATTTAACTGCTTGTTCAATGAAGGAGTATTTTTTATTTCAATAGCTTGGTTTCCTTCTTTTCGATCTAATATTGCTTTTTTAGTCGATAAGTCCTAGCTTCCTAGCTTTTCCACAGCCCAGTCCCTTTCAATAATCACTTTTCCTAATTTTTTAGCCAGTTGAACGCCTTCAGTTTCTAATTCTACGATCTTTTCTTTATATTCTTTGACAACACTACTTTTATCAAAGGCCAAGCTCATATTTTCTAAAAACTGTTTCTTCCAGTTCATCAGCTTTTTGGGCAATATCTCATATTTGATCGCAATTTGATTTAAAGTTTCTCCTCCTTCAAGAAGTTCGAGAACCAATTTTGATTTAAATTCCGCACTATATCTTGTTCGTTTTTTACTCATTTTATCCACCTGTTATTTTTAGCAAATTGTAACATTTGGAATAAAAAGTTTCTATAATTGGTTTTAATTTAAGGGATTCTTATATCCCTTATTAAATATATACATCAAATATCTTCAGGAATAGAATAAACATCATCATTTTAGTTGTAAAAAATGATATGTGTAATATTTATATAAAAGTAGAGTGTTATGACTAAAAAAGTTCGTGATTTAACCTGGAATTTTAATCAAGCCAGAAAAAAAGTACGTGAATTGGGTTATAAAGATTTGCTCGATTTGGATGTTCAAGGTTCAGATGACCATAAACAGTTGATTCGTGATATTTATGACTCACCTCAGCCTTTAATAAATTTTGAAAATAATAAGTAAACATCCGGTTTTGACCTTTTGCAGTTATTCACTTCAAATAAGAATAAATCGCATTGTTCCCGAAAGCGATCATTTTAAATTACTAATAAATTGGTGGGATAAACCGTCAGCCATTAGCATTAAGCTGCCAATTAGAACATTTTTATCAAGTGACTGCTTATCTATTCAATGCCGACATTCTAAGTTACAGCAATAATCTGAATTGGTGAAATCACCCCCAAATTTAGATAATGATCCATAAGGGCTGGGTTTCTGTATTTTTATTGATCACGTCATTAGAATCTGATAGATTAGTCATTAGCTTATGGGCAGATTTTGGGTCGCGTATTGCGATCAGTGAAAAAAATATCCGTATGGATTGCCTTTATATGATGATTATGCATTACTTGATAATCTCATTGCAGTGCGTAAGAGTGCCCATAAGCTACTCTTTGGATAAATTGAAAATAATGAGCAAGTTAGAATTACTTAAACAAATCACCACAAAACCTCAATTGGCAGCATTGCTAGGTGTAAAGGCTCAGTTTCTCACTCATGTTCTATATAAAATAAAACCATCGACTCAATACACCCAGTTTTCAATACCTAAAAAAAGTGGTGGCACTCGACTCGAACCATCTTCTCACCATCCGACAAATTAAAAAGCCTGCAATCAAGCCTATCAAATTTATTATTAGATTGTATTGATGAAATAAACGAAAGCAATAAGAAAAAATACACATATAAACATGCTTTGTCACATGGCTTTGTTCGAGAAGGATCGATAATGACCAATGCCATTATGCACATAAACCAGAAGAATGTGCTAAATATTGATTTAAAGGATTTCTTTGATAGCTTTAACTTCGGTCGCGTAAGAGGCTTTTTCATTAAAAATAATCACTTCAAATTAGATCATCATATTGCAACAGTTATTGCACAAATCGCCTGTTATGATAACAAGCTTCCACAAGGTAGCACATGCTCACCAGTTATTACTAATTTAATCACACATTCGTTAGACATTAAACTTGCATCATTAGCCAGAAAGCATTCTTGCATATATTCAAGATACGCTGATGATATGACATTCTCTACTCGAAAATCAGTGTTTCCTTCACAGATCATGCGGCAGGAAGGGCAGTAAATTTAATACAGGAAAAAAGCTAAAAAGTGAAATTCAACGAGCTGGTTTTTTAATAAATGATAAACAAACTCGCATTCAATACAAAAACTCCAGGCAAGATGTAACCGGCTTATATTCCACCCCAAATTGTCTAGACAACTTTTTCAAAAAACTTATTTTATTTATTAAGCAGCTTTTTTCGTTGCTGTTTGCTCTTCAATACTGGATAAATACACATCCATTGGTTTTTGATAATCCAATGTTTGATGGAATCTTTTATGA
>JAUJGA010000120.1:0-5891 GCA_042095675.1 Gammaproteobacteria bacterium
CTTCCAGTTCATCATATTTTTGGGCAATATCTCATATTTACTCGCAATTTGATTTAAAGTTTCTCCTCCTTCAAGAAGTTCGAGAACCAATTTTGATTTAAATTCCGCACTATATCTTGTTCGTTTTTTACTCATTTTAGCCACCTATTATTTTTAGTAAATTGTAATATTTGGAATAAAAATTTTCTATAATTGGTTTTAATTTAAGGGATCATTATATGCATTGCAGATCTTATAACTATTTTCACAATAAATACCTATATTAAAACTCAACGTAACAACTACACTAATAAACAATATTAGGGTTAAAATTATTGTAACTGCTCACTTTAAATTAACAAAAGTCTTATGGTTGCTTGTTTTTAGTACTTAGAACTGTCTGAACGTAGTGAGTTTTCTAAGTTCTAAAAACAAGTAAACATAAGGCTTAACTGTTATTTGTTAGTCCATACGCTGCTAAGTTACAAATTATTTATCTCATACCTGTATCCAGCCAAGACTTGTAAAGCTGCCAAGTAATATAAGCATAAAACCTGAAATACGCTCTAATTGTTTAGACCATTGATTCAGATGTAATTTCACTTGCTCACTGAAATAAGCAATAACAAAAGTAAAAAACAGACTAGGTATAACAACTGCCCCTAATCCAAAAGCAATTCCAAGTCGAGCACCATCAATAGGTGTTGCCATTGTGGCAGCAACTGTCAGGATAGTGACTAAAGGAATACAGGGGTTAAGAGCCATTCCTGTCCCCATAAAAAATAGACTACCGGTCAAATAAAGTGGTGATTTATTTTTTTTCTGCTTATCATCTAGCTTACTAAAAGTTATTGGACTAGTAGTCTGCTGAGTTGTTTTAGAATGATGCGCAGCACAGCATGGCTTTTTTGAACTATGTTTTGAACTGGCTGTATAAAGAAAATAAACACCCAGCAGAATTGTGGCAATCCCCAGAACCTGTGCAGCAATACCTTCTTCGACCCAGGTGGTTGCAGCCAGACCAAAACTACCCGCAATTGCACATAATAATGTATAGCCCGTTAATCTGCCCAGTGAAAAAGGAATAACCGTCTTCCATGAAGTACGTAAATTATTATTTTCCTGAGCAAGAAAAACAGGGCCCAAATAAGGTAAACATGTGATATTACAAGGACCTGCACCAAAGGAAATTCCCATTAGCAAGGCGGCAGAAAAACCAAGTGTCAGATTATCCATTTCAATTCCAGTTTTACTTTCATTTTTTCTTTTGATCAAACAGTGTTACTTTCTGCCATTGAGTCTGAGCTTTTTTACGCTTTTTGAAATAAGCAGGATCAGCTGAAAGAATAGGGAAAAAGGCATATTTCATTTTTAATACATTTTTATCAGGACAAAATTCAACACAACGACCACATAAAGTACAATCTGGATAAATAACATCTTTATTTTCCATATCAGTATGAATTTCATGAATATCCATTGGACAAGCTTTAGCACAGAGACCACACTTCACACAACGTGGTTTAGCTTTTTTAACTAATCTTACCAGACCAATTTTTTTAAACATGGTGTTCAGTGCCAGCATGGGACAAATTCGGCAAAAAGGTTGACGAACCATAAGACCAAAGGCCATCATCAAACCAAATAAAAAATTGCCTATGACAGAAAGCATCAGATATCCCATGGTACTTGTATCAACCACCAGCTCCTTAGTATCTCCTGTGGCCAGAGTTGTTAAAATACGACTGGGACAAATTCGGCAGAACGGATCGCCCAATTCATGACCTACCACACCAAAACCAGCCAGTAATGGAAACACAAAGAGCAGAAATATCATCATAAGCCATTTAACCGGACGTGTTTTTGAGGTGAAATTCTGACCTAAAGTTTCAGTTTGCTGTAAGCCCAGTTTTTGACCCAGCAAATTTAGCCACTCCTGAAATGTTCCCAATGGACACACCCAGCCACAAAATGCCTTACTCAAAAAAATCAACAAAAAGGCAAAAGTTCCAAAGGTGATCAGAGTAGGTAAAATAGCCTCAAAAAATGATCCTCCGGAAGCTAAAACAGGTGCTGTACGATGATCCATTTGATGTTGAAAAGAAATCAGAGAACAATGATCAGCAGTTTCCAAATCATAAGAACATGCCAGCGCAGGTAAACTACTGCTGAATTTGTCCGCCAGATAATAACCACCTAATCCTATGCCATAAACCATGACAATAAAGGCAATAATCTGAACAATACGTCGAATAATAGTTAAGTTCATGAGTTTATCCGTGATGCTTTTTTATTCAGCTCTTTATTTTTCTGTACCATATTAACCTGTTGGTTATGTCTACGCATAATCATAATGCCTGAAATAAAACCGATTGAGAGTGCAAGAATACCTCCAGCATTAGATTGCCAGTGAGAAGGATTTACTGAATAAGGGGCAGAAAAATTAGTTTTATAGTTGATATTATTATCAATATGGACAGTACGTAATAAAAATTCTGCAGGCTTATTCGCTCTTCTGCCAGGTTTTACTTCTTTAAAATCATCTGGAAATGTAAATATCACTTTTCCATCATCATCTGTTTTTGAGTCCAGAGTGGTTCCATTACTGGTTTGCAAAATAACCCATGTATCAACCAGTGGTTTTTCATTAAAGAATATTTTAAACAGGTGACTATTATTGGTATAAAATCGCCAATGTTCTCGAATCATGGGGTCAGGCACAATTTCCAATGGCAGCTTATGCTGTTTAATTAGATTTTCAGGACTAAAGCCGGAAGGTTTGCCACGCAAATAGGCATATCGTAATGATGATTCATGGCTTGTATCTGTGCTTCGTTCGGCCACCAGAGCATGGTAGTTATTCATTCCTGTTTTGGGCAGAATGTATTGGTTGCTTTTATCTTCAGCTGTGAGTGATAACTTTTTCAGAGAGGGATAAATATATTTAACGATGGCATTTTGATTGTCTGCAAGATAAAAAGATTTTTCCTTACTTCGTGACATGTTATGTCCGGCATGCTGATTCTGTGCTGATCGGTTGTTTTTTTGACTACCATTAGCAGCTTTAAGCGGCTTTTGTTTTTCAGTCGGTTTTGGATTCCAGAGCAGTTCTGCATGACATAAAGGAATCATAGCGAATAAAACGGATAATATGAGTAAAAAGTATTTTGATTTAGTAAACATAAGATATTTCACATCTCCAGCCATTATATCTCCAGCCATTATAATGACTGGAAAGATTAAAGGATTAATTAAAATCTGACAGACAGGCCTGTAGTAAAGATAATTCCATGGTTTGCAACAATGGAAAGGTCTTCACCATTGTAGTATCCGTCACCATCAGGCTGTTCAGGTGACACATAATTAGAATCCCGGTACCCTCTTGCTGTATTGTAGTAATCACGATCAAAAAGATTATCTATGCGGGCAAAGAAAGACCAGTCAGCATCACCTATTTTACGATCATAATTTGCCCAGATATTAAAGATTGCTCTACCAACAATCTCTTCTTGATTGATTTCATCAGCATAATAGCTGGACTGAACTTCCATTTCAGTTGATATCGTCCAGTATTGTGCAGGTCTAACACGGATAATTGCATTTAAAACATGTTCCGGTGTCCTTGGTATATCATTTCCATCGTTATCATAGGCCGTTAAGCAATTACTAACGACTCCTCCTCTACCATATACTGGTGTTGAGCCCTGTGAAACACAGACATTATTAACCGGTTCTGTTTGCAGATTAAAAATGTCATATTTTGTATACACAGCATTCAGATAAGTATAAGCAATATCCCAGGAAATCATTTTACTATAATCACTATTGATGGCTAATTCTAGGCCACGATTTCGTACATCACCAATATTATCATAGGTATTATCGTCACCTGTGCTGTACTGTCCAGCCGTTGTCTGTATATAATCATCACGCTTCAGTTCGAAAATTGAAACATCTATATCATGAGAAACACCAAATATACTGGTATTCGTTCTGATACCAATTTCCATGTTTAAAGAGGTCTCAGGTTCCAGATTAAGGTTCGGATCAGTGCGCCGTGAAGGGTTATTACTGCCGATAAAAAGCTGAGAGGCAGTCGGTGTTCTAAAACCTGTTGATACACTGGTATAAAGGTCAATATTATTTTTTAAAGCATAATTTCCACCTAAACGATAGGAACTTTCATTAAAATTAATATCATCTGATTTTGAGCCATCTAATTTATCATGATAATCTAGATCAATATCATCATTACGACCATTTAAAGTAAAAATTAATTGCTCAGTTGCTTTATATTTTAATTCTCCATAGAAAGCTGTTACATCTTCATCTGTTTTACTATGCTTTGATAGAGATCCATTTGCTGGTCTATTCCATATTTCATCATTATTTTGAACAGTCACTTTATTTTTATATTCATTATCTCGTAAATCCATACCTGCCATCCACGCAAAAGTCTTTCCATCAGCACGATATTCAGATTTAAATCCTCTTTGTGTTTGCTCATAATCATTATCATAAGCATAACGAGATGGATCAGTATCTAATGGTGCTGAATCATATTTTGTTTCATCAGAATATTGATAAATATTCAGCATAAGATTAGACGTGCCACCAAAATCTTTTGCATAAGTCGCAAAAAATTTCTGCAAATCAACATCATAGTTATTGGCATAATCATTGTAGGCAATAATATTTTTACTTCTGGGATCGTCTTTAGCAGCCGTTTTACCGGTGACAGTACCATGACTGCCTTTCTCTCTTTGTGATATCTCCATCCCCAAGGTTAAATCACTGCTGTCATCAATATAATACTGTAGTTTTCCATTAAGATAATCAGTTTTTGAGCGTGCATCATCATAATAACCATCAGCTTCACGATGTGAAACCTGAATATGACCATTAGCCTGTTCATTTTCAAAACCGGCTCTGAATAACTCCTTATTATACTTGTTTGATCCGCCTTCCAAATCTACTCGATAACCCGCATTATCAGCACCACGTTTGGTGGTAATAATAACTGCACCAGCCAGAGCATCATCACCAAACAAATAGGAAGCACCACCTTTAATCACTTTTATAGATTCAATATTATCCAAATCAATCTTCACACGACCTGTTCTTTCAAAAACCGGTACGCCATCAATAACCACAGCGACACCCGGACGCTCCCCCATAAACACCTGATTATCAACACCACGAATATGGATTTTTAAAGAATCACCATTTTGTACTTCAGTAGTAATGCCGGGAATACGTCGTAACATATCCTGAACATTTTGTGGGTGATCTTTATCAATTTCTTTACCGGAAATAATACCAATACTTGAAACTTCATCTCGTTTATTTTCAAAACGGTCATCAATAGTTGTTGATTGAACACTAATAGTGCCTAAATTTTCTGCTAATAGTATAGACGATGTCATAGATAATGTTGAAACAACAGCAAGGGACAAGGTTTTCTTTAAAAATTTTGGAGACATATTATTTCTCTTAATAAATTGCTTTACTGGAGTGTGACTAAAGTCACATAATAGGGCAATAAATATGCCAACAGGTATTTTGTTGATTTTTATAGAAAAGATTTTATTTAAATAGTTTCTTTGTATTTTAAATAACCTATAACTGTGTGATTTAACACAAAACCAAGTCCAAAAATTATGTGTATACCCTTGGTAATATCACTACAAATACTTATTCAACCAAGGGTCATTTATGTTAAGCTAAACAGACAAAGACAATATCGAAATACCGCAACCGATAATTGTCAAATATATACCCATTACACTTCAAGATGCAGAAATTAGCACCTGAAAATTATCATTAATTCTACTTCCTAAACTATCACCAATCTGAGGGAGTTTTTTGTCAAAAAAATCATCAATTGTCTGTCGAAATTCTTGTGCTGTAGA
>JAUJGA010000121.1:0-2950 GCA_042095675.1 Gammaproteobacteria bacterium
GGCAAAGAAATTATCCAGACAAGAGGTAGCACAATCTTTCAAAACCTCTTGGCATAACGTGTTTACAGCAGTGAAACAAATGGTTGAATATGGTCTGTCTCACCGTGACTTAAGCCAGACATAAGCTATTGGTGTTGATGAAATTCATTATGGAAAAGGTCATAAATATCTGACGATGATTTATCAGCTTGACCCAAATGAAAAGCGACTGCTATTTGTTGAAAAAAAGCGAACCATAAAAAGTTTATTGAAGTGTTTCAGAGAATTGGGAAAGGAAAACTGACAGAACATAAAATATGTCTGCTCTGATATGTGGAAACATTATCTTAAAGTCGTAATATTGAGTTCAGATTCTTCAAAATCGCCAATGGCATTTTCAATATCCATACCATAGCTATTAAGCACCAACGGAATCTCCTAAGTTATTAACGTTTTCATTGAGACTTGTTCCAGTATCTATTTTTAACTATCCAGGCAGGGATAAAAGAATAAGGATATTTTTGTTGACATATTGAGAGCCTATTAGGTATTCTCATTGAGGTTCCGTCTAACGTTGTAATAAATATACTGATTATTATCCTAGGAGTTTGTCCGAGAATAGAAAGCCTACTGCGGAAAAGCTGATTTTGGCCAGATTTCCCTATCATTTTCATTTAATAGAACAACTATTGGCTTCAAATGATAGAAAAATCTGATTCAAAACAGCTTCCCCTCGCTACTGCTTCTATTCTCGGACAAGCTCCTAGAAAAACATGCTGGAAGTAAAATGACTAAGACTTATATTAAAGGGAAGGATGAGGCTTTAGAAGTCTCTATAGAGAAAATGCAGACTCAGTTGAAGCATCTAGGCTTTGATATTGAGGAAGTCTTATGGCTTAATCCTGTAAAACATATTTATTCGGTGAATATCCGGGATAAGAATTGTCCTTTATTATTTACTAATGGCAAGGGAAGCAGCAAAAATGCTTGTCTGGCCAGTGCGCTGGGAGAGTTTTTTGAGCGCTTAAATTGTAATTATTTTTTTGCTGATTATTTTCTTGGGCAAAGCATAGCGCAGGATGACTTTGTGCACTATCCCAATGAGCAGTGGTTTGCTCTGGATGCTGAAAAAGATGTCAGGGGGATGCCAAAAGGGCTGTTAAGTGAAGACTTATGGTCTTTTTATAATCCAGAACAGAAACTGACGCCTGAATCACTGGTAGATACTAACTCTGGTAATATCCAGCGTGGTATTTGTGCCCTGCCTTTTGTGCGTTATGCTGATCAGCTAACAAGCTGGTTTCCAGTGAACATTATTGGCAATCTTTATGTCAGTAATGGTATGTCTGCCGGTAATTCTAAGATGGAAGCACGCACGCAAGCTGTTTCAGAAATTTTTGAGCGTTATGTGAAAAATCGCATTATTTCAGAGCGCATTAGTCTACCCTTAATTCCTGAACATATTCTGGATTTGTCTCCTAAAGTATTGGAAGCTAAGCATGAGCTGGAGCAGGAAGGTTTTATTATAGAAGTTAAAGATGCCTCATTAGGCGGTGTTTATCCGGTGATTGCAATTACCATGATAGAGGCGGGCAGTGGACGTAGTCTGGTATCTTTTGGTGCACACCCCAGCTTTGAGGTGGCATTGGATAGAACTATGACAGAACTGCTGCAGGGAAGGCGTCTGGATTCTTTAGATGGTTTTCAAACGCCTTGTTTTGATGATGAGGCGGTGGCTGATCCGATTAATTTGGAGACTCATTTTATTGATTCAAGTGGCTTAATCAGTTATGACTTTTTTAAGCAGGAAAAGGACTATGAGTTTGTATACTGGGATTTTGACAATAATACTTTGTCAGAATGTGAATTTTTAATTTCTATACTGGATGAAACTATCGGTAAGGGAAAAACGTCTGTTTATATTGCAGATTATGAATATTTAGGTGTTTATGGTTGTCGCATTATTATTCCTGGTATTTCTGAAATTTACCCCGTTGAAGAATTATACTGGCAAAATAATAATGAAGGTATGGCGCTTAGAGAAAGAATTCTTTCTTTAGGAAAACTGGATGCTGATCAGGCAGAACAGTTACTGGATGATTTAGAACAGAGTGAATTTAGTGAACATTCGGATGTGTGTGGTTTGATTGGTATTGCAGCTGATCCAAAAAGTATTTGGGAATCATTGCGCTTAGGCGAGTTAAAGGGGATGCTGGCTTTGCATTGTGGTGATCATGAGCAGGCTTTGGAATGGGCACAATGGTGTGTTGAGTTGGATCAACTGCCTGCTGAACGTGCTACTTTCTACCAGGCACTGATTGCTCTATTGGAAATTCGTCTGGATGATAATCGAACGGAAGATTTATACCTTGAAGGACTGGAAAATTTATATGGTCGCCCAAATATAGAAAGTTGTATGGCTTTGATAGAGGGTAAAAAAGCATATGATGGTTTATTTGATGCAGGTATGAATTTAGAAGGCTTTCAGACTCATCAGAGTTTATTAGAGGCTTATGAGAAGTTGCAAAAAGCTAAGAGCCAGTAGCCTCCACCTGCTTCGCCTAAGAGCGCCTAATTTTGGTAGAAGGGTGATTGAGGGGTTGAATATTTTGGTTTTGAGTTTATATATTAAAGTTAAATACTTCAAACCCCCTTGGGTATAGATTTTTTGAGCGACAAAATCAAGGAAAAAGATCAATAAAATCAATAATAAAAATAAATTATAAAGTGAAAGAGAAAGAGAATGCAATTTATGGTACATATGAATTTCCTAAAACCATAACCCATAAAAAGCACTCTCTTATGAACATAGCATATACAAATTCTCAATATTTTTCATTCTTTTCTAATGCAGAAGTACAAATTAAATAAGTAATAAATAAATTACAATCCAAAAATTATCATGATAAAGAGCATGGTGATATTGAAAAATACATAGATAAAGAAGGACAGGAAATATTTAGGTGTTTAT
>JAUJGA010000122.1:0-36082 GCA_042095675.1 Gammaproteobacteria bacterium
CCTGTTTTTTCCCTGAAATTATCACGGATAAAAAAAGTAAACAACGAAAGAAATATCCTTATACGAGCATGATGACTCCTTATGATAAGCTGAAATCACTGAATGAAGCAGAAAAATATTTGAAGAAAGGTAATATTTTTGAAATAATGGATAAAATTGCTTATGCAATGACAGATAATCAATCGGCTCAACGGCTGCAAAAAGCCCGCAGGTCACTATTTCAATCAATTGATACGAGAATTAAAGATAAGTTAAGTGGAACTACAGAGGAAATTAGCCTCTAAGTCCGCCTTATCCACATACCCACAACCCAAGAAATAGACCTTGAGATATATCGCAAGCGTCTCCGGTCAATTTCAGGGATGTGGATATGTGGATAAGACTACTACTGATATTTGGATTGAGAAAAATTCACTTTGTTCAGACTCATTCCACTATTGGAAAATACTTAGGTCGGGAATATTTTTAAGGTGATATTTCTGCTAACTCCCAAATAATTTTAATCAGATAATCCCAGAATTTATCTACACTGTCTATGTTGACCTGTTCTCGAGGTGAGTGTGCATCGGTAATGGTGGGGCCGAAGGAGATAATATCACAATCAGGGTAGACGTCAGATAGTAAACCGCACTCAAGTCCCGCATGGATTACCTGGATCACAGCTTCTTTATTATATAGCTTTTGGTATAGAGTCAAAGCTTGTTTTAGCAGTGGACTGTTACGGTTTGGTTTCCAGCCTAGGTAGGCACCACTTATTTTTACGTTACAAGCGAATTGTTGTTGGTAGTGTGCAATTCTTAGTGCATGTGCATCGCGTTCTCCATTATCGGCACTGCGACATAAATTGAGCATTGAGAGATCTTTTTCGGGGTTTAAGTTGATAATACCAAGATTATTGGAACTTTCAACCACACCGGGTAAATCATCTGAATACTTGATAACACCATTGGGATGAGAGGCAAAAAGACTTAATAATTCTGTAGTCTGATTGTTTGATAAAGCCTTTCTTTCATCTATAGTGAAACTTTCAACGCTTAAAGTGATCTGTGGTTCGCTCTGTTTATAGAGTTCTTTAAGCTGTCTATTGCGATTATTCATCCATTCTATAAGGGCTTCGCTTTCTGTTGTTAATAAATTTACAAAGGCTTCACGTGGGATTGCATTATGTAATGTACCACCATTAAAGCTTTGTAGTTGAATCTCAAAATGCTGACTAAGACTAAGTAGTTCCTGTGCTAATAAGATATTAGCATTACCACGGTTTGCATGAATATCGACTCCAGAATGCCCACCTAATAAACCAGTTAAACTGATCATGAGTAAATCTCCCTGACTGGCTTGCCATTGCAGTTCTAATGAGGAGCTAATATCAACACCTCCGGCACAGCCGATATATATTTCACCCTCTTCTTCTGTATCAAGATTCAATAATTGCTGAGCTTTGAGCCAACCGGCTTGTAGCCCAAAAGCACCACCCATGCCAGCTTCCTCATCTACGGTGAATAATAATTCTAAAGGACCATGCTTAATTGTTTTATCAGTCATTAAGGCCAGCATAGCGGCACAGCCAATACCATTATCAGCACCGAGTGTGGTTCCAGTGGCTTTTAACCATCCATCTACTATTTGTAATTGTAAAGGATCTTTTGTGAAGTCATGCTGGCTATCACTATTGGCTTGAGCCACCATGTCTACATGACTTTGCAAAGCAGTAATGGGAGATTTTTCATAATTTCCAGTTGCAGGCACTCGCAGTAAAATATTTCCAGTTTCATCCTGCTCAACTCCAGCACCATGTTTTTCACCTTGTAAGCGGATATAAGTAACGATGGATTGTTCTTGTTTGCTGGGGCGTGGAATGGCACAAAATTCAATAAAATGTTTCCATAATTCCATATGAGGTAATTGACTGAGCATAATTTTCTCTAAGCTAAAAATAAGTGCCATTAAAATAGCATAGTCTTTTTCACTTGAATAGTTTTGTTTTTAAGCGACTTTATTTTATGTACAAAAAACTAAATACACTATCTAGTTAATATTAGTATTAATAGACTCTAAATGTGCTATTTTTGCGTTCTAATATGATAATTTTAGTCCTTAATTTATGAACTTAGTGATAACTTTCACAGTACAAAAAACCTCTATTTTTTATATTAATTTTAAAAAATATTCATTTTAATTTAACTTCTTAAGAGTATTCTTTAATTCATTGATTTAATACAACAAAATATCTTTTGTGTTTATAAGTTATTGCTCTAAGTTATTGTCATTACAAGAAAAAATTGAAAATAATAATAATTTCACTTGACCTTAACTCTAACAGTTTCTATAGTAGCATTGTGGGGCAAAGTGGATTAAAATGGTTTAAATAGGATCAAAATAGAATAAAGTGGCACAAAATATCATAAATACTATTTTAAACCTGCTATTTTTTGTAGCAGATAAAACCCGTAAATAAATATTAGAAGCATAAAAATTACTATGTTAAATGGCGTAAGCAAACTCAATCTTGATGCAAAAGGACGTTTAGCGATTCCCAGTCGTTATAGAGAACGTCTTATGGAAGATTGTAATGGTCGTTTAGTGGTGACGCTGGATCAAGAACGTCGTATGGTGATTTATCCATATAATGACTGGAAAGAAGTGGAAGCGAAGTTAGTTAAGCTTTCTATTAGTAAAGCAGCAGTGAAATTAAAAAGATTAATTTTAGGTCATGCTGAAGATTGTGATATGGATAAGAATGGGCGTATTAATCTACCTTCATATCTACGTGAAAAAAATAATCTGACCAAGCAAATTGTTTTAGTGGGTATTGGTAATAAATTTGAAGTGTGGAATGAAGAGAACTGGAATGATGAGTGGGATGATGAGGAAGAGTTGGAGTTGCCTGAGGAATTAGAAGCTCTTTCCTTATAATTGTTCTTAACTGTTATTAACAACAGCGTTTAACTATAAAAACTAATGCCAGAAAATAATTTTGAACATAAGCCCGTATTACTTAATGAAGCGATTGTAGCATTAGAAATTGACTCACAGGGTATTTATGTTGATGGTACCTTTGGTTGTGGTGGACATTCACAATTCATATTAGATCAATTAGGTGACTCAGGACAATTAATTGCTTTTGATAAAGATCCTCATGCAATTGCAATAGCAGAAGAAAAATATAGTGATGAGCCTAGGTTTAAAATACACCACGGCTCATTTGCGGAATTGGAACATTATTTAATACAGCATGACCTTTGTGGAAAAATATCAGGGATATTATTAGATTTGGGCGTGTCTTCCCCACAATTAGATGATCCCAGACGAGGTTTTAGTTTTCAGCAGTCTGGCCCTTTAGACATGCGTATGAATGATCAGATTGGTGTTAATGTCAGTCAATGGATTAATAAGGCAAAAGAAGAAGAAATTGCCAATGTATTATATGAGTATGGTGAAGAACGTTATTCAAGGCGTATAGCAAAAGCTATAGTCTGGGCAAGAAAAGAACAGCCTTTAACTGATACTAAACAATTAGCAGAAATTATTAAGCAGGCTCACCCGCGCTGGGAAAAGAAAAAGCACCCTGCAACACGAAGCTTTCAGGGTATTCGTATTTTTATTAATAATGAGCTGGATGATATAGACCAGTGTTTAATGCAAAGCTATCAATGTCTGGCAAAGGGTGGAAATTTAGTCGTTATTAGTTTTCACTCATTAGAAGATAGAAAGATTAAACGCTTTTTTAGGCGTATGGCAGAAGGTAAGAAATTACCACCGGATTTGCCTGTCATTGAAGCGGATATTGAACGCAAGATGAAGTTAATAGGTAAGAAAGTCAAAGCAGGTAAAGAGGAGTTGACGGTTAACCCTCGAGCCAGAAGTGCAGTATTAAGAGTTGCCAGTAAATTATAGGCTGAATGATATGTTAGGTATGTATGAGTGCTAAGTTTTTCTTGCTGAATATTTTACTGATTATTACTTTCATCTCAGCAATCAGCGTGGTTTATACCAAGCATTATAATCGCAAGCTGTTTGTTGAAGTATTGCAACTGGAAAAGCAGCGAGATGATATGGAAATAGAATGGGGCCAATTACAACTTGAGCAAAATACCTGGGCAACCCATAGTCGTATAGAAAGTATTGCAAAGGAAAAGCTGGAGATGTTTATTCCTGATGCAAAAGATGTGATTTATTTAAAAATAAAATAAGGTTTTAAATTTTATAAAATGGCAAAAACTAAGCACACAACTGAGATTCAAGCATATAGGATAAATTTTGTTTATTTTATCCTGATGCTGGTTGTGTGTGTGCTTGTTTGGCGGGTATTGGACCTACAGGTTTTAAATAAAAGCTTTTTAAAAGATCAGGGCAATGCCAGAGTATTAAGAGAATTAGACGTGACTGCTCATCGAGGCATGATTACGGATAGAAATGGTTATCCTCTGGCTATCAGCACACCGGTTTCCTCTATATGGATTAATGCCAGAGAGTTTAGCCAACATACTGATAAAAGAGCTAATCAAAAGAATAGTCAGATTTATCAATTAGCTAAAATACTGGATCTCAATAGTCAGTCCCTCAAAAATAAAATAAAGAAACGTGCTGATAAAGAATTTGTTTATATTAAACGTCGTATTAGCCCTGATTTAGCTCAGAAAGTAATGGCATTATCTATTAATGAAATTCATACGCAGCGTGAATATCAACGTTTTTATCCTGATGGTGAAGTATTTGGTCATGTACTGGGTTTTACCGATGTTGATGATAATGGTCAGGAAGGCATGGAGCTGGCTTATGATGAATGGCTTAGTGGTGTATCAGGTAGTAAAAGAGTTGTAAAAGATCGCCTGGGTAGAATTATCTCTATTGAAGAACAAATCAGTGCACCGCAACCTGGAAAAGTATTAATTCTGAGTCTTGATCGTAGTATTCAATATCTGGCTTATAAAACATTGCAGAAAACAGTACAAAAACACAAGGCAAAATCAGGTTCAATTGTTGTGTTAGATATTGAATCCGGTGAGATTATGGCCATGGCTAGTCAGCCGGGTTTTAATCCTAATAGAGCAGAAGATAGAAAAACACAATTATATCGTAATCGAGCCATTGCTGATTTATTTGAACCTGGTTCAACTATGAAGCCTATTGCTATTGCAGCAGCTTTAAATAGTGGTCGATTTAGTCCTGGTACACAAATTGAAACTGGTGATGGCTGGTTTATGATTGGACGTAAAACCATTAAAGATACTCATGCTAATGGTACTATTGATGTTTCAAAGGTATTACAAAAATCCAGCAATGTAGGTACTGCAAAAATAGCTTTGTCTTTACCCAAACCATTACTATGGGATACTTTTTATAGTTTTGGTTTTGGCAGTGATACCGGAAGTGGTTTTCCTGGAGAGTCAGCTGGCCGTTTAAAACAACCAAGACGTATTTCTAAAATTGAGCAGGCGGTATTATCTTTTGGTTATGGTATGTCTGTGACAAATCTGCAATTGACCAATGCATATAGCATGATTGCCAGAGAGGGTGAGAAAAAACCAGTTACATTTTTATCTACTGGTGATGTTCAACAAGAATCTGCGAATGTGCAGCAGCAAACAATAGTAGAAAAAGTCAGCTTATCTTCTCGCTCTCTTAAGCAAGTCAGTAAGATGATGGAAGGAGTGGTTAAAAAAGGCGGTACTGCTCCTAAAGCTGCAGTGGTTGGATATAAGGTTGCAGGAAAAACAGGTACGGTGAAAAAAGCTTCTAAACATGGTGGTTATACTAAGAAAAGCTATAGTGCTGTTTTTGCCGGATTTGCACCCGTTGATAAGCCTAAGCTTGCCATTGTCGTGATGATAGATGAGCCAAGCAATGGTGTTTATTATGGTGGCCTGGTGGCAGCTCCCGCTTTTTCTGATGTCATGTCCGGTGCCTTGAGGTTTTTGAATATAGAACCTGATGATATTAGCCAGCCAGACATTGTTTCCCAAATAGAAGAAAGTATCGGGAGGAAGGGATGAATTTAACTTTACCCCCGGTAGTGATTCAGACCAAAAAAGACAATGGCCTGAAGCAAAAAAAAACTTCTCAACAAAACCATCTACAGACTCTGTTAGATGGTTTTGTTGATCTTAGTGAGTTCAAAAAGTACAAGCCAGCTTTCAAAGGCTTATCTGATAATAGTAATAAAGTACATGAGGGTTTTTTGTTTTTGGCAAGTGCCGGACGTTGTATTGTGACAAACAAGCAAACAAAAAAATGGCCTCAACATGGTATTGCCTATGCAGGAGATGCAATTAATCGTGGTGCGTCATTGATTCTCTGGGAGCCTACTGAAGAATTGAATGAGATGCCGGCTAGCTGTGTTGTTAAAGGACGTGCAGAAGTTCCATTAATTAGAATTAACTTGTTACATGAAAAAATAGGTGAGATAGCCTCACGGTTTTATCAGCATCCCAGTCATGCAATGGGTGTGATAGGCATCACTGGAACTAATGGTAAAACATCAATATCACACTTTATCGCACAAACAATTTCTACAATAGAGCAGACTGAGTCATCATCAGAAGCAAAAAAATGTGCAGTCATTGGCACCCTGGGTAATGGAATTTATGGTGAATTAGAAAAAAGTACACATACAACACCTGATGCGGTGACATTGCAGGCGCTGATGGCTGAATTTAAAGAGCAGGGTGTTAATACTGTAGTGATGGAAGTTTCATCACATGCATTGGCTCAGGGACGTGTGAATGGCGTGGAATTTAACACTGCTGTTTTTTCAAACTTGAGTCGTGATCATCTCGATTATCATGGTGATATAAATAGCTATGGTGATGAAAAACTAAAGTTATTTCAGTTCTCATCTATACAGCATATTGTACTGAATTTAGATGATGTTTTTTCTGAAAAAATTATTGCAGATGTTAGCAAAGCTCAAAATAGTGTTTCTATTGTGACTTACTCAAAAGAAAATAAAAAAGCAGATTATTTTGCAGATAATATTGTGATGAGTAATGAAGGTATTTCATTTGAACTGGGTCAGCAATCAAAAACAGAAAAATCTTACTCTATAAAGACTCGATTACTGGGTGATTTTAATATTGATAATTTATTAGCTAGCATTGCTGTTTTAAATCAGCAGGGATATGCATTAGATCAGATAGCAGCCCAGCTTGCTAAAGTCTCTACCGTTCCAGGTCGTATGGAAAAGGTTGGCATAGATAAAGAACAGGCTTTAATGGTTATTGATTATGCTCACACACCAGATGCTCTGGAAAAAAGTTTAATGGCTCTTAAGTCACATACTCAGGGCCAGCTGATCTGTGTATTTGGTTGTGGTGGTGACCGTGATAAGGGTAAGCGACCATTAATGGCTCAGATTGCAGAAGCACAGGCTAATAAAGTGATTGTGACATCCGATAACCCTCGCACTGAATCAGCAGAGCAAATAATTGATGATGTTATGCAGGGTTTTAATGATACGAAACCTATTATTGTAGAAGTCGATAGAGAACAGGCGATAAAAAAAGCCATTCAATACGCCAATATGGATGATGTTATTTTAGTGGCTGGAAAAGGACATGAGGATTATCAGGATATTCAAGGTGTAAAACGTCCTTTTAGTGATAAAGCCTGTATCTTGGCTGCAATTGAGCAAGGTGTTGTAAAATCCAATGAGTGTTTGCATTAATGAATAATCAACATTCAAATATTAATCAGTCATTAAGTATTCATTTTTCAGAACTGGTGAGTGCCTTAGATGTCGTTTTTGAAAGTAAATCAGCTTTATCCGCAAATGATGTGAAGTTTTCCGGGCTGAGCATTAATACCCGGACTATCAAAAAAGGTGATGTTTTTGTAGCGCTCAAGGGTGATAACTTTGATGCACATGAATTTATTGATCAGGCGGAAGAACAAGGTGCTTGTGGACTGATTGTTGAAAGAAAAGTGGCCAGTGAATTGCCACAATTAATAGTGACTGATACACGTACGGTTTTAGGAAAAATCGCTTTATTGTGGCGACAAAAGTTTACTTTACCAGTGATTGCCATTACCGGCAGTTGTGGCAAAACCACAGTTAAGGAAATGACTTCATCTATTTTGAAATGTGCGTTTAACGAACATGACTCTGTTTTAGCAACACTGGGTAATTTAAATAATGATATTGGCGTTCCATTGACTCTGATGAGATTAAATACTGCTCATAAAGCGGCAGTTATTGAGATTGGTGCTAATCATCAGGGTGAAATTTTACAATTGGTTAAATTAGTACAGCCGGATGTAGCCTTGATTACCAATGCAGCACATGCTCATATTGAAGGTTTTGGTTCTATTGAGGGTGTGGCCCAGGCCAAGTCTGAAATATATAGTGGCATTGCTCTTCGGGATAATATACAGGGTATAGCGATTATAAATGCTGATGATAAATTTGCGGTTCAATGGATAAAGTGTAACCAGCAGGCAGAACTAGAAGGAAGAGTTAAAGTAGTCACTTTTGGTTTAAATAATACAGCAGATGTAAGTGCACACTATCAAAAAAAAGAAAATGGTATTGAATTGAAAATAAAAACATCATTAGGTGAGCAGTCAGTATCAATCAATTTATTCGGGCAGCATAATATTTATAATGCCTTAGCTGCAACAGCAGCTAGTATTGCTATTGGTTGCAGTCTAGCAGATGTAAAAAATGGTTTAGAGAATTTTGATGATGTGTCAGGGCGTTTTGAACGTAAAGCTGGTTTACATGGCTCGCTCATATTTGATGATACTTATAATGCAAATCCGGGTTCGGTCAAAGCAGGGATTGATGCATTGAAACAAATTGCTGGACAGCAGAATACTGAAAATAAAATGGTACTTATTTTAGGTGATATGGGTGAGTTGGGTGATGAATCAAAACAGCTTCATTATCAATTGGGCAGTGATATTGCTTATTTAGGTATTGAGCAATTACTAACGGTTGGAGATTATACCCGGGAAACTCATCAAGCTTATTGCGCGCAAATGAATGGTTTGAATAAAAGTGATATGAAAGCAGTTCATTTTGATAATAAACAAGAGTTAATTAATAGTATAAAAGAACAGTTTCATGACAATGAGTTGATTTTGGTTAAGGGCTCACGAAGGATGGCAATGGAAAGTATCGTATCAGCGATGGAGATGGCTCACTAATGTTATTTGCTTTGACGGAATATTTATCTCAGTTTTATAGTGTTTTTAATGTTTTTTCATATTTAACAATGCGGGCCATTTTGGGTATTTTAACAGCATTATCTATCGCTTTATTAGTCGGTCCCTTTTTTATAAAAAAGCTAAGTATTAAGCAGATGGGACAGGTGGTGAGAGATGATGGACCAGAATCTCATTTTAGTAAGGCCGGTACTCCTACTATGGGTGGAACACTCATTCTGATAGCCATTGCTATCAGTACTTTACTGTGGGGTGATTTAAGTAATCGTTATATTTGGGTGGTTTTACTGGTTACTTTATTGTTTGGTGTAGTGGGTTGGATTGATGATTATAAAAAGATTGTTCATCAGGATACTAAGGGGCTGATTGCAAGATATAAGTATTTTTGGCAAAGTTTGATTGGTTTTGGGGCAGCTTTTTATTTATATACTACAGCACAAAGTTCTAATGAAACACTATTGTTAATTCCATTTATGAAGGATGTTTTTCTAGATTTAGGACCTTTTTATATTTTATTCACTTATCTGGTGATTGTAGGTAGTAGTAATGCGGTGAATTTAACGGATGGTCTGGATGGTTTGGCTATTATGCCAACGGTAATGATTGCAGGAGCTTTTGGAATTTTTGCTTATTTAACGGGTAATGTAAATTTTGCAGCTTATTTGGGTATTCCTTATATTGAAGGTGTTGGAGAAGTTGTTGTGATTTGTGCAGCCATTGTAGGTTCAGGTTTGGGGTTTTTATGGTTTAACACTTATCCAGCACAGGTATTTATGGGTGATGTGGGTGCTTTAGCACTTGGTGCAAGTTTAGGGATCATTGCTGTAGTAGTTAGGCAGGAGATTGTTTTATTTATTATGGGTGGTGTGTTTGTGATGGAAACGGTTTCTGTCATTTTACAGGTGGCTTCCTATAAATTGACCGGACGTAGAATTTTTAGAATGGCACCAATTCATCATCATTATGAGTTAAAAGGCTGGCCAGAGCCTAGAATTATTGTGCGGTTTTGGATTATTACGGTGATTTTGGTGTTGATTGGCTTGGCGTCGTTGAAGATTCGTTAGTGGTTGTCAATAACAGTTGAGCCTTATGTTTACTCGTTTTTATTACCTAGAAAACTCACTTCGTTCAGACAGTTCTAGGAAATAAAAACAAGTAATAATAAGACTTTAGTTGGTGGTAGGTTAGTAGTTATCAAAATAAAAGATAAGAAATAGAAACATGTTCGGTGTAGTGCTCTTAACGTCCCTTTCTTCAGAAGGGTGATTGAGGGGGGTTGGATATTTTGATTTTAAATTAATCATAAGAAAAAAGAAAAAAGAAAAAAGAAAAAATGAATAACGCATCAGTACAAACTAAGCAATTCAGTTTCACCAAAGCAACGTTAATCGTTGGTTTGGGTGGGAGTGGTTTGTCTTGTGCTCGATACTTGAATAAACGTGGAACAGAGATAGCTCTAGCAGATGCTCAGAAGAGTTCTCCTACAATAGAAAAAGTAAAAAAGGAATTCCCTGAAGCAGAGCGTTTTCTAGGTGATTTTAATATTAGTGAGTTTTCTCAATATGAGCAAATTATCGTTAGCCCAGGTGTTTCTGTAAGAGGTGCTTTGTTTGATCAATTGAGAGAAAAGAATTGTTTTATTCTGGGTGATATTGAGTTGTTTGCACAGGTGGTGGATAAGCCAGTGATTGCGATTACTGGATCTAATGGTAAAAGTACGGTAACGACGTTGGTGGAGAAGATTGCTAATGATTGTGGAGTGAAAGCTGTAGCGGGAGGGAATCTTGGAATTCCTGCTTTGAATTTACTGGAGACAAATAGTGACCTTTATATTCTGGAATTGTCTAGTTTTCAATTAGAGACAACTTATAGTTTAAAAACGCTTGCTGCGACGGTTTTAAATATCAGTGAAGATCATATGGATCGTTATGATGATCTGGAAGATTATCGACAGGTGAAGGAAAGCATTTATTGTCAAACAGATAATGCTGTTGTTAGTGGTGATGATGATGCCATTACGATGAAGCATGTGTTGGTTAAGCAATTGGCTGAAGAATATTCGGTGATTGTTTTTAGTGAGCAGCAACCGCAAGAAAATGAATATGGTTTACAGTTTGTTGATGATGATTGTGATTTACTGAAAGGTCAGCACAAAATTATTACTGCTCATGAGATGAAGTTGGTGGGGCGATATAATTATTTGAATGTTTTAGCGGCACTGGCTTTGCTTGAGCCTTTGAGTTTGGATGAAGAGCAACAGTGTCATGCGATTAAGGAATATATAGGACTTGAGCATCGTTGTGAATGGGTGGCAAAGGTAAATGATGTTGAGTTTTATAATGACTCAAAGGGTACGAATACTGGAGCGACTATTGCTGCTATTGATGGTTTTGATAAGGCATCAAGCGTTGATAAAACGACGGTTTTGATTGCCGGTGGGATGGGTAAGGATGCGGATTTTACTGAATTGGGTCAGGTGATTAATCGTAAAATTAAGTCGACTGTTTTAATGGGTGTAGACTCTGTGATTATTAGAGATTGTGCCCTACAGGCAGGTGCTGGTGATGATAGTTTATATATGGTTGATTCGATGCAGGATGCGGTATTGACTGCAAATAAGTTGGCTGAACCGGGTGATGTTGTATTGTTTTCACCTGCGTGTGCAAGTTTTGATATGTATCAGAATTATCAGCAACGTGGAGATGATTTTAAAGAAAAGGTTAATAAACTTTATCAGACTAGTCAGCAGTCTATTAATGAGGCGTTAAAAAATGCCATCTGAAAATTCTACAAAGCAAGAAAAAAGGTGGTCCTTTGATCCTTGGGTGATTGCTTTTGCAACAAGTATCATGGTGTTAGGGATTATTATGGTGGGTTCTGCTTCTATTTCGATTGCAGATAGAAATATTGGTTCACCTTTTTATTATTTGTATCGCCAGTTAATGGCTACGGGCTTAGGTCTTTTTATTGGTGCGATTATATTATTTATACCTATGAAATTTTGGGAAAAATCAGGACCAATTTTATTAGGGATAGGAATATTTCTGCTTATTATGGTTTTAGTGCCAGGTGTTGGACGGGAAATTAATGGTAGTGCTCGTTGGATACCCTTAGGATTTTTTAATTTGCAGGTGTCTGAATTAATTAAATTAGCAATGGTTATTTATTTATCAGGCTATATGGTCAGACATAGTGATGCGGTTAAAACTAAGATGATGGGCTTCTTTAATCCTATGGTGATTATGGCAATTATCGCTGTGTTGTTGTTGATGGAACCTGATTTGGGTGCCACGGTTGTTATTTGTGTGATATCGGTAGGCTTATTATTTTTGGGCGGGGTGAGGCTTTGGCAATTTGCGGTAGTGATTGTTGTATTAAGTATTGCAGTGTATCTGCTCATTATATTTGAGCCATATCGTTTAGTGCGCTTACAGTCATTTATGGACCCATGGGCAGATCCATTTAATACGGGATTTCAGCTAACACAGTCTTTAATTGCGTTTGGTCGTGGTGAGTTTTTAGGTGTGGGTTTGGGAAATAGTATACAAAAATTATTTTATTTACCTGAAGCACACACTGATTTTTTATTTGCGGTTTTAGCGGAAGAGTTAGGTGGTTTGGGTGCTATTAGTGTGATTGCTTTATTTTCAGCGTTAGTCAGTCGCATTTTTTATCTGGCAAAAAGAGCGGATAAGGTGAATAAGACTTTTTCTGCTTATATTATGTTTGGTTTATCTATTTGGATTGGTTTTCAGGCTTTTGTCAATATTGCGGTAAATATGGGGATATTGCCTACTAAGGGTTTAACACTGCCTCTAATGAGTTATGGCGGTAGTAGTATGATGGTGATGTGTATTGTGATTGCTTTGATTTTACGGGCAGATCATGAGGCTCGTTATAAATATCCATTAGCAGGAATATTTTTTGATGAACTTTTTTCTGAAAAGATAGATTTTAAAAAGTTATTAATGTCAAAACAGATATTATTGAAAAAGGGTGTGAGCTAATCCAATGGCAACTGCTGACAAACATTACATGATAAGAAATGTATTGATAATGGCTGGTGGAACGGGCGGTCATATATTTCCTGCATTGGCAGTGGCAGATGTATTACGTGATAAGGGTGTCAATATTCAATGGTTGGGCACTGCAAAGGGTATGGAGTCACGACTGGTTCCAGAGCATGCATATGAAATTAATTTTATTGATATTGGTGGCTTGCGTGGAAAGGGAATTAAGACTTTATTATTATTACCCTTTAAGTTAACTAAGGCAATTATTCAGACATTTAAGGTTTATCAGCAGGTTAAACCAGATGTGATTTTAGGCATGGGCGGTTTTGTGACAGGGCCTGGTGGTCTGGTTGCATGGTTATTAAAAAAGCCATTAGTTTTACATGAACAAAATGCGATTGCCGGCTTAACCAATAAAATTTTATATCGTCTTAGTAAGAAAGTATTTTCTGCTTTTCCTGGAGCATTTCCGGAAAATTATAATCAGGAAAAGCTCAGTGTTATTGGTAATCCGGTGAGAAAGAAAATTGTAGAAATTAACGATCCACAACAGCGTTATCAGGGAGATTGGTTTCAGGCAGAACAAACAGCATTAAATATTCTGGTGGTTGGTGGTAGTTTGGGAGCCACTGCATTGAATAAGACGGTGCCGGAAGCTTTGAGTTTATTAAAAGAAGGTCAGTTTGAAAAAGATTTTACTGCTATTAATGTACGTCATCAGTGTGGTGAAAATAATTTATTAGCAACAACAGAAAATTATAATGATTTAAAAGATATCAATATTGATGTAGAAGTTATGGCTTTTATTGCTGATATGGCTGCTAATTATGTATGGGCTGATTTGGTTATATGTCGTGCGGGTGCTTTAACTATTAGTGAAATTGCAGCGGCTGGTGTCGCTTCATTATTGGTGCCTTTTCCTTATGCGGTAGATGATCACCAAACTGCTAATGCACATTATTTATCAGATGAGGGTGCTGCTTTTTTAATACAACAGGATGAATTAAGTAAAGAAAAGCTGGCTGATCTGATTAAGAACTTAGATAAACAAACACTATTTGATATGGCGTGTAAAGCACGCCAGTTATCTATCAAAAATGCAGCACAAGTCGTGGCTCAGGCATGTATGCAACAGGCTGAAAAATAATGAATGATAATAGTAGAATTGAGAATGAAGAACTTTCAATGGGACGCATCAAACATATCTATTTTATAGGTATTGGTGGTGTCGGTATGAGTGGTATTGCAGAAGTTTTACTTAATATGGGCTATCAGGTTTCAGGTTCTGATTTACAAAAAAGTAAAGTAACTGATTATTTACAAAAAGCCGGGGCAACAATATATCATGGACATCATGCCTGTCAGGTAAAAGAGGCCCATGTGGTAGTGACCTCTACAGCGGTGAATCAGGATAATCCTGAAGTTTTACAGGCTAGAGAATTAAGGATTCCAATTATTCCGCGAGCTGAAATGCTGGCGGAGTTAATGCGTTTTCGTTATGGCATTGCTATTGCCGGAACTCATGGGAAAACCACCACAACTAGCCTGGTGGCAAGTATTTTGGCTGAGGGTGGAATGGATCCGACTTTTGTGATTGGTGGTAAGTTGATTAGTGCAGGTACCAATGCAAAATTAGGTGCGAGTAAGTACTTGGTGGCTGAAGCTGATGAAAGTGATGCTTCTTTTTTACATTTACAGCCAACCATTTCAGTAGTGACCAATATTGAAGCGGATCACATGGATACTTATGGTGGGGATTTTGAGAAATTAAAATCTACTTTTAGTGAATTTTTACATCAACTACCTTTTTATGGTCTGGCTGTTTTATGTATTGATGATGAAGTAGTTGCCGAAATGGTAGATAAGATCAGCAAGCCTGTTAGAACATATGGTTTAAATAATGATGCTGCAGATATTCAGGCGTATAACATTATGCAAAAACTGGATAAGACTTCTTTTACTGTGTCACGCAAGGATGGCAGTGGAAAGCATAGAGACTGTTTTGATGTGATATTAAATATGCCGGGTTTGCATAATGTTCAGAATGCTTTAGCAGCTATTACGGTTGCCGGTGAGCTGGGTGTTGAAAAAGCAAAAATGATCCAGGCCATGGCTAATTTTGAAGGGATTGGCCGGCGTTTTCAAATGTATGGTGAGCTTAATATTAATGGTAAAAATGCATTATTGATTGATGATTATGGACATCATCCAACAGAAGTGGGAGCCACTATTCAGGCGATACGTAGTGGCTGGCCTGATAAACGTTTGGTGGTTTTATTTCAACCGCATCGTTATAGCAGAACAAGAGATTGCTTTGAAGATTTTGTACATGTTTTAAGCCAGGTTGATCAGCTCTTGTTATTAGAAGTTTATTCAGCCGGTGAAGAAGTCATTATTGGTGCAGATGCACGCTCACTGAGTCGTTCTATTCGAAATAGAGGCAAGGTTGATCCTATTTTTATTGATCAGCATAGTGAAATTAATGAGTTTTTATCTGCTGCTATTAAGCAGGATGATATTTTACTTACCATAGGTGCGGGTAATGTTGGTGCTATAGGAGCAGGTATTTATGAATCTTTTAAAATGGATAAAATAAATGAGCTCTGATGTTCAATTATCATTGAGAAATTTCTTAATAGATGCTCAGAAAAAGGGTGTTTTATCAGGTAAGTTAATCTGGGATGTTCCTATGTCACGTTATACAACATGGCGTATAGGAGGCACTGCAGAATGTTTGTATCAGCCGCTATCTATTGAAGATTTACAAATTTTTTTAAAATTATTAGAAAAAGAAATAGAGGTATATTGGCTTGGTCTAGGCAGTAATATACTGATTAGAGATGGCGGAATAAAAGGTGTTGTTATTTGTACTAATGGTGTATTGAATAATTTTAATATTGAATGTGATGCTCAGACAAAAGAATGTTTAATATTAGCTCAGGCAGGATTAGCCAGTGCGCTTTTTTCTCGTAAAGCAGCCAATGAAAGTGTGAATGGTGCTGAATTTTTGTCAGGTATTCCAGGCACTATTGGTGGTGCATTGGCCATGAATGCAGGAGCCTTTGGTAGTGAAACCTGGTCATTTGTAAAAAATGTAACGATGATTAATCGTCAGGGTGAGAAACTAATTAGAACGGCCGATGATTTTAATATTGGCTATAGAAAAGCTGAATTGAAAAAAATACAGCAGGAGTGGTTTGTAGAAGCTAAATTTTTATTTCATAAAGATGCTGATGGCTTAAAGAAAAGTAAGCAGGAAATTAAACAATTACTGGCAAAAAGAGCGGCAACACAACCAACAAAGCAAGCTAATGCCGGCTCGGTTTTTAAGAATCCGAAAAATGATTTTGCGGCTCGTTTAATTGAGTCATGTGGTTTAAAAGGATTATCAATAAATGATGCACAAGTGTCAGAGAAACATGCCAATTTTATTATTAATAAAAATAAGGCAACAGCCTGTGATGTGGAAACTTTGATTAAGAAAATACAAGAGACAGTTTATCAACAGCATCAGGTCAAATTAGAAACAGAAGTATGTATTATTGGGCAAGCGGAAGGCTAGAATGAATACACACTATACAAAGAACGTATCAGAGGAAAATCATTTAAAAAATGTCCGTGTTGCGGTCATGATGGGTGGTGATTCAGCTGAACGTGAAGTCTCGCTAAATAGTGGCAAAGCGGCACTAATTGCCTTGCAAAATCAGGGGATTGATGCATTTGCTATAGATGTAAGTTTTAAGCAGGACAATGAAACAAATATATGTCAGCAGATTAATAGTGAAAAATTTGATATCGCCTTTATAGCACTGCATGGTCGTGGTGGTGAAGATGGTGTGATACAGGGAGTTCTGGAAGCACAGGAAATTCTGTATACCGGCTGTGGTGTATTAGCTTCTGCCATTGGGATGGATAAATTACGCAGCAAGTTATTATGGTCAGGAAATAAGCTCCCTACTCCAGCTTTTGAATTGGTTGAGAGTATAGACGTATCTGAAAAAAGAGTGATGGAAATTGCTGAACAATTAGGCTTTCCAGTAATGGTTAAACCTCTTCATGAAGGTTCCAGTATAGGTATGAATAAGGCTGTTGATAAATCGTCGTTATCTGATGCTTTGAAAATTGCTGCAGAACATGATGAGCAGATTTTAGTAGAAAAGTGGATTACAGGTAAAGAATATACCTGTGCAGTTTTAAATGGACAGGCTTTGCCTCTGATTGAATTAGAAACATCCAGAGAATTTTATGATTATCAGGCCAAGTATATTAATGATGATACACAATACCATTGTCCTTGTGATCTGACTAAAGAAAAGCAGCAACAGTATCAGTCATTGGTATTGCAGGCATTTAATAGTGTGGGTGCTAAAGGCTGGGGAAGAGTTGATTTTATATGTGATGAACAAGGTCAGCCATGGCTGATTGAAATCAATACGGTGCCGGGTTTAACCAGTCATAGTCTGGTACCAATGGCGGCTAAAGTATCAGGTTTGAACTTTGAAGAATTAATAGTGCAGATTTTAGCGACTGCAAATAATAAATAGACTAGACATCATGTCCAATAAAACAAAGGAAAAAAGAAAGGTTAAGCAACAGGTAGTAGAAGACACGATGGTTTATATCTTACCTAAAATATTGTTTATTGTTATTTTTATGGTGGTACTTGTTTCGAGTTGGTTTTTTGTTGATTGGTTGTATCAGCCGGATAGTTTTCCTATTAAACAAGTGAAACTGGAAAATCAGTTAAAGAATCAGAAAAGTAATGAGTTACAAGTTATTGCCAGCAAGGCTGTCAATGGTGGCTTTTTTAGTCTTGATATTGATAAGTTTCGCTCTGAATTATTATCCAGTTTACCATGGGTAGAAGAGGTGAGAGTAAGAAAATTTTGGCCGGATAAATTACTGGTTTCTATTAAAGAATATCAACCTATTAGTCGTTGGATCTCAATAGATAATGTGCAAAAAAATCCACAACATAGTCAGAATGATATTGAATTATTAAGTAGGAATGGTGTTATTTTTTATCCAAAACTTACCGATAAACAGACAAAAAAGTTTAATCGGATGGCAGTATTAAGCGGGCCTGAAATGAATGCAAAAATTATTTTAGAAACCTGTGTCAAAATTAATAATAGCTTAAAGAAATTAAAGAGTAGAGTGCAGCAATGTGGTATGAATGGACGTAGAAGTTGGTTGATTACCTTGAATAATGGCATTGTAATCAAGTTAGGCAAAGAAAATGTGATGCAAAACTTGCATCAATATATTGATGTTTTTTCTAATCAATTATCAAAATATTTTGATCAGGTGGATTATGCAGATCTACGTTTTAGTAATGGTTTTAGTGTTAAATGGAAAGTAACAAATGATGAAAGCAATATGCAAACGAATAATGGGGATAGGCAGGGCATATGACTAAGCGAAATGAGAAACAGCTTATTGTTGGGTTGGATATAGGAACCTCTAATGTGACTGCTATTGTGGCAGAAGTCAGCGCTGAGGGTAATATTGACATTATAGGAATGGGAAGACATGCATCAAGAGGAATGAAAAAAGGGGTTGTGGTTAATATTGAATCTACTGCTAATTCCATCAAACGAGCTGTTGAAGAGGCAGAACTCATGGCGGGGTGTGAAATACATTCAGTTTATGTGGGTATTGCAGGGAGCCATATTAATAGCTTTAATTCTCATGGAATGGTGGCCATTCGTGATAAAGAAGTGAGTGCTGATGATTTAGATAGAGTGATGGATGCAGCCAGAGCGGTTGTTATATCAACTGATCAAAAAATATTACATGTACTTCCGCAACAGTTTCTAATTGATGATCAGGGTGGCATTCGTGAACCTGTTGGTATGTCAGGAGTTCGCCTGGAAGTTGATGTGCATATGGTCACCGGTTCTGATAGTGCTGTGCAAAATGTAATTAAGTGTATTCACCGCTGTCACCTAGAAGTAGATGATATCATTTTAGAACAGGTGGCTGGAAGTAATTCGGTATTAACCGAAGATGAAAAAGAATTAGGTGTTTGCATAGTTGATATTGGTGGTGGTACCACAGATGTGGCAGTTTTAATGAATGGGGCTATTCGTCATAGTAAAGTGTTTCCTGTGGCAGGAGATCAGGTGACTAATGATATTGCTGTCGCCTTAAGAACACCGACAAAATATGCTGAAGAAATTAAGGTTAAATATGCCTGTGCCCTGCGTCAACTGACCAATCCGGATGAGATGATAGAAGTGCCCAGTGTTGGTGAGCGTCCTCCAAGGCGTTTAGCGAGACAGGTTTTGGCTGAAGTAGTTGAGCCACGTTATGAAGAGTTATTTACTTTGATAAAAAATGAATTACAGCGTAGTGGTCTGGAAGAATTTTGTGCGGCTGGTGTCGTCATTACCGGTGGTAGTGCAAAAATGGAAGGTGCTGTTGAATTGGCAGAAGAGGTATTTCATATGCCGGTGAGAATAGGAGTGCCTCAGGAAATAGATGGGTTAACAGATATGGTTAAAGACCCACTCTATGCAACAGGTGTGGGACTTATTTTATGTGGTAACCAGAATCAGCAACATGGTAGTACTGATTTTGATGAAGAAGTTGGAATATTTTCTAAAATTAGTCAGTGGTTTCGTGGAAACTTTTGACAGCTAGTAAATATTGTTAATTATGATATTTCGTTGATAATAAAGAAGGGGTAGGTAGAATGTTTGAATTAATGGATACAACAAGTGATCGTGCAGTTATAAAAGTCATGGGTGTTGGTGGCGGTGGTGGTAATGCAGTTGAGCATATGGCGAACAGCAATTTAGATTGTGTTGATTTTATTTGTGCTAATACAGATGCACAGGCCTTATCAAATTCATCTTCACATACACTATTGCAAATTGGTAATGAAATCACCAAAGGTTTAGGTGCTGGAGCCAATCCTGCTGTAGGCCGTGATGCTGCAATTGAAGATCGAGAGCGTATAAAGGAAGCTATTACCGGTACTGATATGTTATTTATTACTGCTGGAATGGGTGGTGGTACTGGAACTGGAGCTGCACCAATCGTTGCAGAGCTGGCAAAAGAAATGGGTATATTAACAGTAGCTGTTGTGACTAAACCTTTCCCATGGGAAGGTCCTCGTCGTATGAAGCAGGCAGATGATGGTATTACTGAATTACGTGAATATGTAGATTCACTGATTATAATTCCTAATGAAAAATTGCAATCTGTACTGGGTAAGGGAACAACTTTACTGGATGCCTTTAAGGAAGCCAATAATGTATTATTAAATGCAGTTCAGGGTATTGCTGAGCTGATTACCCGTCCTGGTTTGATTAATGTTGACTTTGCGGATGTTCGAACAGTGATGTCAGAAATGGGTATGGCGATGATGGGAACCGGTTGTGCGACAGGCGAAGAACGTGCATCTGTTGCGGCAGAACGTGCAATCTCCAGCCCGTTACTTGATGATGTTGATTTAGCAGGCGCTAAGGGAATTCTGGTAAATGTGACTGCAGGTATGGATATGTCGATTGGTGAATTTGAAGAGGTGGGGAATTGCATAAAGGACTTTGCATCTGAAAATGCCACTGTGGTAGTTGGTACTGTTATTGATGCAGAAATGAATGGTGAAATGCGTGTTACTGTCGTCGCTACGGGTATTGGCAGCAAATCAGCATCTCTTGTAGGAAAATCAGGTATTAAGTTAGTTTCTACTAAAACAGAAGAAACTATGACCGTCTCAGTTGAAAGTTCTGCAATTATTGAAGATGAGCCAGTAACAATGAAACAGGCTGCGGGTGGTGAATTTGCAAGTGAATCTGCAGATTTAAAATACCTTGATATTCCTGCATTTTTACGTCGTCAAAATGATTAATAAATGGGCTTAAGATGGTAATGTTGTGATGGTATGAAATTTAGCGGCTAAGAATCGTATTGGAAAACACTTCTTGTTTAAGATATAATAACGAGTTAATACATATGTTTATTACTCAGGGAAACCAAAGATGATAAGACAGCGTACGTTGAAAAATAGCATTAAAGCAACTGGTGTCGGATTACATTCAGGGGAAAAAGTTTATTTAACTTTAAGGCCTGCAGCTGAAAATACGGGGATTATCTTTCGTCGGGTTGATCTGGATGAGTCTGTGGATATACCAGCAAGAGCTGAAAATGTTGGTGACACTACTTTGTCGACTACATTGGAGAAAGATGGTGTAAAAATTTCCACAGTTGAGCATTTACTTTCTGCTATGGCTGGTATGGGTATTGATAATGCATATGTTGATCTTTCTGCTTCAGAAGTTCCCATTATGGATGGCAGTGCTGGGCCCTTTGTTTTCTTATTACAATCTGCTGGTATTGTTGAACAGTCAGCAGCTAAGCGTTTTATACGTATTAAGCGTGATGTAGTTGTTGAAGAAGGTGATAAATGGGTAAGATTTGAACCCTATGAAGGCTTTAAAGTTTCATTTGTTATTGATTTTGAACACCCTGTGATACAAGGGCGGCCACAATACTCTGAAATGGATTTTTCTTCCACTTCATTTGTACGTGAAGTGAGTAGAGCCAGAACTTTTGGCTTTATGAATCAGATAGAACAATTAAGGGCTAACAATCTGGCATTGGGTGGTAGTTTGAATAATGCCATTGTTATGGATGAATACCGAATTCTTAACGAAGATGGTTTACGTTACGAAGACGAGTTTGTTAAACATAAGATTCTTGATGCTATTGGTGACTTGTACTTGTTAGGTAGTAGTCTAATCGGTGCTTTTAGTGGTCATAAAGCAGGTCATGCATTGAATAATAAAATTTTGCGAAAACTACTGGCTGATAAGTCAGCATGGGAAGAAGTTATCTTTGAAGATGAAAAACTAGCACCTATTTCTTATATGAAGTCGGTAACAGCTGCTGTTTAATTGCTTTATTAAACATCAAGTTTAAATGTAGCACCTTTGTAAGGGCTTATGACTGAGCCTTTGAAATATGTTGTGATAAACGTAATAATGAAGATTTGAGTTCCTCATCTATAATATGTTGTGCACTGCTTGCTACTATTTTTGCTGAAGCATTTGAGTAAACTAAGTTATTCGTTTTTTTTGCAGGTTCATGGTTGTGGTTTGTTTGATTAGAACGCACCTTGATTCTAATGGCCTGGATATGGCTAAATTGAGCTTCAGCACAGAGAGAACGTTTTAGTGAAGGCAGATAAAAACGTAGTTTGCTGGCCCAGGCTGCACTGTTGACTGAAACCAGCAATACTTGTTTTCCCACTTTTCTATTTGTTTTGGAATCGGTTAATCCAAGTACCGATAGTTTTTCTGCAAATTCATCTGGCAGATAACTCAATAAGCGCTTTGATAAATAATCAAGATAGCGTTTATGTTGAAGTAATCGTTCAATTTTTTCTGAGGGTTGTTGTAATACTTTTTTCACTAAAGTGTCCTGTGTTGGAGTGTTATAGTATATTTTGCATATAATAAGATCAAATAAAAAATAAATAAGACCAATGCTAAACATAATATTAATTCGAAAAAAATCGGGAAGGTCAATTAACTTTAACCTGTCTCGTTCTGTTGCTATCTCTCTATTTATATTATTGATGGGATTGCCTATTTTTAGCTATTTTTATATATCAGGATCTAGCTTTGCTATTAAGTCCAATCAAAATAATATCTCATCTGCTATTGTAAGTGAACCATTAAAAGCCTTGTCAAATGATGTTAATGACATTGTCAAGCAGAGTTATAGGAAAGGTTTAATTGAACAACAGAAAAAAATTGATGAATTAAGACAATATAATCAGCAAATGGTTAACTCATTGATGATGGATTTGGCAAAGCTTAAAGCTCATATTATACGTCTTGATTCTTTGGGTGATCGTTTGACAGATGTTGCACAATTAGACAAAAAAGCATTTAATTTTTCCAGTGAAGTTGCTATTGGTGGTAGTGTTGATGTGGATGAAATTATATATGAAAATATTTATAGTGACTTTGACAAAAAAATAGCACAAATTACTAAAGAACTTAATGATCAAACAAAACAATTTGACATTTTAGAAAACCTATTACTTGATGCACAATTAACACAGAACATCACACCAACGGGAAAACCTGCCGAGAAAGGCTTTATTTCTTCCTATTTTGGCACTCGTAAAGATCCATTTACGGGGAAAAAGAAAATGCATAAAGGTATTGATATGGCTGGCAAGTCAGGTTCCAATGTAGTGGCAACAGCAGATGGAATTGTTACATTAATTAAAATTCAAAGTGGCTATGGTCAGGTTGTAGATATTGATCATGGATATGGATTGAGCACACGCTATGGACATAATAAATCTATTTTGGTCGAAGTAGGCGATATCATTAAGCAAGGTCAGACAATTGCAACAATGGGTTCAACAGGACGTTCTACAGGCCCTCATGTTCATTATGAAGTTTTAAAAAATGGAAAACCTGTTAACCCAGGAAAATACATTACTACTGCACGAAAAAACTAGGCTGCTGGATGTTTAATTATTATTTTATGCTATGCTTAGCCACCTTTTTTTACTATTAACTTAAATAAATCACATAAAGTATCACTATGGTCACAAAACTTTTTAGAAAACTTTTCGGTAGTCGAAATGACCGGGAAATAAAGCGTTATTACAAAACAGTTAGTCAGATCAATGCTCTTGAAGAAGCTGTACAAGAACTTACTGATCAGGAATTACAAGATAAAACTGAGTATTTTAGAACACAGCTTACAGAAGGAAAAACACTGGAAGAGTTGATTCCAGAAGCCTTTGCTATAGTAAGAGAAGCCAGTCGTCGTGTGATGGGCATGCGCCATTTTGATGTACAGTTAATTGGCGCCATGGTACTCAATGAAGGTAAAATTGCTGAGATGCGCACCGGTGAGGGTAAAACCCTCATGGCAACCTTAGCTGTTTATCTTAATGCGCTCAGTGGCAAAGGTGTACACTTAGTCACGGTAAATGATTACCTGGCTGAGCGTGATGCCAAGTGGATGGGAAAGCTATATAACTTCCTTGGTTTATCAGTTGGAGTGATACTGTCAGGACAGGATACAGATCAAAAACGTGAGGCCTATGCCAAAGACATTACTTATGGAACAAATAATGAATTTGGCTTTGATTATCTACGCGATAATATGGCTTTTTCAAGCGAAGATAAGGTTCAGCGAGATTTAAATTTTGCTATTGTGGACGAGGTAGACTCTATTCTCATTGATGAGGCAAGAACACCGTTAATTATCTCAGGCCCTGCTGAAGATAACTCTGATGTATATAAAAGAGTTAATAAATTTATCCCACAGCTTGTGCAACAGGAAAGAGTTGAGTCTCTTGATGAACAGGAAGAAGAGCCACCAGGAGACTATACCGTTAATGAGAAGGATAAGCAGGTATTGTTATCCAATGCCGGCCATCAACGCGTTGAAGAACTTTTGCTGGAAGAAGGCTTATTAGGAGAAAATGAAAGCTTATATGATGCTGCCAATATTATCTTAATGCATCATGTTAGTGCGGCATTACGGGCACAAAGCTTATTTACCATAAATATTGATTATATTGTCAGTAATGGTGAAGTTGTTATTGTAGATGAGTTCACCGGGCGTACCATGCCGGGACGTCGCTGGTCGGATGGCTTGCATCAGGCGGTTGAGGCAAAAGAAGGTGTTGAAATACAAGTTGAAAACCAGACGCTGGCTTCTATTACATTCCAGAATTTATTCCGCCTGTATAAAAAATTATCAGGTATGACTGGTACTGCGGATACAGAAGCATTTGAGTTTCATGAGATTTATGCTTTGGAAGTTATTGTTATTCCAACTAATCAGGATATGCAGCGTAAGGATAATGGTGATTTAATCTACCTGACTCAGGAAGAAAAATTTGATGCAATTATTGAAGGCATTAAATATTGTCAAAAAGAGGGGCAGCCGGTATTAGTAGGTACGGCTTCTATTGAAGTATCTGAATTACTTTCTGAGGCATTAGATAAAGCCAAAATCAAACACGAAGTTTTAAATGCTAAGCAGCATGCCCGTGAAGCGGATATTATTGCACAGGCAGGTTATCCCAGAGCGATAACTATTGCCACCAATATGGCAGGTCGAGGTACAGATATTGTCTTAGGCGGAAATATTGAAGCTGAAATCGCTAAGCTGGATAAGCCAGATGATGCAATAGTGCAACAAATGCGTAATGACTGGCAGGCATTACATGAACAGGTATTAAAAAATGGTGGCTTACACATAATTGGTACAGAGCGTCATGAATCCAGACGTATTGATAATCAGCTAAGAGGTCGTTCAGGACGACAGGGTGATCCGGGTTCATCACGTTTTTACTTATCTCTTGATGATAGTCTGATGAGGATTTTTGCTTCAGAAAAAATGGCGGGCTTAATGCGTAAGCTTGGTATGGAAAAGGGCGAAGCTATTGAACATAAGTGGGTGACTCGCTCTATTGAAAATGCACAGAGAAAAGTTGAAGGTCATAACTTTGATATTCGTAAGCAATTACTGGAATATGATGATGTAGCCAATGATCAGCGTAAAGTAATTTATGAGCAACGTACTGATCTCATGTCCACTGAAGATATTTCTGAGCTCATTGTTGATATTCGTGATGATGTGATTAACCTTTATATTGATGCTTTTATTCCGCATGAAAGCATTGAAGAGCAATGGGATGTGGCTAGTCTGGAAGAAGGACTGAAAACTGAATTTGCTATTGATTTGCCCATCTCTAAATGGCTTGAAGAAGATGATAGCTTACATGAAGAACCATTGAGAGTTAGAATTTTAGAAGAGATGTTCAATGCTTTTAATGTAAAAGAAGAATTAATCAGCTCAGATATGATGCGTAAGGTAGAAAAAGGTGTGATGCTGGAAGTATTAGATAGTCTCTGGAAAGAGCATCTGGCAGCAATGGACTACTTACGCAAGGGCATTGGCTTACGGGGCTATGCACAAAAAAATCCAAAGCAGGAATATAAGCGGGAATCATTTGAATTATTTACCGATTTGCTGGATAAAATAAAATATGATGTCATTGCCCGCTTGAGTACCATGCAGGTGAGAGAAGACCCAGATATGTCAGCCTTTGAACGTCATGAGCAGCCCGAAATGGAATATCAGCATGATGATATGAATACCTTGGCTGGTGAGATGGGACAGGATAATACGAATGCTGATGAACCTACAGAAGATAAGGCACAGCCGTTTGTGCGAAGCGGACACAAAGTCGGTCGAAATCAACCTTGTCCCTGTGGCTCCGGAAAAAAATATAAGCAATGTTGTGGTAAATTAAGTTAATAAATTTGTAATTATATCGTATATTTATTAGCAATAACCCTTATAGGTCTATGCTCACTCGTTTATCAGGCTTTGAAAACTCGCTACGCTCAGACAGTTAGTTCAAAGCCTGATAAACAAGCAATCATAGCCCTTTGTATGGTTCACGAGAAATATATTAAATAATGGTAAAAACTGAAAGGTGAATAAATTATTATTAGTTATTTGTGGGATGAGTTTTTTATTATTAAATGCCTGTGATTCAGGGGGTAAATATGCTGCTTTTGATGATAAGAAAATTAGAAGTGAGTATCAGAGATGTCTAAATACTAGCAATAATAAAATGTCTCCTGCACGAGGTGTTTCCTGTAATAATTATGAGAAAGAATGCCAACATCGTAAAAAGAACGGCAATAATATTTGTGCGATGTAATGGTTGACTGAATGTATTTCAAATGACAGAAAAACAACCATAAGTGTCGTTCGGGAATGTGAGTTTTTAATACGTGCTTTGGAGTATGGGCTTGAGCGTCCCCAATGATGCCAACCACTTCTCTGTGCAATCGTCTTCCACAGTATTTATCCGAACGCATACCCCATCTTTTGATATTTGTTCGTTAAGTTGTAGAGAAGACAAAAGTATGTAATAACTTGAAAAACTATAATATAAAGGCCTGTAAAGACAATGTCATCAGAAAATAACTTACCGACAATGAATTCTATTTCTGGCTTTAGCTTGGGTACGACTTGTGCTGGGATAAAGGTGGAAGGTCGTAAGGATCTTGTGGTGATGTCTTTTGATGCTGCTGCGAATGTAGCGGGTGTTTTTACTCAGAATGCTTTTTGTGCAGCGCCGGTACATGTTGCTAAGGATCATTTGCAACATAGTAAAGCTAAGCATAGTAACCAATACTTTGTCATTAATACAGGTAATGCCAATGCCGGAACAGGTGCACAGGGTATGCTGGATGCACAAAAAACCTGCCAGGCTATGGCTGAGCTTGCTGCAACTGAAGAGTATTCGGTGTTACCTTTTTCGACCGGTGTTATAGGAGAGAGTTTGCCCGTTGATAAGATTTTAAGTGCATTACCTGAGGCTTTGAAAAACACATCAGAAGATGGTTGGAGTGATGCTGCAGAAGGAATTCTTACCACAGATACACTAACTAAAGGCGCCTCAGTACAACTGGAATTAAATGGTAAAACCATTAGCATAACAGGGATTTCTAAGGGTTCAGGTATGATCCGGCCTGATATGGCAACCGTGTTATGTTTTGTGGCAACTGATGCTAATATTGAACAGCCTATTCTGAACAAGCTTATAAAATATGCTGCAGATCATTCTTTTAATCGAATTACGGTTGATGGTGATACTTCGACTAATGATGCCTGTATGTTGGTTGCTACGGGACAGGGGATGGAAAATGCGATTGATTCTGAGTCTCAGACTGAATATTTAATTTTACGTGATGCAATAACAGATGTTTATGAACAATTAGCCAAGGCTATTGTTCTCGATGGTGAGGGTGCTACAAAGTTAATGACTATTCAGGTTCAAGCCGGTCTGGATGAACATGAGTGTCAGGATGTTGCTTATACCATTGCTCACTCTCCCCTGGTTAAAACTGCTTTTTTTGCCAGTGATCCCAATTGGGGACGTATTCTCGCAGCCGTGGGGCGTTCTGGAATAAAAAACCTGGATATTCATGCACTGGAAATTTTTCTGGATGAGGTTTGCCTGGTCAGTCAGGGAGGTCGTTCAGCAGATTATACAGAAGAACGAGGACAGACAGTAATGGGTCAGGATCAGATTACTATTCGAGTTGTTCTTAATAGAGGTGTTGCAAGTACTCAAATATGGACTTGTGATCTATCCTATGAGTATGTGAAGATAAATGCAGAATACCGAACCTGATACACTTCAAAATATACTCCATGTTGCAGTTGTGGTTATATTAAAAGATGATAGAGTCTTAATTTCTAAAAGAGCAAAAAAAGTGCATCAGGGTGGCCTATGGGAATTTCCCGGTGGTAAGATTGAAACTGGTGAAGATATTGAGGCTGCATGTGTAAGAGAAATACAGGAAGAACTGGGAATTAGGTTAGTTGAAAGCAGGCCTTTAATTAAGATTTTACATCATTATGCTGATAAAAGTGTTTTATTAGAAACACGATTATGTAGTGTGTTAGAAGGGCGTGAATACCCATTAACAGATGAACAATATGGTCTGGAAGGGCAGCGGGTCAAGTGGGTTCAACTTAAGCAATTAGATAACTATAAGTTTCCTGAAGCCAACCAGAGTATTATTGATGCTTTAACTTTAGCGGATAAATATGTTATTTCTCCCGACTGTCAGAGTTCAGTAATAGAGCAGTTTATTGAGCAATTTCGAGAAAATTGCAGCTATTATTCACTTATTCAATTAAGAGTTAAATCACTTAAAGGTGAACAATTACAACTGCTCATAAAAAGTTGTGCTGCTATTGCAAAAAAAGTAGGTGTAAGACTATTGCTTAATTCAGATTGTATTAATATGGCAGGTGATAATATCGATTGTGATGGTATTCATTTAACCAGCAATCATTTATATGATAATAATTTTGTAAATTCTTTTCGACAGCGTTTTCCTGAAAAAATAATATCGGCATCCTGTCATCAAAATAGTGATATTGAACAGGCTAATCATTGTGAACTTAACTTTATTGTTATTTCTCCTGTGCAAAAAACTATGTCTCATATCCAGCAAGCACCTATAGGTTGGAAAAGCTTTGAATCACTGACTAATAGGGCAAACATGCCATGTTTTGCACTGGGTGGAATGAAAAATAATGATATTTTTCTGGCTCAGGAGCATGGTGGTCAAGGTATTGCTGGGATTAGTGCTTTATGGAAACTGGCAAGTAAAAATGAGGATGAAAGTTGAATTTTAAGTGGCCAGCTAAAATAAAAGGGAATAAGTATCTTCGTGCATTGGCAATGAGTATCGTTATTCTTATTGCAATCACTTTTGTAATGGATTTTTCAGAATTTTTAGCTGAAAATTCGGATAAGATGATAACTCTGGGAGTGAATCCAACTTGTAATTCATCTTTAGCAATTTGTAGTGCTTCTATTGTTAAAAATGGGGATTTTCAGCGTATTAGCCTTACTATTAAAAAGCTGAGAGAGAGCAAAGTAAATGAATATATAATAAACCTTAAAGCGATAGGATTTGATATTGAAGGAATTGAATCTATTTCTGTTATATTTGAAGTAATGGATAAAAATATTGATAGTCCAATTACTTTATTAATTCCAGATAAATCTGAAAATCTGGTTGTGCCTGAAAAATGGAATGCTGAGACTCAACTCCCTCTATCAATAGATAAAAATCTGGATTGGAGAGCAATGATCAGACTTAAGTCCAGTGTCGATGAATATCGTGCTGAATTTCCATTTACTCCCTAGCTAGCGGATGGTAACACTATCTTTCACGTCCCTTAAAGTGGATGTTCGCTATTCTCTGGGGCTTCTTCAACCTGACTTATGCTTTGACCTTTAATTCGATGTTCTTCACTTGCCCATGCTCCTAAATCAATTAAATGACAACGCTGTGAACAAAAGGGACTCCATGGTTTTGATTGATAATAATCATGTTGTTTTGAACAATTTGGACAGTTGACTATTAATTTTTTCATTTTATATTCTATAGTGCACAGCAGGAGAGTTGAAAATCAATATCATTGCTACAGGGGATAGGGCGTTCATTATCAACAGGTTTCATAAAGCGAATGCTAAAACGATGTTTACCACCACTTATCTCGGCATAGTAGTCTATATCAGAGGGTAAAATAACTCGTACTAACTGAAAAGGTGTTGTTTTATTCAGAGTTTGTTGATAAAAACCCTGCTCTGCTGTTAACGGGGTGTTGATTGCACTTTCTCTTAGCAATTTTAAGATTAAAGTTATTGATAAACGGTAAATATCTATTTCTTTTAACCAGCCTTCTAAAAGATAAACTCTTTGTTCTGCAGGTTGCTCTAACCAAAAATGGTAAGTTGGTATATCAAAGTCACAGGTTCCACCGGGTATAGATTCACGTTGTTTAATTTGCTTTAAAAGTGAATTGTTATTTAGATTATTCTGAGAGCCTTTTTGCTGATTTTTTAGAGTCTCAGCATAATGCACCAACTCTTTTAAAGTATTCTTTAAAAGAGTTGTGTCAACACCAGGCCTGAAGCTAATGGCAAGCAGAGAGGAATGTTGGCGCTCTAACTCTTTGATGATTTCAGAACGTAAATCAATACGGGTCATGATATTGGTGATGTCTAAAATAGAGTTTATTGTTGCCCGACTGTCCCAGATAGAATGGCCTCTCATTGAATAACTGGATTGCTGAAATAGGAATTCTAAACGCAATAGTGTCCTAATTCGTTCGTTAAGCGGCAATTCATAAATACAGGAATCAGTCATGTTATAGGCGTTCTTTAAAATAGTTTAATATGGATTGTTAAGGCTATATTTATTCATCATTGTCTATCATCTAAGTCTTTCTTGCAAGATTAATTTATTTCTGCACAAAAGTATAAATAATATTTAATTATTCAGTGTATTTATAAGTAATAACCTTTGTAGAGCTATGCTCACTTGTTTTTCAAACTTTGAAAACTCACTACGTTCAGAGAGTTCAAAGCCTGAAAAAAAGCAATCATAGCTCTTTGTATAGTTCACAGTGAGCAGTAGAATAATATTTAAGTAATTTTTCTACCTGACTGTATAATTCATCAAAACTAGTATTGTTCTCAATGATATCATCTGCAGAATCTAATCGTTTTAGCCGATCTAGCTGAGAGTGAATAATTTGTTTAATTAGTTTTTCAGAGCAATTATCTCTTTTTCTAGTGCGTTCAATTTGTAGATCAATACTGCTGTCAATCACAAGAACTCTATCAAATTCCTTTTCTTTTTTTGTTTCTAATAGTAGTGGAATTGCGATAATAACTATATAAGTCTTTTTTTTATGCTTATTTAGTCGCTTTTCATCAACTTTTAATTTTTGTATCTGAGAATGAATTTCTTGATAAACCAGAGGATGTAATAGCGATTCCAGTTGTTGTTTCTGCATATTGGATGAGAAAATTTTTTGTCGTAATTTTATACGATCCAAGTGTTTACTTTTAAAAACATCATCACCAAATAATTGTTTAACCTTAATGAGCAGAGATGAGTTTAGTCCCGTTAATGAACCAGTTAATAAACTTATTGCAATAAGATCAGCATCTATTATTTTAATGATAAAATTATTTGCCGGACTATGCCCTAACTCTTGAAATAGTTTGCAAACACTTGTCTTACCACTACCAATACCACCTGTTAACGCAATAGTAAGCATAAACTTAGTGAAATACTAATGCAAAATAAGTTTGTTTAATTTGTTGTCCCCAGATTAAACTAATAAAACCAGCTGAAGCCAGGTAGGGGCCAAAAGGTATTGGTATGTTCTTATCACGGCCTAAAAATAAAATAAGTGATATCCCAACAATAGAACCAACGACAGCAGAGAGAAATAAAATTAAGGGTAGGGATTGCCAGCCAAGCCAGGCACCTAATAATGCAAGAAGTTTAAAATCACCATAACCCATACCTTCTTTACCAGTAATTATTTTAAATAAGTGGTAGATACTCCAGAGAGATAAATAACCAAGTAATAGTCCAATAATACTATCTTCTAAGCTTATAGGTGAAATAGATAATAAACTTATCAAAACCCCCATCCACATCATAGGAAGAGTAATATTATCGGGAAGTAATTGTGTGTCAAAGTCAATGAGAGCCAAGCTAATCATTGACCATGTAAGCACTAGAGCCGCAAGAGTAAACCACTGCACCCCAAAAGTATAGGCAACTAATATGGAAAAGAGAGCTGTACTTAATTCTATAAGAGGATAACGAATGGATATTTTTTTATGGCAAGATGAGCAACGCCCCCTTAAAAAAAACCAGGAAATAATAGGTATATTTTCTAGAGCTGTAATTTTATGCTGGCAGTTGGGACATTGAGAACGAGGAGTGGCTATATTAAATACTTCTACTGGTTTGCCTTCATTTGCTTCTTCAGTTTTTGTTTGCTCAGATAAAAAATATCTGCAATCAGAAGTCCATTCATTTGTAAGTATGATTGGTAAGCGATGAATGACTACATTAAGAAAGCTTCCTACCAATATGCTTAATAAAAAGACTGAAAATAAGAAAAAGTCAGTATTTTCATTAAGGTAGGAAAAAAGAATAGTAATTGATGTGAAATATTCCAATGCTTAAACAACCTGACCCATTTGGAAAATGGGTAAGTACATGGAAATAACAATACCACCAATAACTGTACCCAAAATTGCCATAATCATAGGTTCAAGCAAACTAGTTAATGCATCTATCATATTATCAACTTCTGATTCGTAGAAGTCAGCAACCTTTCCCAGCATGGCGTCTAAGGCGCCAGATTCTTCACCAATAGCAATCATTTGAATCATCATATTGGGAAATACTCCGGTATTCATCATAGATTTATTTAATGTAGTTCCGGTTGCTACCTCTTGCTGGATAGAGATAACAGCTTTTTCAAAAACAATGTTGCCGACAGCACCAGCAACAGACTCCAGTGATTCAACAAGGGGAGTACCTGCCGCAAACATAGTTTGTAAGGTACGAGCATAACGTGAAAGAGCAGCTTTTTCCATAATAGGACCAATGACAGCTACTTTTAAAATAAGTATGTCCAGAACTTCACGCATTTTTCGAGAGCGTTTTTTAAAGTAGGAGAATAAGAATATTGCCAAACCAAGAGAGCCGAAGATTAACCACCACCACTCTTGTAGCGATCGTGACGCATCAACAACAAACTGTGTCGGTGCAGGTAAGTCAGCACCAAAATTCTTAAACATATCTTCAAAGACAGGTATAACAAATAGCAGTAAAATACTAACAACGATAATAGCCATAACAATAACTGCGGCAGGATAAAAAAGGGCTTTTTTTACTTTTGCCTTCATTGCTTCTGATTTTTCTTTGTAGGTGGCTATATTGTCTAAAATTGCTTCTAGAATACCTGCATGCTCACCTGCTTGAACAAGACTGCAATAGAGATCATCAAAATATAAGGGAAATTTTCTTAAGGCTTCAGTGAGCGAACTGCCACCCTCAACATCCAATTTTATTGCCAATATCAGATCAGACATGTTTTTGTTTTCATGCCCATTACCAACGATTTCAAAGGATTGAACTAATGGCACACCAGCTTTCATCATGGTTGCGAGTTGGCGTGAAAAAATTGCAATATCTAGAGGTGTTATAGATTTTCTAGAGGGACCACCAATGCCGAATAATGGCTTTGGCTTTTGTTTGATTTTAAGAATATTTATTCCATCACGACGCAATTGAGCCTTTGCTATGGCAAGACTTTGTACCTGTATATCTCCTTTTTTTCTATTGCCTGATTTATCAGCACCCTCCCAAATAAAAATTGGCTTTTCTTTTTGTTTTTTCTTTTTAGCCATGATACATCCTTAATTATCCATAGATGAAGTCTTTGTTTAATGTTTCAGAAAAAAGCCATTAATCTTTAGTGACTCGGTTGATTTCTTCCAGACTGGTTATCCCATCAACTACTTTTCTTAGACCTGATTGTCTTAAATCTGGTACATTTTCTTTTTGTGCTTGATCTGCTAGGTCTATAGCATTACCACCGTTCATAATTATACGTCCCATTGCATCAGATACCTTCATTACCTGATAAATACCAATACGCCCCTTATAACCATCATTACAGTGTGAGCAGCCAACAGGCTTATATGCTTTAAATTTGCTGCTGACATCTTCTTCGCTAAAACCTTCTTCTAATAAAACGTCTTTGAGAATCTCATCAACAGTCTTGCAATTATCACATAAGCGTCGAGCCAGACGTTGAGCAATAATTAAGCTGACAGATGATGCGATATTATAGAGAGGTACTCCCATATTCATTAAGCGTCCTAAAGTTTGCGGGGCATCATTGGTATGTAGAGTTGATAATACCATATGGCCAGTTTGTGCCGCTTTAATAGCAATTTCAGCAGTTTCAAGATCTCGTATTTCTCCCACCATTACGATATCCGGATCCTGTCTCAGGAATGAGCGCAATGCAGTGGCAAAGGTGAGTCCTGTTTTTGGATTAACATTGACCTGATTGACTCCAGGTAAATTTATTTCAGCCGGGTCTTCTGCTGTAGAGATATTAACTCCCTCAGTATTTAAAATATTGAGGCCAGTATAGAGAGATACTGTTTTACCTGATCCTGTGGGACCTGTCACCAGAATCATTCCCTGCGGTTTTGACAGGGCATCCATATAGATATCTTTTTGAAAACTTTCGTAGCCAAGAGCATCAATACCGAGTTTAGCACTACTAGGATCAAGAATACGTAGTACAGCTTTTTCACCAAATAAAGTTGGGCAGGTACTAACACGAAAATCAATGGCTCTATTTTTTGATATTTTCATTCTCATTCGACCATCCTGAGGAATACGTCGTTCAGAAATGTCTAATCTGGAAAGAACTTTGATACGAACTAAAATTCTAGGGTTTAAACTAACAGGTGGTTTTGCTACTTCATGAAGAATACCGTCTATTCTTAAACGAACCCTAAAAAACTTTTCATAGGGTTCAAAATGGACGTCAGATGCTCCTTTTTTTATGGCATCTAATAATACTTTATTGACAAATTTAACAACAGGAGCATCATCAGCATCAGTTTCTGAATCATCATTATTAGCTTCTGTATCCTCGTAGTCCAGTCCTTCCAGTTCATCCTCATCAAAATCAGACATATCCATACTAGTGTCAGTTTCAGAAAGAGCTTTTTCAATGGCAATTTCTAATTTGTCTGACTCTACTAATATGGCTTCAGTACTTAAACCAGACTGGAATTTGATTTCATCCAGTGCTCTGACATTGGTTGGATCTGCAATAGCAACAAAGAGTTTATGGCCCCTCTTAAATATAGGTAAAGAGTAATGCTTGGTAATTAAAGCTTCTTCCGTAGCAAGAATAGTTTCTTTTTCAATTTCAATTGCATTGATATCAAGTAATGGGGTACCAAATTCACTTGATGCAATGACAGCAATATCTATCGCTTTAACTAATTTTTTTTTTGCAAGATAATGAACAAGGGGAATTTTGTCTTTCTTTGCTTTTTTAGTGGCATCCCTTATTTCATCTTCACTGAGGAAGTTTTGCATGACAAGTTGTCGTGCAAGTCCTGTTAACATAGGTGTTTTTTTAGCTGAAACCATAATTACTCAGAGTTTAATTTTAATATGGATAGTAGATAATAAGTTATTTATTGTCATCAATCAATAATGTACATGCTATTCAATTAAATATTGTTATTATTTGACATAAACATTATGTAATTTGTTGTATATACCGCTGATCAATGAAGGTGCTTGATTTATAAAAATACCTGATTACCTACAAAGCTCAGCTACCTCTTGGAGGTAATATATCTACCGAAGCCAATAACTACGGTAAAGCTGATTTATTGCACTAATACAAACAGGTCATTTTTTCTCTAAGATTGTATATAATTTCTTATTATTCAA
>JAUJGA010000123.1:0-7110 GCA_042095675.1 Gammaproteobacteria bacterium
AACAGCAACAGTCTCAAATATTACCGCTTGAGTTCCATTGAGAAATTGATCCAAATGATCAATTGTTTCTAATTCTTCTAATTTCATGATCGTTTTCATTGGTTGATCATGAACGATTTTTAAATAAATTACGCTACTTCATACTCATTTCACGTTGGAATGAAACCTTTTGTTCAGACTCATTTTACATTGGACAATGCTTAGATTATCTTAGATAAGAGCTTAATGCTATACTTATAAACAACTTAAATTTGTCCAACATCATTATGTAGTTGTTGTTTATCCTGTACTAAAATGATGGTGGACAAATTTGAGTTTGTCTGAAGGCTCTTAAAATGAATAACAATGGCTGCGGGTCAACTCAATTGCGAACATCAATTAGATATAAAATTATATTACTGACAGTGCTGCCAATTGCATTAATTTATCTATTGATTTTTGGGTTTGGTATTTATCAATTACAACTCCATTCTCGTGCTGATGTTGAAGATGATATGCGTCGTTTAACACAGCATTATGCCGGTGTCTTTTCTGGCTTTTTACGCGAATCTGCACAAATAGCTCGCTCTACTGCCGCAATTATTGAACAAAACCCTTATATTCCCAGCCATCAACTCTATGCTCAGGTTAAGTCTAATTTAAGACATAACAAAATTGTTTATGGTAGTGCCATTGCCTTTGCTAAAGACCCTGAATATGGAGATGAACTATTTGCACCTTATGCCTATCGTACAAAGGATAAAATTCAAACACTGGATATTGCTGAAGTAACTGATTATTCATCCGGTAATTGGCAATGGTGGAGTAAGGCCAAAGAAGCTAAGCACCCCGTATGGACTGACCCCTACTTTGATAAAGAAGTCGGTGATATTGTTATGGCTACTTATGCGGTGCCCTTTTTTTATAAAAAAGAGTTTAAGGGAGTGGCCACCATTGATGTACAAATGGAGATATTAGAAGAGAAGGTCGATCAGGGTGTTAATGCTGATTTGGACTTATTCATTATCACCAAAAAAGGGGATTATATTTACCATCCCGATGCAACTCAAATTATGACTAATAGTATCTATCAGGATGCTGATAAATCTGATAATAAAGCACTGAGAGAATTAGCAGATAAAATGACCACTGGTAAACAGGGCATTGTTCGTCTGCAGGGATGGGAAAAGAATATTACTCAATGGGTGGCATTTTATCCTATTATCAATACTGAATGGAGTATAGCGGTTAGAGTCTCAGAAGATGTTGCCCTAGCCCCAGTGAAGCAGCAAGCTAAAAATATTGCCGGTATCCTTTTATTATCCTTATTATTAATTATTGTTACCGTTTGGATGATGATAGGCAAAATGACTCAGCCTCTGGCTCGCTTAACGGCAGGTGTCAAATCCGTTGCCGCAGGACATCTTGATGCAGTTGTAGAAGTGAATAGTCATGATGAATTTGGTTTATTGGCAGAAAGTTTTACTGATATGGCCTCAAAACTCAGTCAGCGTGAACAGGATATTCGCAAAGCACGTTCTAAAGCATTTAGTAGAATTGTACAGGGTCTTAAAGGTCATTATTTATATTTTACCCATGACAAGCAAGGACATTTCTCCTATATCAGCTCTTCAGTCAAAGAAATCTTAGGCTATGATACAAAAGAATTTTTAGCCAATTTTGATCAATATATTGTCAATAACATAGTTAATGAACAAGCCAAAGAAATTATTTCTATGACATGGAAGGGAGAGCAGCAGGAAAGTTTTGATATGGAAATTCTGTCAAAGGATAATGGGCTATTACATTTTGAAGTCATTGAAGTACCCATTAAAAATGAAGCTGGTGAAATTGTTGCCCTGGAAGGTATGGCTCATGACGTCACTGAAAGAAAACGTGAGGAAGAAAAATTCAGAGTGTTATTCGAAAGTTCCTCACAGGCAAATATTGTCTATTCACAGGAAGGCTTGCTTGATTGTAACCATGCATTTTTATCCTTGTTTGGTTATCCGGATAAAGAAGAACTATTAGGCTCATATTTATATTCACTGGCACAGGCGACACAGCCCAATGGTGAAACTGCATTTGATATGATTAACCAACTAATGGTTAATGCTAATACCATAGGCTATCAACAAGCAGAAATTATTTTTGAACATATGGATGGAAGTATTTTTCCTACAGAGATTACTTTAACTGCCACTAGTATGAATGAACAATTAGTTTTTATTGGCAGTGTACAGGATTTAACTGAAAGAAAATTAAACGAACAGGAAATTATTAATGCCAAGGAAGTAGCCGAAAATGCAAATAAGGCTAAAAGTGAATTCTTATCTAATATGTCTCATGAATTACGCACACCATTAAATGGTGTGCTGGGCTATGCACAAATTTTACAAAATGAAAAAGATATTTCTCCAGGACAAATGGAAAGTCTGGATGCCATTAAAAGTTGTGGACAACATTTATTAACCCTAATTAACGATGTACTGGATCTGTCAAAAATTGAATCTGGTAAAATGGAATTTAATATCACTCCTGTTGATCTGCCCAAATTAATCAGAGATGTTTACGACGTGATTTTACATACAGTCACAGCAAAAGGCTTAAAACTTAAATTAAATTTACAAACCGGTTTACCCCGAGGTATAAAAATTGATGCCACTAAGTTACGTCAGGTGCTGATTAACTTACTGAGTAATGCAGTCAAATTTACCTCAGAAGGAACAATTACTCTGGAAGTTTTAGAAATTAAAGCATCAGATATAACCAACTCATCAAGCGCTATACAATTTATTGTTGCTGATACCGGCATCGGTATTCCCAAAGAAAAGCATCAATCTATTTTTGATGCTTTCAAACAAGCCAAGGATGGTATAAATGCGGGAGGTACAGGACTAGGCTTGGCCATTAGTGAACGATTAATTAAGGAAATGGGGGGCAACTCCATTAATCTGGAAAGTGAATATGGAGAAGGCAGCTCATTTTCATTTTCTTTACCCTTGCTGGAAGTAGACGAAGAAGAGTTGATACTATCTCAGGAAAATACGTATAATGATAATAGAATTCCTATGCTGCCTGAAGATGCAAATATTACAATATTGATTGTCGATGATCATGCAGATAATCGTGACATATTAAAACGCTTACTCCAGGCTTCCGGCTTTAAAACAATGGAGGCAGAGAATGGTAAGGAAGCAGTTGAACTGACTTTAAAACATAATATTCCATTAGTATTAATGGATATTCGTATGCCTGTTATGAATGGTCTTGAGGCCACACAGAAAATTCTTGAAAGCTCTGCTGAAGCTTCACAGACTATCATTATTGCTGTCACTGCCAGTGTTTTTCCTCAACTTAAAGAACAGATAAAACAAACAGGAATAAATGACTTTATTGCAAAACCATTTAATATAGCAGAAGTATTTAATAAGATTAAGCAGCATTTGAAAATTGAATTCTTATCTCATCAAGATAAGACAAGCATCATAAGCAATGAAGATGTTAAGTCGCAAATAGATTGTGATAGCTTACAATTACTTCTGAAACAAATAAATTCAGCAACTGATGTTGGTGATATTAGTGAAATTAAACAGATCCATCAACAGATAAGATATACTGATTGTCTGGATGTAGCAGATAGAGAAAAATTAACAGAAATGATCAAACAATTTGATTTCAACGGAATCAAGGAAGTCGTCGATTTATTAGTTTTGAAACTAGAGCAGCAATCTTTAAACAAAAAAACAAGTAAACATGATTCGGAATAAATAATTATGACTGAGCTGTATCAGGAGACCGTATTATTAGTCGATGATAATCCCAATAATTTACAAGTCTTATACCAGACACTTGAGGGCAAGGGTTATAAATTATTGATCGCCAAAAATGGTACTGATGCACTAAATATTATAGAAAAAGTTTACCCTTCATTAGTTTTATTGGATATTATGATGCCGGGTATGGATGGTTATGAAGTCTGTAAAAATATTAAATCTCAAAGTAATCTATCTGATATTTCCATAATTTTTCTATCTGCCCTTGATGATGTAAAACATAAGGTCAAAGGATTCTCAGTAGGTGCAGTAGATTACATTTCTAAACCTTTTCAGGCAGATGAAGTGATTGCCAGAGTTGAAACTCATATTAGAATCAGGCAACTTGAGCATAGTCTGGAAAAGAAAAATAAACAATTAGAAGAAGATAATGCTCTTATTCTGGATTCAATGGGAGAAGGCTTACTCGGTATTGATAAACAAGGTTTGATTACTTTTGTCAATACTGCTGGAACCAAAATTACCGGCTGGCAGGAATCCGAACTTAGTGGCAAGGATTTTCATAATATCCTGATGCATACCAATGCACAATGTCAACGCAACCCTCTTGAACAGAACAAGGTCTATCATAGTTTGCAGGATCAACTACAACGCCATACCGATGAGGATATATTCTGGAATAAGGCAGGTGAAAGCTTCCCTGTTGAATATACCGTCAGCTCTATAGAGGGTGAAATTGATCGTAGCTCTGTTTGTGTGGTTTTTAAAAATATTGCACAAAGAAAGGAACAGGAGCAGACCTTAAATCATGCTTTAGAGACCGTTGAGCAATTAAAAGAAAAGTTACAACAGGAAAATACTTTATTAATCGCAGAGAGTTCATATCTACAATCAGAAATACACAGTGAACAAAATTTTGGTGAGATAATCGGAGAAAGTACTGCACTAAAAAAAGTACTGGATGAAGTCATGCAGGTGGCACTCACAGATACAACAGTGCTCATTAATGGTGAATCAGGTACAGGTAAAGAGTCTATGGCTCGTGCAGTACATCAGTTCAGCCAACGTAAAGATCGACCACTAATCAAAGTAAACTGTGCTGCTATCCCGGAGTCTTTAGTAGAAAGTGAATTATTTGGTCATGTTAAAGGTGCTTTCACCAGTGCCATAAGTGATAGAACAGGACACTTTGAACTGGCAGATAAAGGAACAATTTTCCTTGATGAAATTGCTGAACTCTCTATGGAAGTTCAGGTCAAACTATTAAGAGTTTTGCAGGAACAGGAAATTCAACGAGTCGGTAGTGGTGAATTAATTAAAGTAGATGTGCGAATAATTGCAGCCACTAACCAAAGCCTGCAAGAGATGGTTGAAAAAGGCTTATTCCGTATGGATCTCTATTATCGATTAAATGTTTTTCCTGTAATTATGCCTGCATTAAGAGATAGGAAGTCAGATATCCCTTTATTATTAGCCAAATTTATTGCTAATTTCAGTAATAAATTAAATAAAACTTTAATTGGAGTCTCTGATGAAAGCATGGCATTGTTAATGGATTATAATTGGCCGGGTAATATTCGTGAATTACAAAATGTCATTGAACGTTCCTCCATATTATCACGCTCAGAAATTATTGAAGTCGATGATGCATTAATCCACATCAGTGTAGATAATGGAAAGAATCTATCTAAAGTAGATTCTGCAAAGACTTCCGAACAATATAAAACTTTAGCTGAAAATGAAAAACAATATATTATTAAAATATTAGAAGATTTCAGCTGGCAAGTGGGTGGAAGAAAAGGTGTAGCTGAAATTTTAGATATCCCCTCAAGCACCCTAAGATCAAGAATGAAAAAGTTAGGCATTGCACGACCAGAATAATTTTCTCTTATTTTATGAGCACAACGATAAATAGAGGTTTTTTTGAAAATATCATTAATTACAGCAATGGCTGAAAACCGGGTCATTGGCATTAACAATAAACTCCCCTGGCATTTGCCTGCAGATTTGGCCTGGTTTAAACAAAACACACTGAATAAACCCATCGTCATGGGTAGAAAAACATGGGAGTCTCTGCACTTTCGTCCCTTGCCTGGCCGAGTAAATATTATCGTCAGTCGTAATGAAGATTACCGCCCTTTAAATACTAAAAATAAAATTGTAGAAGAAGCTTTAGTTGTAGATTCCGTTGCTTCTGCAATCAAAAAAGCAGAGTCTGAAAATTTATCGGAATTGATATTTATTGGTGGGGCTATGCTTTATGAGCAGGTGTTAAACAAAGTCGATACTTTATATTTAACTTTAGTAAAAGAAGATTTTGATGGGGATGCATGGTTCCCGGAAATTGACTTTACACAATGGCAGGAAAGTTTCCATCAGGACAATGAACCCGATGAAAAAAACCCACATCATTATTCATTTAAAATATATCAGAGGCTTTAAGTCTAACTAGTACTCATCTGTAAGTTGATCTTGATCTTACTTCCCATTTTTTCAAAGGGGGAAGCTAAAAACAAAAAAAACAGCAACTTATCAATAAATTCTAACCAAGGTCTCTTGAATTTTGCAATGCTTTCCATAAAAAATAAAATGCATGTGCTGTCAGCATAAAACCTATTGTTTTCAGCATCGCTGGAATACTGATATATTCCATTAAAGTCCCTGCCGTAATAAGGTAGATTGCAAAAATAATTAATACCTTAGCAGTATTTAAGGCATTTTGTTTTTCCTGATCTTGCTTATCAGCATCTAATACCATTTCTCTTATTCTACTCATAGCTCACTCTTCCTGTATGAAATACTTACTATTATGACACAAATGTTAATTACTCACCATCATCAATTGTCCAACGTGAAATGAATCTGAAGTAGCGTAATTTTTTAAAAATCGTTCATGATCAACCAATGAAAACGATCATGAAATTAAAAGAATTAGAAACAATTGATCGTTTGGATCAATTTCTCACTGGAACTCAAGCGGTAATATTTGAGACCTGTGCTGTTAAAAAAGAACGATACGGGTTGATACAACATGAGTTGGTTCGCTTTGATTATCGAAGCCTGAGCAAGGCCAATAAAGGTGTTGTTGTTCGTTATATGGTTAAAGTTTCTAGCTATTCCAGGCCGTAGATAACACGCTTGATTGGACAATATCGGGACACTGTATATATAAAACATCGCCATGTCTGTGTCGAAAATTTCCAAACAAAATATACCCGTGATGATATCGGCCTGATGGCTAAAATGGATGAACTCTATGATACACCCTGTGGACACACCATTAAAAAGCTCTGTGAACGTGCATACATTGTTTTTAATGATACTCGATTTGAACAACTGAGTCAGATATCAGTTA
>JAUJGA010000124.1:0-3454 GCA_042095675.1 Gammaproteobacteria bacterium
CCATAAAGAACTATTAGGCATGTGGATTTCAGAGAATGAGGGTGCTAAATTCTGGCTCTCAGTTTTAACAGAGCTTCAAAATAAAGGGGTTAAACATTTCCTTATTGCCTGTGTGGATGGCTTAACAGGCTTTCCTGATGCAATTAATACTGTCATCCAAATGCTAGAGTTCAGCTCTGTATCGTCCATATGGTACGTAATTCACTCAAGTTTGTACCCTGGAAAGACTACAAGGCAGTAAATAAAAGAATATCAAAGGGATTATAAACTTAACAGTATTCACATTCCGGATAATAGTTATAGCCATTGTACCAGGCTTTCACTTTGTCTAAGTCAACATCCTGAAGGCGCTCACTAAATTGTGTTTTAACATCTTCGTGAGTATAGCCACAGATAGTGGCATAATCTGACATGGTAGTGATATCAATCAGGTTATTTAGGCCGCTAAATAAATTCATTTTTGAGAATTTTGAAACGCCAGTAATAAAAATAAATTTAATATATTGGTCATTATCTTTTATCACACTATAAAATGATTTTAAGATATTTCTGTCATCTAAAGAGAGCTGGGTATCATTAATATTATCTAAAATGGGTTTATCATATTCATCTATTAAGATAACCACTTTCTGCTGATATTTTTCAGAGATATTTTCAATTAATTCCGCAAAGCAAGAAGGAATATTTTTATTATTTTTGCAATCGACATCAAGAAGTTTTTTGGTACGTTCTAAAACATCTAAAATACGCTCAGTTATCCCCTCTTTACTATCAAAACTCCCTGAATTTAAAGAAATATTGATAACAGGGTAACTTATTTACCAATCCCAATTTTCATAGATTGCCAAACCTTTGAATAAGTCTTTTTTCCCCTTAAATAAGCTCTCTAAAGTATCTACAAATAGTGATTTTCCAAAACGTCTGGGACGACTGAGAAAATAGTATCTGCCTTGATCAATTAATTTATAAGCTATTGCAGTTTTATCAACATACAGGTAGTTTTCATCATTACCTCTAATGTCTGCAAAAGTTGTGATTGAGAGTGGGAGCTTTTTCATCAGCAAAGTATAACATATTGTGTCAATAGAATAGCAATTTTTCCTGGTTGGACTTAACCATTGGATGGTTCTGGAAATTACCCTCCCTTTATGGCAAGATAATATAAAACTTTATAGGTTACACATGCTAAAGTACACAATCGTTATTTTTGTCTATAACTTAGAAAACCATATCGAACAATGTATTAACAGTGTTTTAAATTCGACAATAGAAAAACAATATTCTATTTATATCATGGCTAATGGCTGTGATGATGCTACAGAAAACATAGTACACTCGAAATTTCTGACCACAAAAAAATCAAAGTAATCCATATAGTATTAGCTGACAAAGCCAAAGCATGGAATTATTATGTTCACAAATTATCAAAATCTAACAATTTATTCTAAGCACGGATTATCTTGGGATTATCATTGATATCTGAATAAACACCTCTGGTATCGATGATTAATTGGGCGTTGTTTAGAATTTGACCATAATTAAACTTATCATGATCAGTGATAATAGCTACGGCATCATAACTTGCCAACACTTCATCAGATAAATCAACTGAAGTTAATTCAAAGTTATATTCACGTTTTTTTGGAAAAGATGGGATATAGGGATCTGAATAGTGAATGATTGCCCCCTTTTTAATCAGTTTGTCCATTATGACCACAGAAGGTGATTCACGACTGTCGTCCACATTTTTTTTATAGGCAATTCCCAGGATCAGAATTTTACTGCCCTTGAGCGATTGTTGATTATCATTTAAAATTTCTACCACTTTTTCTACCACATAATCGGGCATTGAGGTATTGATCTCTCCTGCTAATTCTATGAATCTTGTATTGATATCAAATTCTTTGGCTTTCCATGTCAGGTAAAAAGGATCGATGGGAATGCAGTGTCCTCCCAGTCCAGGCCCCGGATAATAAGGTACAAATCCAAAAGGTTTTGTTGCCGCAGCATCAATCACTTCATGAATATTAATATCCATTTTATCTGCCACTAATTTCATCTCATTGACCAGTCCAATATTAACTGCTCTATGAATATTTTCAAGCAGTTTTGTCATTTCTGCTGCTTTGGTGGAACTGACAGGCACCACTTTATCAATGATTTGTTTATAAAGTGTTACTCCAAGATCTAAACAATTTTTACTAACCCCTCCGACAATTTTAGGGATAGTTTTTGTATTATAGTTATGATTTCCTGGATCTTCTCTTTCAGGTGAATAAACTAAAAAGAAATCTTCCCCAACTTTAAAACCTTGCTGTTCAATTCTAGGGAGTAATTCTTCATCTGTAGTACCTGGATATGTTGTACTTTCAAGGGATAGCAGCTGATCTTTTTTTAAATATGGCAATAATGATTCAACTGTAATAGTCACATAAGTTAAATCAGGTCCACGATATTTATTAAGCGGTGTTGGTACACATAATATTAAGATATCCACATTATTAACAATAGAAAAATCTGTTGTTGCGGTAAAATCTGATTCACTTGCTTTTTTAACGCTATCATCTGAGATGTGATTGATGTAACTTATCCCCTGGTTCAGTTTTTTAACTTTGTCGAAATCAACATCAAATCCAACAACAGTAAATTTTTCTTCTATAAAACGAATCATCAGGGGAAGGCCAACATAGCCTAGTCCGACAATACCAATTACTGCAGATTTATCTAATAATTTATTTTCTAGTTCTGGTTTCATTTTATTATCCATTCATCAAATCAATCTAAAAAGCAACCCTCCTCTTTGCCTCATAGTAGCTACTTTTGGTAAAAAAGGGGAAAGCTAAGAACAGTTATAGAAATAGTTTAAGTTCCTCTTTTATATAAATCCTCAAATTGGCTGATCATTTTTTTTGCTGTAAAGTGTTGTGAAAAACGCTGTCTGTCTGATTTTCCATATTTTTTACATTGTGTCTTATTTTCTAGTAATGATAAACAAGCATCTATCAATGCCTTTTGATCATCATTAGGGATGACTATTCCTGTTTGTTCGTTTAACACGATTTCTGGATTACCCTCCCACATCTGTCACAATACAGGCTTTAGAAAAAGACATGGCCTCAAGAAGAGTCATTGATGTCCCTTCACTAAAGGAGGGTAATAAGAAAATATCCATAATATTCATGTATTGCTGAGGATCAACAATAAATCCAGTAAAAATAACATGACCTATGATTTTTAGTTCCGCACATTATTGCTCTATTTCCTGTCTTAAGGGGCCTTCTCCTACTATCAGCATTTTTGTATCAGCTGAATACGTATAATAATTGCATGACCTCTGATAGTAGCTGAGCAAACACCCTGTAAATTAAACAAGACTCAGGGTTACAATGCCAGGTTACGACACCAACAGCAGAGGCTACAAATGAGCTATAAACACCTGATTCTTGAAGAAAGA
>JAUJGA010000125.1:0-9455 GCA_042095675.1 Gammaproteobacteria bacterium
TCAAGTGATTCTGCAATTACTTCATGATTATCTTCGTTTCTTAGTGATATTTTGATATAATGTCTTTCTTCAAGACTCAGGTGTTTATAGCTCATTTGTAGCCTCTGCTGTTGGTGTCGTAACCTGGCATTGTAACCCTGAGTCTTGTTTGATTTACAGGGTGTTTGCTCAGCTACTATCATAGGTCATGCACTTATTATACGAATTCAGCAAAAGCAATAGCTGACTATATTTTTTCGAGTCGAGGCTTAAAATATTTAATTTTTGCATAATAATTGTCCAGTAATTTTTATTGTTTAGTTTAGACTGAAAATACAATTAACACAGCCTTTTCAGCATATTTATGGCCTGATTAAGATATGAAGTTCCAAATAAATTTGCATGATTAAGTATATGATAGAGATTGTACAATATTTTGCGGCCTTTGTATCCTTTCTCAAGCGGCTAAACCTCATTATAAGCTGTATAAAAACTTTCATCAAAGCCACCAAATAGTTCTGTCATAACCAAATCTGTTTCACGATCGCCATAATGCAGTGCCGGATCAAAAATAACCGGCTGCCCGCTTTCATTATAAGCATAATTTCCAGACCATAAATTTCCATGCAATAAAGAAGCAGCTGGATTATAATTATCTAACAAAGCTTCTAAGTGCAGAAGAAACTTATCTGCTGTTTGGGATAGGTAAGATTGATAGCACTTATTATACAACATCTCAAACTGAGGAATCATTCTCTCATCTCGCCAGAAGCTCAACCAGTCAGAATGAGTTTGATTACTTTGTGTCGTACTAACGATAAAATTATTATTGGACCAGCCATATTGGCTGGTAGTTATTTTGTGCATTTGGGCCAATGCTTTGCCCATTAGTCTGGAATCACCGTGGGTATTCATGGGAATGTATTCTAAAATAAGATAGGCCTATCATGACTACTACCAAAACAAATAGGTGTTGGAATTTGCATTAGTTCATTTTTGATAATTCAATCAGACTCTCATGCTCGACCTGAAACATATTGCTGAGTTTGATAGAGTTGATTTTAACAAAAAAGTGCAGTGTTTGTTTTTGTGAATTGATACCGCTGATTTTATAGGCAGAATTAATATCACCACCGGCAACACTGCTTGTCTGACTGATTTGAAAGTCACTACCAATGCTTTGGCTAATATGCTGAGAAATTGAATTTCAATAGTTCATAGAGAAAAAAACTGTTTTCGATTAAAATTTAACAATGACATTGCAAAGCCCACAAGCCATTATTCAGGTCGCAGTACCCACTCCCTTGCGTAGAACTTTTGATTATCTGCTATCTGCAGAGATAAATCCAGAGAATGTATTGCCAGGGATGCGGGTTTTGGTCCCTTTTGGCCGTCGTAAACAAATTGCGATTGTAGTGGGGCAGTCACAACATACGAATATTGAGTTCAAGAAATTACGTCCTATTAGTAAAATTCTGGACAAACAGCCGATATTATCAGAAGAAATTATCTATTTATTAAATTGGGTGTCTAATTATTATCATCATCCTATTGGTGAAGTCTTTAAAATTGCTCTGCCGGTACACTATCGAAAAAAAGAAAACTCATTAGAGCCTGAAATACAACAATGGTTTCTTACCAAATGCGGGCTTGAGGCAGATTGGAGTGCCTTAAAAAGAGCTATAAGACAACTGAGTATTTTAAAGCAGTTAAAAGCTTCTCCTGAGGGCTTAAGCAAACAGCAATTGGCCTCTGAACAACAAGGGCAATGGCAAACAGCTTTAAAAGCACTGCAGAAAAAACGCTGGGTAGACTCACGAATAATTTCTCTCATAGAGGAAGCATCGAAAGAGTTTGCAGAGGATATTTGCAGACAGTCCGGCTTACAACTTAATCCAGAACAGGCCAGTGCCGTTGAATATTTGCTCAAACATAATGGACAGTATCATGCCAGTTTAATTGATGGTGTGACAGGTAGTGGTAAAACTGAAGTTTATTTGTCTTTTATTAAGCAGCAATTAGAAAATAATAAACAAGTGCTGGTTCTGGTGCCTGAAATTGGTTTAACTCCACAATTAATTGATCGTTTTGCCGCGCGTTTTTCTGTGAATATTAAAAGCCTGCATTCGGGTTTAAATAATACTCAGCGCATGAAAATCTGGCAGCAGAGTGCTAGTGGAGAAGTACGTATTTTAATTGGTACACGCTCTGCTGTTTTTACTCCGATGCCGGATTTAGGGGCGATTATTATTGATGAAGAGCATGATATATCGTTTAAGCAGCAGGATAGCATTCGTTATTCAGCCAAAGATATTGCTTTGGTACGTGCTAATTATCTGAAAGTTCCTATTGTGCTGGGTACGGCCACTCCTTCAATGGAATCACTCTATCTTTGTGAAACAGCCAAGATGGCACATTTGAAGTTACTTCAAAGAGCCGGTGTGGCTAAGCCTCCCGAAGTACATTTAGTCGATGTGAGAGGGCAGACTTTACAACATGGTATGAGTCGAACCTTAATTGATCTAATTAAGAAACATCTGGTTAAAGAAAATCAGGTGTTATTATTTCAAAATCGTCGTGGTTACTCTCCGGTATTACTCTGTAACAAATGTGGCTGGATCAGTCATTGTCATCGTTGTGATGCCAAAATGACTTATCATCATGCACACAATTGTCTACGTTGCCATCATTGTCAGTTGGCAATTGCAATGCCAAGCCAATGTCCTGAATGTGCTAATACCAAAATGTCCTGTCTGGGAGTTGGGACAGAACGCGTTGAAAAAATTGTGCAGGAATTATTTCCAGAGATTCAAGTGGTACGTATAGATCGGGATACCACGCAGCGCAAAGATGCACTGCAAAATATGCTCGAAGCAGTGAAAGATGGAAAGCAGCAGATATTAATCGGTACGCAAATGTTAGCCAAGGGACATCACTTCCCTAACGTAACCTTAGTGGCTATTTTAGATATTGATCAAGGCCTGTATTCCATAGACTTTCGAGCCCCAGAACGCCTGGCACAATTAATTGTGCAGGTTTCCGGTCGTTCTGGAAGAGCTGAGAAAAAAGGCCAGGTGGTCTTGCAAACATCTCATCCTGAAGATGATATGCTCAATACTTTATTAAATGCCGGTTATGCCGGTTTTGCCAAAAAAGTATTAAAAGAGAGAAAAGAATTACTATTACCACCCTATGCCTATCAGTCAATGATTCGTGCTGAGTCAAATAAAATAGAAAATTATCAGGCATTTCTGGAATATTGCTTTCAGGCATTAAGTGCGATTAAACAAAATCTTCCAGAAGGTAATAATTGTCAATTTCTTGGCCCTGTTCCAGCACCCATGGAGAAAAAAGCTGCTAAGTATAGAGGGCAGTTGTTAGTGCAGGCTGATCAAAGAAAGTATTTACACTATTTATTTGATGAATTGATAAAAATAGTAGAGGCTAATAAAGCAGCACAGCGAGTACGCTGGTCAATAGATTTTGATCCACAGGATTTGAGTTAATTGATATGAGATTTACTTAAAAGGGATAATCAAGCATCATTTGATGCTCACAAAATGGATTATTGTTATAAATGAATAATTGAATCATTATTATTAGGATCATTGTTTGCTGTTCCGTCTGTAGCTGGAAGGCATCCACTCACCATAATAACAGCACAGGCATGTGCTAAACCATGAACTTCGGATGAGTTAATATTATCATCTAAACGCACAATACATCTGTTTTGAACATTAGCAAGATCACTATTCATGACGTTGGAAGCTGGAGTTTCCTGTGCATGTCCAATATTGCTTATTCCTAATAAAAAGCTTGAAGCTATTATTATTTTTTTTATCATCAGTTTTTATCCATAGTAAGTTTTTCTTTATTGCTCATTGACTTTATTTATTGGCTAAAAGTATATTTTCTTTAGAAAATACTCTTAAATCACAAGTATATTTAGACGAGAATAATTATATTTTTAGCATCAAATGATGTATTGTTACATCTATTTGGCGTAAATATTATGAGAGTGACATTAAATATTGATGATGATTTATTAAAATCAGCATCAAGCTTAACGGGTGTAAAAGAAAAAACATCATTAGTTAGCTCTGCTTGGAAAGCATTAATTGTACAAGAAAGTGCTAAACGTCTGGCATGTTTAGGTGGCAGTGAACCCGAAGTTAAAAGCATTCCATGCATGCAATAAAGTAATATCCATTTGCTTGCTTCAATAGCACTTACTAATAAAATTTAAATATGGACTCGGTCTGTTAAAATGAATGACGATCAACTATTACGCTATTCACGGCAAATCATGCTGCCCTATGTGGGCTTTGAAGGTCAGGAAAAATTACTCAATGCCCGTGTTTTAATTATTGGTATGGGAGGACTGGGCTCACCGATTGCTATGTATCTTGCTGCTGCAGGTGTCGGTCATTTAGTGATTTGTGATTTTGATGAGGTAGATTTATCAAACTTACAAAGACAGATTATTCACCTAAATAAGGATAGAATTGGTGTCAATAAAGCGGAGTCTGCGAAACAAACCTTAGAACAATTAAACCCTGAAATAAAAATTACTGCTTTAACAAAAAAACTCGAAAATGATGAGCTGCTTAATCAGGTTAAATTAGCAGATGTAGTTGCTGATGGCACGGATAATTTTGACTCACGCTTTATGCTCAATCAGATATGTTATTCTGCACAAACACCTCTGGTTTCCGGTGCGGCTATTCGTATGGAAGGCCATGTGATAGTCTTTGCTAATCAGGGTGAAGGTCCCTGTTATCGCTGTTTGTATAAGGATGATGTTGAGGAACAGGCAGCTACCTGTTCTGAAAATGGTGTGCTATCACCTGTGGTCGGTATTATCGGGAGTGTGCAGGCTGTGGAGGCTATGAAGCTGATTATGTCGATTGGTAAGCCTTTGCTATCAAGATTATTATTATTAGATGCCTATAGCATGGACTGGCGTAGTTTGAAATTACCAGCTGATCCTGATTGTCCTATTTGTTCCAGCCATTCAAAGCACTCTGCTTAACTTTCTCTTATCAAAAAAGCATTGGCTGAAGGCTCTTTTATGCAAATAATATTGGCTACCATGGATGGTTTGACCGATGTCTATGCCAGAGAAATCTTAACGGATATTGGCGGCTATAATTTTGCAGTGACCGAGTTTCTACGTGTCACAAATGCCCTATATCCGCGCCGAGTTTTTTATCGACGCTTTCCAGAACTTAATCCAAAAAGAATTAAAGCCGGACAACAATTCAGTTATACAAAATCGGGTACATCGGTTTTTTTACAATTATTAGGCAGTGATCCTCAGGCTATGGCTGATAATGCTGCTAAGGCAGTAGAGCTCGGTGCATATGGTATCGACCTGAACTTTGGTTGTCCTGCTAAAACGGTGAATCGTAGGAGAAGGTGGTGCCATCTTACTGAGATATCCTGAACGCATTGAGAAAATAGTTCATACCGTACTTCAATCTGTGCCTGAACATATTCCAGTAACAGCAAAAATGCGTCTGGGTTATGAAGCTCAATTGCTTGCTCATGATAATTCTCTGGCTATTGAGCAGGCTGGTGCCAGCTGGTTAACCATTCATGCTCGTACCAAAAAAGATGGTTATCGTCCTCCGGCTTATTGGGAGGCTTTAGCATCAATCACGGAATTACTATCTATACCAATTATTGCCAATGGTAAAATCTGTAGTGTTGATGACTATGTTTTATGTAAAGAACGTAGTCTTTGTGAAAATGTGATGCTAGGACGTGGTGCTATGGTGAATTTTGATCTGGCATTGCAAATTAAATGTCGCTTGGAAGATAAGACTATTAAACAGTTAGATTGGTTATCAATTTGCAATCACCTAGAAAAACTGTATCAATTAATGAATCAAAATCCTGATCTGGATAATAAATATATTGCAGCAAGATTAAAGCTCTGGGTTAAATGGCTAATGCCTAATTATCATCAGGCTGAGAATATTTTTGAAGCATTGAAGCGTATAATAAATCCTCAATTAGCCATCCAATTGATTAGAGAGAACAGTGAGACTTAACATTTAATTAAATCTTGGTACATAACCAACCCACTTACCATCTACTGTACTCTCATCATTATTAGAATTAGTGACGCTGACAGAATGATCAGGGTGAACTCTAACAGAAACCACACCATCATCTTCACAAGTGACCTGTGAACCATCTTCCATTATACAACCAAAAACCATAATACTTCTTCTCATTTTCTTAATTCCTTAGTAATTTAGTTGGTTATTATAATAGACTTTTTCTTGATATAAGTCAATTAAATGTTAATTGTCATGATAACTTTATGTTTTTAAGTATTAAGTATTAAGTCTTTATGAATTATTGGCTCTCATATATAATTTGCGACCGTATTGTTGATGTCCTGTTTAAACTAAAACAGGCATGTTTTTAAAATTAATAGAGACTGAATAGAATGAATGTTAAAGAAATACAAAAAATGGCGCGTGATCTAGGTTTAAAAACAACTAAGCTAAAAAAAGCTGAAATGATTCTTCTGATCCAAAAAGAAGAAAAAAATGATGAATGTTATGGTACATCAAAGGTCACTTCTTGCGGACAGGATGATTGTCTATGGCGTGCAGATTGTGTAAAGGCTTAAGTTAAAATACTTAAACTAAAGGCTGTTGAATTGTTTTGAAAACTCTTCTACGCGCCTTTTGTTTATTCCAAAGTCTCTATAACCTGCTCTGGAAGCAGAACGAATCTGTAAGCTATGATGCTTTATATCGTTTCTCACTTCAAAGTCATCCACAAATCTAAAAATCATTGAAGTAAATGTAGCAGCCAGATAATTTGGCTCTTCTTTAATAATGCTTCCCCCCATCTGTAAAATTATATTATTAGCCATAGTCATGACATTATCAGCTTTTGTTTCATCGTAGATTAAAGGTGGCACATATTGAGAAGATATTTCAGGATACTCAGTATTAATACAATTGGGAGTATCAGGGCAAGCTTTTAGTTGATGATTGGATTTCAATGTCTCTACTCCTTGGAATATTTGTTCTGCCGTAGTACTGGTAGCCCCTAATAACATCACTATTATCAATAAACCAGATAATTTCTTTTTCATGATTATTCCTCTTGCAGCTCCTTAACCTCAAGTGCTCTATAGACTTCAGCATAACCATAATGCTCATAACGTCCAAAATCTCCCAGCTTTCTTGCTCTAATTTTGGTGAGCCAGGGAGTGGTTATGCCACAGAGATAACGGCAAAATAAATCAATAGAGGCTGGCTGATTAAACTGACCTATAATGGCATCGTTTAATTTTTCTGTCATTAATTGTAATTCATCATGAGCAATAGAAAAGTTTTCAAAAGCTTCCGGCCATGTTTGATAATTCCCCTGGCAGACTGAACAATGTCCACAATTTGCTGTTAATTGTGTATCGCCAAAATAATGAGTGAGTTGTTTGCTCAAACACTTTGATGACTGAAATAATTGGAGCATTTCTTTGATTCGTTGTATCTGTGCCTGTTCTTTATGTTTGAATTTTTCATAGAGTTTAGTTGCGAGCAAATTAACATCAAATTGATTATTTAATATTTGATAAACATCTGTCATTTGCTTGTTTTCTAAAATAATCCAGCCTTTTTCCTGCAGATAATCTAAGGCAATAATGACTCTTTGGCGATCAGTTGGATAATTATTTAGTAATTGTTCAAAGTTCAGAGTATTCCAGATCTTTGCTTTTTGACTATGTTGAAAAACGGCCTGTATAAAGGTCTGTCTTTCTCCTTTGAATTTCTTATAGATGTCATTTTCTGAAATCAAAAACTTAAATTTATACTCAGCATAATAACTATATTTGGCTTGAATAATACCTTTAATTTCCAGGTAAACTAATAGGGTTTTGAGTACCAGAAGTCGAATATTACTTTGTGAGGATAAAGGATTACTCAGTACTTCCCATATATTGGATGTTTGTTTAATTTCATTTAAAACTATTTTAATACCGGAGAGTTCTGGAGTATCGCCATATACAAAGTTTTCCAGAATATTAATACCATTCTCATTGGCCAGCAATAGACAGTTGGCGTTTTCGCCATCACGCCCGGACCGGCCAATTTCCTGAGCATAATTTTCAATAGATTTAGGCAGATCATAATGAATAACATGACGAATATTCTTTTTATCAATACCCATACCAAAGGCAATGGTGGCAATAATGCAATGATTGTCAGAATTCATAAAACGTTCCTGAATCTGCTCTCTTAAATCATTTTTAAGCCCTGCATGATAGGCTTCCGCCATTACTCCATTTTGTCTGAGCCAGTTACAAATATCTTCAGCTGTTTTTTGCAAAGTGACATAGACAATAGTGGCCTGGCCTTGATGTGAATTTAGGTACTTTCCTAAAAAATTGAGTTTGTCTGATTCAATACTGGGATTTACAATAATATTTAAATTTTTACGATAAAAACCAGTAGTAATGATATGTTTTTTCTGTATAGAAAATTCTCTGGACATAGCCTTAATGACATTGGCTGTTGCCGTAGCTGTTAATAGTAGAACCTGCTTAATATTAAACTGTTTTTGATAGTCGGGTAATTTAATATAGCCAGGTCTGAAATTATGTCCCCACTCTGAAATACAATGTGCCTCATCAATCACCAATAATGAAATTGTAATTTGCTTAATAAATTCTCTAAAACGTTCATTTTTTAAACGCTCAACAGATATCATTAAAATTTTAATCTGCCCTGTTTTAACAGCCTGTATAATCGCATTACTTTCTTCACGACTCTGTGTGGAATCGATGCTGGCTGCTGGAATATTATGGCTTTTTAAAAAGTCTACCTGATCTTTCATTAATGCCAGAAGAGGTGAAACCACCAGAGTTAAATGAGGAAAAATAATGGCTGGAAGCTGGTAACATAATGATTTACCTGCCCCGGTAGGAAAAATAGCTGCAGCAGAATATCCTGCCAGAATACTATTGATGACCTGCTCCTGACCATGGCGTAGATTTTCAAAGCCAAAATATTGTTTTAATACTGGTTTTATATCGGTCATACGGGTTTCTTTTTTAATTTGACTTCCATTTCATCAATTGTAACTTTTTAGGTAACTATTCAGCGTAATTTTTGATTTATATAAAACTAACTGATAAAATCAGGCAGTTTTCCCTTAAAGAGTAAATCCATAGCATAGCCAGATGTGACTCCCTGTTTTTTACAAGTCGATAAATAACCTCGAATACTACAAAACATTTTAGCACCATCCAGACTACGGAAAGCCCCTGATATTTTTTGTTGTACCTTGGTCATTCTAATATCCCGTTCACCTTGATTATTAGTAAATGGCACTTCTGCATTTTCCATAAAAGCAGTGTATCCTCATCATACTTAATCAATCGCTCTAATAAATTACGAGATTTACTTCGTTTCAATCAACCTCGTTTTCCGTTTCTCTCTTTTTCATCA
>JAUJGA010000126.1:0-19572 GCA_042095675.1 Gammaproteobacteria bacterium
CACGGTTTTTTCCAATCGCCTCGACACTATCACTTGCAGCTCCCATGCTATGTTGGTGAGCTTTTATAATGCTACCTTCAATAAATTCACATTCAATATCAGATAGTTTTTTCAAAGCATTAAATAATTCGAGCATAATGCCTTTCTTTGACCACAAGTTAAATCGTCTATAAATTGTACTCCAATGGCCGAAATATTTTGGAACATCTCTCCATGGACAAACGACTCGCATTCGGTAAAGGATACCTTCCAATGTACTTCTATGCTCTGCCTTATTATAAATTCGGCCAGTATAAAGCATTAATCGTGATAGCTTTCCCAGTATTCATCTGTTAACATTGTTCTTAGAATGGTCTTCTCGTATGTTGATTTGTGGTAAAACCATTATACTTGATTGCCATGTTGCTTATTTTTTAATCATGAAAGATCAACAGCCCCTAGTAACTATATCAGTCTATTTTAAAACTCAGTTAAAGTATTAAAATGGATACGTGAGGCTACACCGAATAGTTACCTTTTTATATCTGGAGTTATAGTGTTTAAGCCTGCAACTATTTTAATTATTCTTGTACTTTTTCTTTCCGGATATTGGTTTTATAGCACTATTACTACGCCGCAGGGTGATGGAAAAACGCGAGTAACTAACCTGCCGTGGCAAATTACTGTGGTTAACCCTCAGGTTTTACATGTTTTTGATATCAATGTTGGCAAAGATACTTTGGGGAAGGCTGATAAAATTCTATTGAGTGAATATGAACTGGCCTGGTTTGAAAATGAAGATCAGAGTATCAACTTAGAGGCTTATTTTCTTAGAGTCAGCTTATCCGGGTTGAGAGCCAGAGTTGTTTTAGAGCTGGATACTGAAGGTCTGGACATTGGTTATTTGAAAAAAAATTCCGCTAAACCCGAAATATTGAAATCTCGTTCCATAAAATACCCTCTGGATGATTTGTCAGATGTTATGAGTGGAAGAATTATTAAATCACTTACTTATATCCCCAAAAGTAGTATAGATGCTGAAATGCTAAAAAGTCGTTTTGGTCAGGCAAAGAAAGTGGTTAAGGTGGATGATAATACAGAGTTCTGGCTTTATCCTGAAAAAGGCCTGGTTATTATGTTGAATCATAGTGGCAAAGAAGCCTTTCAATATATCCCAACTTCTGACTTTGATCGCTTAAAAAAGTCAGTAATGTCAACGCAAAAAGGTAATAAGGAATAGGTGTTCTAAATCGTTAAAATGGTCTCTTTCCATTTGTTAATATAGTTATATCACTCACTCTATTGTTATAGGAATTATTTGGTATAAAAAATCCTTTAAAATTAAAGGTTAATTTATTAACCCAGTGCAAGCATCGGAAATTAATGAATTTTTTAGTATAAATATATTAGAAAACATTGATAATTGCACTAAAAAAAGGCAAAATACCCTGCAACATGATCCCCCTTGATACAGATCAATAGTTTTTAGTCAGATAAAAACTCTATTTTAATCTGGGTGGAGCTGTCAATTTTTAATTAATCCTTTTAATAAACGATTGTGGAGAAAACTATGGAAGAAGCTGCAGCGGAGCAGAAGTATAACTTCGACGTTGTTCGCTGGTTTGCCGTAATGACTGCCGTCTACTTAGTAGTAGGTGCGTCGGTTGGGGTATATATTGCCTCAGAATTGGCTTGGCCGGTACTCAACTTTGATTCGCCTTATTTATCATTTGGGCGTTTGCGACCCTTACACACCAATGCAGTAATTTTTGCTTATGGTGGCTGTATTCTGATGGCAACTGCATTTTATACTGTACAGCGTACCTGTGGTGTAAGGTTGTGGAGTGAAAAAATGGCATGGTTCACCTTTATTGGATGGAACATCATTATTGTCTCTGCTGTTATCACACTTCCTCTTGGTATCACTCAGTCTAAAGAGTATGCTGAACTGGAATGGCCTATTGATTTGGCTATTGCTGTGGTTTGGCTAAGTTTCATGTTTAATTTCATGATGACTATTGCAACTCGTAAGTCTTCTCATATCTATGTATCCAACTGGTTTTTTATGGGTATGATGATTATGATTACCATACTCCATGTGGTTAACAGTGCAGCTATCCCTGTTGGTCTATTCAAGTCTTATTCTGCTTATTCCGGTGTTCAGGATGCGATGATTCAATGGTGGTGGGGACATAATGCTGTTGGTTTCTATCTGACTGCCGGCTTCCTGGGTATTATGTACTATTTTGTTCCAAAGCAGGCTAATCGTCCTGTATTCTCTTATCGTTTATCTGTTATTCACTTCTGGGCTTTAATGTTTGGTTATGTATGGTTAGGTGCTCACCACCTTCAGTATACAGCACTACCAGACTGGACAGGTTCTTTAGGTGCTGCTGTTTCAATCGCTATGATCATTCCTTCATGGGGTGGCGCTGTTAACGGTATGATGACTCTATCCGGTGCATGGGATAAATTACGCAATGACTATGTATTACGTTTCTTAATTATATCTTTAGCATTCTATGCCATGTCTACCTTTGAAGGTCCAATTATGTCAATTAAGACAGTGAATGCTCTGTCTCATTATACTGACTGGACAATTGGTCATGTACACTCAGGTGCTCTGGGTTGGGTTGCTATGGTTGGTATTGGTGCCTTGTATCACATGATGCCTAAAATCTTCCACACACCTATGTACTCTCAAGCATTAATTAATATGCACTTCTGGACTGCGACCATTGGTACAGTGATCTATGTAGTGGCTATGTGGGTATCTGGAATCATGCAGGGTCTGATGTGGCGTGCATATGATGACTATGGAATACTGGCTTATACCTTTGCAGAAAGTGTGGAAGCTATGCATCCATACTATGCTATGCGTGCAATTGGTGGCGGAATCTTCCTGTTGGGTGCATTCCTTATGCTGTTTAATATAATTATGACTGTCCTGAAAGCAAAAAATCAGGGTTCAGTTAAAGCGGCACAAACTGCTGCTGTAACGGCTTAAGGAGGAAATAAACATGTCGGATACTAATGAAAATGCACAATCAACAGGTTTTCAGGACAGAGCGGAACGTAATGTCTGGTTATTTGCTTTCCTTACCTTCTTAACGGTTTCTGTTGCAGGACTCGTTGAGATTGTGCCTTTGTTCTACCTCGATAGCACATTGCCTGCTAAAAATATTCCAGGGGTTGTCTGGGATAGAGGTGATAAGGCTTTGGCTGACTGGAAAGAAGGTGATGGGGTTCGTCCTTTGAAGCCTCTTGAATTGGCTGGGCGGGATATCTATCAACGTGAAGGTTGTTATTTGTGTCACTCACAAATGATTCGTCCTTTCCGTGATGAGAAAGAACGTTATGGTCACTATTCACTGGCTTCTGAGTCAATGTATGACCACCCATTTCAGTGGGGTTCTAAACGTACTGGACCTGATCTTGCCCGTGTTGGTGGTAAATATTCAGATGAATGGCAAATTACCCATTTGATTGCACCTCGTTCTGTGGTTCCTGAGTCAGTTATGCCAAATTACCCATGGTTTATGGAGAATACGGTGAATGTTGAAGAGATTAAAGCACATATGCGTGGTTTAAGAATCGTGGGAGTTCCTTATACTGATGCTGATATTGAAACTGCTGCTGACATTACAGGTAAAACTGAAATGGATGCGATGGTGGCTTATCTGCAGGTACTAGGAACAATGATTAAATTCCAGGAAGGAGTGACTTACCGTGAGTAACGATTCATCGACTACGATGGAGAGTTCAGCAGGGTATTTCTATACTGACTGGAGTGCAATGACATCACATGACTGGGCAGGCTTGATCATTACGGTGGTCACTTTTGTTCTCATGGTCATTGCTTACTTCTACGTTTTTCGTCCTAAAAATAAAGATGAATTAGAAGCACAAAAATTCATGATTCTGGACGATGAACCCACAAATACGGAGAAAAAATAATGTCGGAAAAAAATCCTTTTCCAGATGAAGGCAATACTGGGCATATTTGGGACGATAATATTAGGGAATTAGATAATCCACCACCAAAATGGTGGATGATGGGCTGGTATGCCAGTGTCGCTTTTTGCCTGGGTTACGTGCTTATTTATCCTTCTGTTCCTCTTGCGACCAGTCACTTTGAAGGTTTGACTGGATGGACAGCAATTAAGGAATATAAGGAAGACCTTGCGACTGTTGAAGCAGTTCGTAAACCTTATGAAGATAAAATTTTAGCAATGTCTGCTAAAGAAATTCTTGCAGATGCTGATTTGTCTACTTATGTGGAGCACTCAGGCAAGGTTATTTTTGGTGATAATTGTGCAGCCTGTCATGGTACAGGCGGTGCGGGTAACGCTGGTTATCCTGTGCTGGCTGATGATGACTGGCTATTTGGTGGTACTATTGAGCAAATCCAGACGACTATTACCAATGGTCGTAAGGCAATGATGACGGCTCATGTTGCTACCTTGTCGACAGAAGAAATTGACACCTTAGCTAATTATGTAGTTGGCTTAAGCGAAGGTAAGACAGATGAAAAAGGTAAATCCTTATTTCAATCTAAAGCCTGTTTTGCTTGTCATGGTATGGATGCAAAAGGTATGGAGGCCCTAGGCTCTGCCAATCTAACTGATGCTATATGGCGCTTTGAATCTCCTGATATCTTGGCTAGTGCTAAGCAGACTATTGCTCATGGTGTGAATGCCGTGGGTAATGGTAAAACCAGGAATGCTGAAATGCCATCATTTAAGGATAGACTGTCAGAATCTGATATTAAGAAGATGACTGTTTATGTGTATAAGTTTGGTGGTGGAAAATAAAACCTTTTAGCCTGTTGATATAGTAATATTGATGGGGTAGTTGGCTTTTTATCATATATTAAGGAGTACTCAAAATGAATGATGCAGTATTTTGGGGTTCAATTGGTGCAGTTGTTATTTGTGTTGTAATTTTTGGCTATCTTATTGTTATGGGTATTAAGAAAATCAATACTGATCACAGCGAAGATTAAAATATATTCTCTGCTAATAAAGAGTGTGTAGTAAAAAAAAGAGAGAGTCTTGACTCTCTCTTTTTTTTTGTAGCGTATAAAAAATTTTATGTAACATAACTTACTTATAAATTACTTATGTAGTCTATAATAGTCAAAATCTATATTAGAAAGTAACACAGCTGGAAACACACTATGTCCGAACAACAAAATCAGTTCGAAGCACTGCAAGAACTTTATGATGAAGCACATGAGCATACGATTAATGTAGGCGATGTTAAAATTCATGCCAAACGTATGGTGGGAAAATTTCGGAATTTAAAATGGTGGGCAAACCTAAGCTGGATTATTTTTTTTATAGGCCCTTATTTAAGATTAGGTGATCGTCAGGCAGTATTATTTGACATTCCTAATCGACAGTTTCATATCTTTAATATCACCTTATTGCCACAAGATCTGTGGATGCTTTCCTTTGTTCTATTGTTCTTTGCTATTTTATTAGCCGTTGTTACAGCTCTGGCAGGACGAGTCTGGTGTGGATACTTCTGTTTTCAAACCGTATGGACAGATGTTTTTACCTGGATTGAAGATAAGTTAGAAGGTACACCAGCCAAACGCAGAAAATTAGAAAAATACAAGTGGGATGCTAAAAAAATTATTGTGCGTGTCCAGAAATATACTCTATGGTTTTTAATCTCCATTTTAACCGGCATTAGTTTTGTGGCCTGGTTTACAGATGCATATGATTTATGGGGTGATTTATTCACTTTTCAGGCATCATCTACGGTCTATATTACTGTTGGGATGTTTATTGCCGGTACCTTCATATTGGCCGGGCTGTTACGTGAGCAGACCTGTTTCTGGTTGTGTCCTTATGCACGAATTCAGGCTGTTATGGTAGATGATACCTCTATTGTTCCAAGTTATGATGTATCTAGAGGCGAAAAACGTGGGCGTTTGGTAAAAGGTAAGTCGGCATCAGATGAACAGGGTGATTGTGTTGATTGTAATCAATGTGTTGCTGTTTGCCCGACAGGTGTTGATATCCGAGGTGGTCAGCAGGAAGGTTGTATTATGTGCGGCCTGTGTATTGATGCATGTGACAGTGTTATGGAGAAAATCAATAAGCCTAAAGGTTTGATTCGCTATGCATCATGGGATGGTATTATGGGTAAGGAAGAAAAGCCCATTCTTAAACGTCCGAGAGTATGGGTATATGGTATTATTCTATTGATTTCATTGATTGGAGTAGCAATCGGACTGAGTGGAATGGAAACTCTGGAGCTAAAAGTGTTGCATGCCAGACAGCCATTATTCGTCGTACAAAGTGATGGTACGATTCAAAATCGCTATACTTTAAAGATTCTCAATAAGCAACATGACGATATGAATATTAAAATTTCTGTCAATGAGGATGATTTTAACGGTCTGATACTGATTGGCTCAGAAAAAGAAGTTGTGGCGAATCATAGTACTGTAACAGCAGTGACTATTTTTGTTAAAGTACCGAGAAAAAATCTCACTGAAAAGTCACAGGATATTACCTTTGTGATTAAGGGTAAAGATGCGCAGGGTAAAGAATATCAGAGTGATAGGCTGAGTATGTTTATTGGGCCAAATAGGTAGAAGAGAAGTCTAAAGTCTAAAGAAAGATCAAAAAAATAAAGATTAAGAGAATGAAAATCGAAGAAAAACAACAGCATTGGTATAAAAGTCCTTTATTGCTTCTCTGGTTATTGCTGGTGCTTATGGCTATGTCTGGTACCATTTATATGGTGATACAGGCGAATAGTGGTTTTTCAGGCTTGGTTGTTGAGGATTTTTATGAAAGAGGTCAGGACTATGAAGAAAATATTCATAAGAAATTAGAAAATAATGCAAAATGGATCCCTGAATTTAAAGTGACTGAAATTAACTTAAATCATGAAACTACTATTGATGTTATTATCATTGATAAACAGGGCAAGCCGGCTGTTGTTGAAAAGTTAACACTATTCGTTTATCGACCTTCAAATGCAAAGGAAGATTTTTCGGTCCCTATGACAATTTTAAATGATGGCAAAACCTATCAGGCTAAAATGACCTTTTCAAATAAGGGTAAATGGGACTTACTGGCCAGTGCTATTATTGATGGAATAGAAGTTAATTATGCCAAAAGTATTTTTGTTAAAAATTAAAATTGGTTAAAATCTCTCTGGTATATCATTAAGTAATGAATCAATCAACTCATCCCTCGGATCATTGTGATCACTGCCATCTTCCTCTGCCCGATGATGAAATTATTTCGTCAATAATTAATGATAAAGAGTTGTATTTTTGCTGTTATGGCTGTAAAGCTGTTTGTGAAATGATTTATAGTTTAGGCATGGAGGGTTTTTATCAGCGAACCAATGAAGGAGAAACGCTTCAGCCACCGCCGGAAATTGATTCACAGTTTGAAGTCTATGATATCGATGAAGTTCAGTCAGAATTTGTTGATATTACCTCTGATAAGCGTGAAATTCACCTGTTAGTAGAAGGCATTCATTGTGCGGCTTGTGTATGGTTAATCGAAAGGCAATTGTCTAATACGCCCGGAGTCATAGTCGCCAATGTCAATCTGAGTGCCAAAAAACTGCGCTTGAAGTGGGATAATAGTCAAACTCAATTGTCCAGTATTCTACAGGTTATGGGACAAATAGGTTATGCAGCGATACCCTTTGATCCGGAAGCAGCCGAAGGGCAGATAAAAAAACAAAATAGAGAATTATTATTCCGCCTCAGTTTTGCCGGCTTCGCTGCAATGAACTTAATGTGGATATCTATTGCACTTTATGCCGGTGCAGATGAAGGTGAATATAAAAATTTATTTTATTGGATCAGTCTGGGACTGGCCACTCCAACTTTGGTCTATTCAGGTTATCCTTTTTTTCGTGGTGCTATCACCGGTTTAATGAATCGACATCTTACCATGGACTTGCCTATTGCTATTGGTGCAGGTATTACCTACTTATATTCCTGTTATGCGGTGATTAGCGGTTCTGAGCAAGCTCATGTCTATTTTGATACGGTGGTTAATTTTCTCTTTGTTATTCTCACCGGGCGTTATCTTGAAGCTATGTCAAAACGGCTGGCTGTACAGTCATCACAAAGACTATTGGACTTACAACCCAAGGTAGCCACCAGGATTATTGCAGATGAACATAAAATAGTACCAATTAAGGCATTGCAGAAAGAAGATCTGGTTTTTGTAAAGCCAGGTGAAAGAATTCCTGCTGATGGTATTATTGTCGAAGGTGAAAGTGTTGTAGACGAGTCTATGCTGACTGGAGAGTTTGTACCTGTGGCAAAATACATAGGTAATACAGTCTCAGCAGGCACTACCAATAAAGAAGGTGTGTTGACAATCACAGTGACTGAAACTTTGCGACAAACAGCTCTTGGTAAAATTATTAATCTTGTAGACGAAGCACAAGCAACCAAGGCTCCTATACAATGTACAGCAGATAAAGTTATTCCTTGGTTTGTTTCAATTACTTTAATTTTAGCAAGTCTCACCTTTCTTTTCTGGATGGGAACGGATTTTGAAATGGCCCTGATGGCGGCCACTTCAGTGCTGATTATTACCTGCCCCTGTGCCTTTGGTCTGGCAACTCCTATGGCAATAGCGGTAGCAACCGGCGTGGGTGCGAGAATGGGCGTATTGGTTAAGCATGGAGCAGTATTAGAAATATTATCCTCAGTTCGTCATTTTGTATTTGATAAAACAGGTACCTTAACTCAGGGTAAAATGCTGGTCAGTACTTTGTTTTATATACCATTGCAAACTGATAAAAAAATTGAAGACAACAAGTGGCAGCAACAGAAAATTATTCAAAAAATTATTCCTGATGAAAATTTTTTAGAAAAACTGGGTAGAAAACAAAAGTTATTATTTACAATGGCATGGTCCTTAGAAAGTCATTCTGAACACATGATTGCCAAAGCCATTATAAACCTGGGTTTGCAACAGGGTTTAAATAGTCAAAATAAATATGAATGTAAGAAAATAAAAATAGTTTCAGGATCAGGGCTTAAAGCTATGATAATGTTTAATAATGAGGAACATCAGCTTGCTATCGGTTCATTATCATGGATAAATCAATTAGTGAATATATCCTTTGTTGATAATGAAAGAATAGCAAGAATCATGTTGAATTATCATCATACCGGTAGTAGTGTTATATATGCTTATCTGGAAGGCGAGTGCTTATTAGCCTTTGTTATAGAAGATAAGTTGCGTGATAATGCCAAGCATATTGTTAAACAGATGCATGATAAAAACTTTCATTTATGTTTACTCAGTGGTGATAAGCAGGAAGTGGCAGATTATATGGCTAGACAACTAGGTATAGAAGAAGTTGTTGCAGAAGTCTTGCCTGATGAAAAAGATAAAATTATCCAGAAAAAACAAATGACAGGTGATTTAATTGCCATGGTTGGTGATGGGATTAATGATGCCCCGGCACTGGTGAGAGCAGATGTGGGTATTGCTATGGGTTCGGGTACAGATGTTTCTATAGATAGTGCTGATGTTATTTTAGTGAATGGTGAATTGGAAAAAATTCCACTGGCAGCTCATTTGTCACAGGCAACATTGGCAACAATAAAACAAAATATTGCTATTTCAATCCTGTATAATACAATTATGGTACCCTTGGCTATGGCTGCTATGATAACACCTTTGGTGGCTGCTATATCCATGCCATTGAGTTCTTTGTTGGTGATTGCCAATGCCGCTCGACTGCGCTGGACCTTTAAACATGAGATTAAATAGGTAATATTATGGATGTAATATATGGTTTAATTCCCAGCATGATTATTATTGGTATTGTACTGCTGATTATTTTATTCTGGGCGATAAAATCAGGACAGTTCGATGACTTTGAGGGGGAGGCACATAGAATTTTAATGGATGAAGACCTATCACCATCAAATTCTGTAAAAAAAGATAAAAATAAAGAAAATGTACAAGAAAAGCAAGACAAATCAAGTAATAGCGACTAAGCTTGTAAATACAACAATAAAATTATCATTTAAAAGATTTTGGAGAATTTATTTATGAAGCAAATTAGTAAACTTATTATTGGTTCTACTTTATTATTGGTTTCAGTTTCAGTTTTAGCATCAGCATTTAGTTTTGGCAGTGATAATGACAGAGGTGGCTATGGTAATAATTTTTCTCCATGGAATGGTGGTTGGGGAAACAATAATGGTAGCAGTCCATGGAATATGAATGGTACTCCATGGGGAGGAAATAATAGAGGCGGAAATAATTGGGGTGGAAATAATACTCCATGGAATTGGGGTAATAATGGTAGTGCTCCCTGGAATGACGGCCCATGGAATAGTGGTCCCTGGAACAATGGGCCATGGGGTGGTAATAATGGCTATAATCGTGGTAATCGTAATTTTTATCGCGGTGATAATCCATACGGTGGCGGTAATCCATATGGTGCTAATCCATACATGGCACCTGCTGTGCCACCTGCCCCTCTAGCACCAGAAATTCCAAGTGCTCCAGAAGTAATTGCACCGCAAGCACCAGTTGCACCGATGACCATTACAGAATAGAAAATTTTCTAAGCCAATAAAAAAAGGGAGCTTTAAGCTACCTTTTTATTGACTTGAAACAATTTTGTTAGCTTAAGGTTTCTTAAGCTGTCATTGTTGCCTTTAATTTCTTCATCGCATTATTTTCAAGCTGTCTGACTCGCTCTGCAGAGATATCATATTTGCCTGCCAGGTTCTTAAGTGTTTGCTTGTCATCACTTAACCAGCGTTGTGAAACAATATCACGACTACGGTCATCCAGGGTGGCTAAAGCAGTATGCAATAAACGTGACTCTGTTTGCTTGGTTGTTGATGTGAAGAAAGAATCTTCTGGAGTCGGCTCAGCTGATTCTAGGTAATTTGCTGGAATAATTGGTGTACTCTCACTATCTTCTTCGTCATAACCATCATAAGAATTATCTTGATAGGTTAAGCGAGCTTCCATTTGCAGGACATCTTTCTTAGTGACGCATAATTCTTCAGCAACTATATTGACTTCTGCATCAGAAAACCAACCCAAGCGTTTTTTCTTACGACGCAAGTTAAAAAATAATTTACGTTGTGCCTTGGTGGTTGCAATTTTGACAATACGCCAGTTGCGTAAAATATACTCATGTATTTCTGCTTTAATCCAATGCACGGCAAAAGAAACAAGACGTACTTTCTTCTCAGGATCAAAACGTTTAACAGCCTTCATTAGGCCAATATTACCTTCCTGAATCAGATCACCCTGAGGTAGGCCATAACCACGGTAGCCTCTGGCAATATGAACAACGAAACGTAAATGTGACATAATCATACGTTGTGCTGCATTTAAATCTGAACCATCGTGGATTTGTTCACCCAGAGTGGATTCTTCTTCAGCGGTCAGCATAGGGATCGAATTAACAGCACTGATATAAGAATCCAGGCTACCAGTAGGAACCGACAATGGAATTGCTAAAGATTTTGTACTCATATGATTTCCTCTTAAAATACTTGAACCGATAATGATAACACTCTTTGTTATATGGTGCTACACTATAAGTAATAAAGTATTGTAATTATAACATATATACCCATTACACTTCAATATGCAGAAATTAGCACCTGAAAATTATAATTAATTCTACTTACTAAACTATCACCAATCTGAGGGAGTTTTTTGTCAAAGGTGAGTACCAGTAAATCACTCATTTTTTCAGGTTTAATAAAACGTTTCTTTTGGTAAAAAACTTCAAAATCCCGAGCGACATTTTTTACTATATTAATGCTCTGCTTCTTAGGGATATTAGCGCCAGTCGTTGTTGAAACTGTTTCAACAACGTTATCAAATGAACCCCTGATGGCCTCATTAGATACCCTGTGATAGAGGCCATCACTATAGCGGTTAGTGGCCAAATTGAGTTCAGCATCAACTGGAAACAAACTGGGGTTATTAATCTGGCTATAGCCAATTCGAGTCACATTGACTTTACCAAATAAACTTTCAAGTGCTCGACTTGTGGTGACTTGAACATGGCTTAAAAGTTCACCTGATCCTGTGATGACACTGTCTTTCTTTTTCTCTTTGTCAGCTTTTAAATCTTTAGTCACTGCATTGTAGTCTTTCCAGGGTATAAACTTGAGTGAATTACGTACCATATGGACGATACAGAGCTGAACTCTAGCATCTTGGTAGACAGTATTAATTGCATCAGGAAAGCCTGTTAAGCCATCCACACAGGCAATAAGGAAATCTTTAACCCCTTTATTTTGAAGATCTGTTAAGACTGAGAGCCAGAATTTAGCACCCTCATTCTCTGAAATCCACATGCCTAATAGTTCTTTATGGCCCTCTAGATTAACGCATAAAGCCAGATAAATAGCTTTGTTGATTACCCGCTTATCCTGACGGATCTTAAGAAAAATACAATCTAGATAGACTATGGGATAAACAGAATCTAATGGCCTGTTCTGCCACTCAGTAACACGTTCCATAACAACACCCACAATGATTCTATCTATAATCAGTTATTACTGAACAAAAGGAATATGAATGGTATATGAGTAAGCTTAATGCAATCCTGCAGACAATCACTTCCTTTTTCGAAGAGTTTATTACTTATTCTTACTTGTGTTATACAGAACATGGTCAACATGCACTGTTTTATTCGAAGTTGTTTGCTGCTCTTCCAGAAGAACAACGCTATATAAGTGACTGGTCACCTGGCTCATCTCAAATATTGACACTGGAGCAAGTTATAGCAATCTCTGAACAAACAACAGTTGAAATTTATTATGGTATGGCTGATAGTACAGGCACCTATGAAACTGGAATTTGGTTTATTAAGAGTGTTCAGATGTCTAAAATAATATAAAAATGAGAATGTTGTGCGATAAAAAGCAAAAATAACAAATTGGAATGATAATAAAGGATTTGGCTTTATAACACCTAGTTGATGGTGGAAAACAGATATTTATTCATATAACAGCATTTAATAATCGTAATATACATCCTGAAATGGGCTGATTCCCATTGACATTAGACGGATGCAATCAAATAAATAAAATATGATTACTGCAGCAAAATATACTGGATTTTTTCTACTTATATTAGTGGGCTTTCATTACATTAACAGCCCACTAGGGTTCAGTATTGCTGGAAGTGTTGCAACTGCAATTTTTGCTGGTTGTCTTATAGAGATATACCAAGGTTACAAACCATATAGAAAAAATTGGATTGGCTGGGGATTAATTATTTCAGGCTATAAGTTAGCTGAGTTGCAATTTAATCTACGCTAGGTTGGTGGTGACGGTGACTTTGGTGGATGTGATGGTGGTGGTGATTGAGTAAAAATTCTAACAATATGATGGTAACAGTCATACAATCTATATTAGGCGAAATTCTGATATTCCAGGGGCTTTTTCTTTGGTTTGCATTAGCTTTTAATGGCAGTGTTGGTGAACAGTTTGTTAATTACTTTTTTTTCACCAGCGCATTATTAATGATAATCTGTTGTGTTTTAAAAATATCTGGGACAAAATGGTCTGTCACAAGTAGACTTTGTTTGGCGAGTATTATTTTTTATCTACCAGTGATTTGGCAAAGATTTGATTTTCATTCTGGCATGTATAGCTCTGATTTTTACTTTGATGTTTGGGTAATAGTAATTTTGCTTATTTCTTTAACAGGAAAATCTAAACAGGTATAGCTATAACTTATCCTGATCCTACTATTAGAACTAACAGATCATGCAAGCCATGATGAGCTGAGCTAAGTGCTACGGCTATATCCCATTTTAATAAATACATATCAGGATTCAATTAGTATTTTGAAAATATAGTCAGTACACTATATACACAACATGTGGGTTAGAAACTTATGAATATTCAATTAGCGGTTGATGACTGGCGAAGCCATAGCCAAACAGCATAAGCAATACAAAACAAGTTAACAACTGGATTGATTTTAATAGAATAACTGAATGGTGAAATCAGCTAAAGGACAGAGGATTTAAGTTTCCTGAGCAAGAAGGAGTCTCGTCATTTGTGATACCTGTTCATTAATAAAACTTAAAAAAGGTGGGGTTATTCATTGTCTAGGTGACTTTTACGATAAGGTTTTTATTCCTAAAGCAGTAAAATTTGAATGCTCTAAAGGATTTGCACAGTAAGCAATTCAACATGATTTTATTGAGGTAATATCCAGTTAAGCAGATCCTTTTTTAGGAATGGGAGCTGGTGAACGTGAAGCAATCAGTTTAGCTGTTGAGCAGGGTATTTGCAATATTATTACAGATGATAATAAAGGGATAATAATCAGTAATGAACAAACAAAAAAAAATAAAAGTCCTTTTCGTGTGCATGGGTAATATATGTCGATCTCCTACTGCACATGGTGTATTTGAACATTTGCTTGAATTTGAAAATCTTTCAGCACAGATTGAAGTTGATTCTGCTGGAACACATGCTTACCATGTCGGGGAGCCGCCGGATAGAAGAGCAAGGGAGATAGCGCTTAAACGTGGTTTTGATTTAGCTCATTTGATTTCCAGACAAGTTGTAGATAATGATTTTTCTTATTATGATTATGTTCTGGCAATGGATAATGATAATTTTGAAATTCTTATGCAGTCTTGTCCCGAGGAGCTTAGAGATAAAATCAGTTTGTTTTTAAATTTTGCTGATAATTATCCTCTCAGTGAGGTGCCCGATCCATATTATGGTGGGGTTAAGGGGTTTGAAAATGTATTTGATATGGTTAGTGTTGCAAGTAAAGGTTTATTAGAAGATATCAAGCTGAACTACTCCTTATCTGGTTCATAAAAATAGCAAAGCTGATAGCAATGCTATTAGAAACAATTATATTTTTATATTTAAAAATTCTGTAACTACTCAGTTTAAATTAACAAAAGTATTGTGGTTGCTTGTTTTTAGTACTTGGAACGGTCTGAACGTAGTGAGTTTTCTAAGTTCTAAAAATAAGTGAACATAAGGCTCAACTGTTATTTGTTAGCCAATATGCTGAGTATTTATAAAATTCATTTAATAAATTTCAAAGTTTATTATCAATAAGAAAGTACTGGTGATAACCAGCGTTCCATTTCTTCTATAGTAAAATCTTTGCGCTGAGCATAATTCTCAAGCTGATCTTTATGAATCTTTCCAGTACCAAAATAACCACTTTGAGGATGAGAAAAATAAAGCCCTGATACAGCGGCGGCAGGCATCATGGCATAGCTTTCTGTCAGTTTAATACCAGTTTGTGTTTCTGCATCTAGTAATTTCCAAATAGTATCTTTTTCTGTATGATCAGGACAGGCGGGATAGCCTGGGGCAGGGCGTATGCCCTGATATTCTTCATGAATTAACTCATCGTTACTTAAGTTTTCATCTTTAGCGTATTCCCAGTAATCCTTACGCACCAGTTCATGCATTTTTTCTGCAAAGGCTTCAGCTAATCTATCTGCAAGTGCTTTAAGCATGATGGATTGATAATCATCATGTTCTTTTTCAAACTCAGTCAATTTGGTTTCAATGCCAATACCAGTAGTAAGGGCAAAAGCACCGATATAATCTTTCACACCACTTTCCTTGGGAGCGATATTATCTGCCAGGCATTGGTTAAACTTGCCCTGAGGTTTTTTCATTTGTTGGCGTAAGAAATGAAAAGATTGTATTGTTTCCTGGCGTGAATCATCTTTATATAACAGAATATCATCCTGTTCACTATTGGCAGGATAAAAGCCAATAATTGCATTGGCCTTAAGCCATTTTTCATTAATGATTTTGTCTAACATTGTGGTGGCATCGTGATAGACTTTTTTTGCTTCCTCGCCATATTTTTCATTTTCAAGAATGGCCGGGAAACGGCCTTTTAATTCCCAGGTCTGGAAAAAAGGTCCCCAGTCAATATGATTTTTTAAATCTGATAAAGGATAGTCCTGAAAAAGCCTGCTACCTATAAAACTGGGTTTTGTAGGCATGTAGCCATTAGACCAGTCAATTTGGAGTTTATTGGCACGAGCTTGAGCTATAGTAATTTGATTGGTTTTACTCGTTTTTGCTGCTCTTGCTGTACGAATTGTCTGATACTGTTCCTTAATAGAAGCTACAAAGTCAGTTTTTAATTTTTCAGACAGTAAACTTTGACAAACGCCAACAGCTCGTGAAGCATCAGTCACATGAATAACCGGCTGTTCATACTCAGGTTCAATTTTAACGGCAGTATGAATACTGGAAGTGGTTGCTCCGCCTAATATCATAGGAATAGTAAAGTTCTGACGCTGCATTTCTTTAGCGATATTCACCATTTCATCTAATGATGGGGTGATTAAGCCCGATAAGCCAATAATATCACAATTTTGTTCTTTAGCTGTTTTGAGGATATCATCAGATGCAACCATCACCCCCAGATCAACAATGTCAAAATTATTACATTGTAAAACTACGGCAACAATATTTTTTCCTATATCATGGACATCACCCTTAACGGTGGCCATTAGAATTTTGCCATTATTACTGATAATTGGTTTGCCACGGGCTCTATCGGCTGCTTTTTGTGCATCAATGAAGGGCATTAACCAGGCTACAGCTTTTTTCATTACACGTGCTGATTTGACCACCTGAGGCAGGAACATTTTTCCACTGCCAAACAAGTCTCCAACAGTATTCATTCCATTCATTAATGGACCTTCAATGACTTCAATAGGCTCATCAAAAAGTAATCGTGCTTCTTCAGTGTCTTCATCGATATAGTCAGTAATACCTTTTACCAGGGAGTGGCTGAGTCGGCTTGCAACATCCAGTTCACGCCAGGAAAGATCAACTACACGGCCTTTGCCGCCGATAGCCTCACTACGAAAATCTTCTGCAATATCTAATAGGGCATCTGTACTATCGGCGTGACGATTAAGTACGACATCTTCAACTTTATCACGTAAATCTTTAGGAATATCATCATAAATAGCCAACTGTCCGGCATTGACAATACCCATATCCATACCTGCCTGAATAGCGTGATATAAGAACACTGCGTGAATAGCTTCACGCACTGGATTATTACCACGAAATGAAAATGAAACATTGGAAACTCCACCGGATATTTTGGCATAGGTGAGGCTACTTTTAATAACTTGTGTTGCTTCGATAAAATCTACGCCATAATTATTATGTTCTTCAATACCGGTTGCGACAGCAAATATATTGGGATCAAAAATAATATCTTCAGGTGGAAAGCCCACTTCTTCGGTTAGGATTTTATAGGATTGAGTACATATCTCAATCTTACGCTCCTTAGTATCAGCTTGTCCTTGCTCATCAAAGGCCATAATAATAGTGGCAGCACCATAGCGTCGAATTAAACGTGCGTGCTCAATAAATTTTTCTTTGCCTTCTTTCAAACTGATGGAATTAACAATTCCCTTACCCTGAATACATTTAAGGCCGGCTTCAATGACTTCCCATTTAGAAGAATCCACCATGATGGGAACTTTGGCTATTTCAGGTTCAGCGGCAATTAAGTTTAAAAAACGCGTCATGGCTGAGACACCATTGAGCATGGCTTCATCCATATTAATATCAATAATCTGAGCACCACTTTCTACTTGTTGTTGGGCAACGGAAATGGCTTCTTCATAGTTTTCTTCTTTAATAAGACGTAAGAAACGTGCAGAGCCGGTAACATTGGTACGTTCACCGATATTGATAAATAGTGAGTCATCATTGATATTAAAGGCTTCCTGGCCTGAAAGGCGGCATTGATGATCAGACTCAGGAATAATTCTTGGAGCATGTTTTTCTATCGCAGTTTTCAGTGCACGAATTGTAGCAGGGGAAGTACCACAGCAACCGCCGATAATATTAATAAAACCGGAAGCTGCCCACTCTTCTAATTGTTCAGCCATTTGTTCAGGAGATTCATCATAACCACCCAACTCATTAGGAAGTCCCGCATTTGGATGAGCAGAAACAGCGCATGTGGCAAAACCGGAGAGCTCCTTAATATAGGTACGTAATTCTTCTGCACCTAAGGCACAGTTAAGGCCGATAGAAATTGGCTGAGCATGATTGAGAGCATTATAGAACGCTTCCGTTGTTTGTCCGGAGAGGGTTCTTCCTGATTTGTCAGTAATGGTACCTGAGATCATAATGGGATATTCAATATCATGATCATCAAAGTATTTTTTAACGGCAAAAACAGCTGCTTTGGCATTTAATGTATCAAAAATAGTTTCAATAAGCAGGATATCTGCACCGCCGTCAACTAAGCCTCGAGCGGCTTCATAATAAGCATCAACTAATTGATCAAAAGTCACATTACGAAAAGCCGGATCATTGACATCAGGGGAAATGCTGGCAGTTCTATTGGTTGGACCAAGGACCCCTGCAACGTAGCGTGACTGCCCGTCGTCCTGTTCTGCCTCGTCTGCTGCTTCTCTGGCAATCTTAGCTGACACCTGGTTTAGCTCATAGGCCAGAGATTGCATATTGTAATCAGCCATAGCTATATCAGTAGAACTAAAGGTATTAGTTTCAATAATATCTGCGCCTTCCTGCAAATATTCTAAATGGATGGCTTTAATAATTTGAGGTTGGGTTAGGGAAAGCAAATCATTATTGCCTTTTAAATCACTTGGCCAGTCTTTGAATCGTTCACCACGATAATCTTCTTCAGTTAAACTATAGCCCTGAATCATAGTACCCATGGCACCATCAAGGAATAGGATATGATCTTTAAGTTGTGATTCTAATTGTGAAAAACGTTGGCTACGAGCGAGATTATTCTGAAGCATGACGATACGATCCGTTTGTATTAATAAAATGGAGTATCTTAGCAGGATTCAGGGGATTTGTAGATTGTTATAATAGGTATTTATAGCAATTAATAATAGGTAACACCAGATCTGGATAAGAAAATACTAATGTACAATCAAATAGTCAATGTTTTCATATCATTAAAGCTAACAGTTATTGTAGTCTTAGCCTCTTTATGACAATAAGCAATCAGTGAACCCATTAAATTGAGCATAAAACCATGTACACTGCGATGTCTTGATTGTTCAATTTGAGAAATGGATTTTAATTGATCATTAACTGTCTCAATAATAAAACGTTTTCTGAGCATGATTTTATCTCAAATTGACATGGCTGTTGCCGTCATGTTTTTACGAACATTGGTGATTAATTCAACACCTTCATCAAATGCTTCTTCTCCTAATGCCTTAGATAAGTAACCCTTATCTCCATAGAGTTTCCCACTTAATCCTTTAATCATTTGCATGACTGGTTTACGATCATCCACATTTCCAGCTGTCAATTTTGTTGCTAAGATTTCACCCTTATGATTGATAATAAGATGTAATTTAAATCCATAAAACCAACCCATTGATGAATTGCCCCTAGCTGCAATTCCTTCGAAGACTTTATGTTTGGGACTACGTATATTATGGCAAACATTTATCTTAGTCGCATCCACAAATTCAATACCAGTAGACTTTCCTTTGCATGTACCGAAATAGGCACAGAGTGGAATTAACCCTCTTGTCATCACTCGAAGAAAACGTGTATAGCTGAGT
>JAUJGA010000127.1:0-2649 GCA_042095675.1 Gammaproteobacteria bacterium
TGCCTGACCTTCATTGCTGTTTCCATTAATATCACCTATTTCTCCAAGCAAATGCTTGGTATTAAACTACATTTGATAGGTGGATCAATTTTAAATGCAAATTAACCCTAAAAGTGGATCAGTTTTACATGCTTATTAACATGGTGGTGAGTTAAATCAGGAAAAAGCAAAACAATTTTGGTTAGAATACTGAAAATTATTAAGTGAGGCTGAAATTGAATGTCCACCCCCTGATGAAAAAGAGAGAAACGGAAAATGAGTTTGATTGAAACGAAGTAAATCTCGTAATTTATTAGAGCGATTGGTTAAGTATGATGAGGATACCCTGCGTTTTATGGAAAATGCAGAAGTGCCATTTACTAATAATCAAGGTGAACGTGATATTAGAATGAGCAAGGTACAACAAAAAATACCAGGGGCTTTCCGTAGTCTGGATGGTGCTAAAATGTTTTGTCGTATTCGAGGTTATTTATCGACTTGTAAAAAACAGGGAGACACATCTGGCTATGCTATGGATTTACTCTTTAAGGGAAAACTGCCTGATTTTATCAGTTAGTTTTATATGAATAAAAAATTACGCTGAATAGTTACTAAAGTTTTTAGCTGGTTAATTCGTCATATTTTGCTTTTAGCTGATCTTCAGTTTCCTCATGATCAGGATCTTTAGGAATACAGTCTACTGGACAAACTTCAACACATTGGGGTTCATCATAATGCCCAATACATTCAGTACAGAGTTCATGTTTAATTTCATAAATCTCTTCACCCATAAAAATGGCCTCATTAGGACACTCAGGTTCACACACATCACAATTAATACATTCGTCTGTAATATATAAAGCCATTAAAACTCTCCACGATAGATAATCAAAGTCATTTTTAGTCCCCCCAACGGGAAGCTATATTAACCTAATTTTTTGTTAATTTCAGCTATTACTTGCGGTGGAACAAATTTTGTTATATCTCCACCCAATCGAGACACCTCTTTAACGATACTGGAAGAAATATGAGCATATTGTTCTGCTGTGGTGAGGAAAATTGTTTCGATATCTGCAGCGAGATTACGATTCATTCCCGCCAGCTGAAATTCATATTCAAAATCAGAAACAGCTCTCAACCCCCTTAAAATAACAGATGCATTTTGCTCATGAGTGAAGTCTACTAATAAATTATCAAAGCCAACGACTGTAATGTTACTATAGGGAGATACGGCATTCTCAGCCATTTCAACTCTTTCTGAGAGGTTAAATAAAGCTTTCTTATTGGGGTTGTGTGCGACTGCCAGAGTGACATGATCGAATAACCTGCAGGCGCGTTTAAGTAAATCAATATGGCCATTGGTTATCGGATCAAAAGTACCTGGATAAACTGCATTAACCATAGTTATTGACTTGTTTCCTTTGTATTTTCAATTAATACTGCATCTGAATTGGTGAAAAGCTTAATAATTTTTTCAGGTAATTCACCTTTTTGTGCCTGATGCAGGGCATCGGATTCCATAAGAATCAGTATCAATGTTGTTAGCATAATAGGCAAAACACAAATTCCACCAATCATGGCATAAACAGCTTCCTTCATCCAACCAAGCTCCATATAACCATAGACTCCGAAACTGGCTATGAGTATCATTACCAACATCATTTTAATAAAAAACAGGCTGCGCTTCATAGCTAATTGCCAGTGGCACATGAGAAACCAGCTTTCCTCTGCACGGGACTTTCGACCCTTTATGAGAATAGTACCTAGAATAACAAATGAAATAATGGGAACGCTCAGCATAGGCCATGCCCAACTACTTGCTAGTCCCCGGGTGGCGACAAAAGTCAGAATATGATTGCCGATAAGATTGACTAAAAATAAATCATGTGGCCATTTAGCTCTTTTCTTATCTTCATCACTGATTTCATAGAGCATATAATTATGTTTCCAAATTGGTATTATTTTTTGTGACTATTGTACACAGCAAATCATTGTTATACTAGGTGCTTTCAGATGTTAGGCTAATTTTGAGATACTTAATATGAATCATAAACATACGAAGATACTGGAAAAGATCTTCCATCATCCCATCAGCCATGATATTCAGTGGAGTGAGGTAATGAAACTTTTCAAAGGACTAGATGCTATTATTGAATATCAATAAACATAGCGGTAAAACAACCATTAGTTTAAATGATTCAAATATTATTTCACCTAAACAAACACATAAATTAGTTTCTAATCATAAAGAAGTGATTGAGTTAAGGCACTTCTTTGAAAAATTAAATATCCTGAATTCAAGTAATAAGTGTATGACCTGTTAACTCTTCCTGGCTAATTCCGGTTAGCTCTTCAAAAACCTCATAAGGAGTTTTGTATCTCAGACACTTTCGTGGCCGACTATTGAGCTTGTGAACAGCATCATAAACTTCTTTTTTAGTAACATCAATCAGCTCCATTTGATTAGTGAAATACTGCCTTAATAAACCATTAGCATTTTCATTTTGTCCTCGTTCCCATGAGTGGTAAGGCTTTGCAAAATACGTTTTACAGTTCAATGTAGTGGCTATTTCTTTGTGGTACGCAAACTCTTTACCATTATCAAATGTTACTGTTTTTATAAATTTTTCAATGGGAGAAAATAAACTTTTTATTGCATCAGTGACTGAA
>JAUJGA010000128.1:0-5024 GCA_042095675.1 Gammaproteobacteria bacterium
GCATCAAAAGAAGACCTATAGAAAGCGCTATGGCTCTTCTAATAATCGCAGTAAGAACGGTATCCCTGATAGGGTTGATATTGATGAAAGGCCAGATGTTGTCAATAGCAGAGAGCGTGTTGGTGATTGGGAAGCAGATACCATTATTGGTAAAAATCATCGTGGGGCGATAGTCACACTGGATGAAAGAAAATCCAAATTACGACTGGCTATTCCAACTGGAACAAAATCTGCTCGTTCAGTCACTGATGCAATAAAAAGTTTATTTTCTCCCATTGAAAAATTTATAAAAACAGTAACATTTGATAATGGTAAAGAGTTTGCGTACCACAAAGAAATAACCACTACATTGAACTGTAAAACGTATTTTGCAAAGCCTTACCACTCATGGGAACGAGGATAAAATGAAAATACTAATGGTTTGTTAATGCAGTATTTCCCTAAGCAAATGGAGCTGATTGATGTTACTAAAAAAGAAGTTTATGATGCTGTTCACAAGCTCAATAGTCGGCCACGAAAGTATCTGGGATACAAAACTCCTTATGAAGTTTTTGAAGAGCTAACCGGCATTAGCCAGGAAGAGTTAACCGGTCATGCACTTATTACTTGAATTCAGGACTGTTTTATAATCCCTTTACTAAAGATTACATGATTACTTACAAAGCTCAGCCATATTCAGAAAATATAATATTTGTAAAAACAATATGTTATAGATGAAAATTTTGAATAATAAGAAATTATATACAATTTTAGAGAAAAAATGACCTGTTTATATTAGTGCAATAAATCAGCTTTACCGTAGTTATTGGCTTCGGTAGATATATTACCTCCAAGAGGTAGCTGAGCTTTGTGGGTAATCAAGAAAGATTATATACTTAGCATTCTTATTTCTTTCAAATAAAACAGTAAAAACCTGCTATAATCTTAGACTTTGTCACACCATTATTCTTGATAATAAATGTATATACCCTTATTTATCTAATGATTAGGCAATATTAAATAGTATTAAAAAATAAAAAGAAGGTGTTTTAGACTTTATGGACTTAATTAAATCTTTAGGCTTACAAACTCATCTAAATCCAGCTGAAGCAGAACGAGAAAAAAAGCGGATTCAACTCTATATAAACTTAAAATTACATTCCTCAGGACTTCCAGCCTGCAAATCTGTAGATTGCGACAATGATTTCTTTGCTATTGCAGATGACATATTACAAAGCTATCGTGAAAAATCACGCTTATTATCCGAACACCTCTGCCCTGTGGATCAACGTATTCAGGATTTTTTAGATGAGTATCTGGCAGATAGTGGTAGTGACAACAATCCTGTTTTACCATCAAATACATTAATACTTGATCAACATGGTGTATCAAGAGAATTATCCTTACCTGTTGATGGAGATTATTTTGAATCAGAATTCGTAAAGAGCTATCGAGTTAGTCAGGGAGTATTACATAATACCTCAAGAGATCGACGTACCACCGCCGGATCCTTTCATATAGCAGAAGGTGGTTTACCTGTACCCTGGGATAAAAAATCTGTGCCGAAAATTGCTTATGCTAATTTATTGCAGCAAGCTCTAAATCCACCACAGGAATTACTGACTGTTCCCTTTACTTCTACGCAGCAAGAAAAAGCACATAGTTTTGTTTCTATCTTGTTAAGACCCACTGTTTGTCCTGAAATACCCAATATTGATCCGACAAAAACAGAGGCTGAAAAATCCATGGAAATTCGTTTCTTTGCTCCGGGTACATTAGCCAGTAATCTTGATTTTGTGGAAAGTATCTTTGGTAATGCCGGTAACCCAAGCTTAGCTGAAAATGATGCCGGGCTGGACATCCAACATTGGGTTGGACATACCGGCTGTGTTATTTTAGCCCCTCATCTGGTAAGAATGAAGAAAAAAGATATGGGCTTGCCTCATATTGATGATGCCACTGAACGCCAAAAAGCAGAAGAAATGTGTTGGCAGGAAGAAGATGAGTTATATAATAACGGACAACCCTTCAAACTGACAGCAAGAAATAAAAAAGGAGTTATTGTTACCATCGTTGCAGATAATTACTTTGGTTATTGTAAAAAAGAAGTTAAAACTCAAATTTCTTATTCAACCAATTTATTTGGCCTGGCTGAAGAAGAGCATGCAGGTGGTGCATTGGCTTTCCCTCGTCATAATCATGGCGATGAGTTTGGCAAAGACACTCGCACAAAGGACAGCACTTATAAATTTTCTGAAGTAGTAGAAAAGTATGCTGATATTATGGATGTGCAAAAGGAGGGTTATGCCATTGATAAGAACTTCCCGCAGCTTATCTATGTCCCTGAAAGTTTATTGCGTGTTGACCTGAATGAACAACTCATCAGCTGGTACAAAAGCGGTGAATACCAGAGTATCAAGTTAAAGCCAGGAAATGTCTATATGCATCCCAGTGGCTATAAAATTGCCATGGAAAAGCATCTTAAAGCACCAACATGGCGTATTGTCGGAACAGATGCGGAAGGTACTTTTTGTCATAAGCCCTGTACTGTTTCCGGAGGTGGTAAATCTGAAATTTCTAAAGCCATTGATGATGCAATCATTTATGGACCACTTTTTGTTAATAACCTGGAAGAATCCATGGAAAGGATGGATGAGATCATTGCTTATGATTATTCCAACCGATATAAGCCTGAATTTGCACCTGACTACACCGGTGAAGCCCCACGATCTCCTTTAAGTGAAAGAAGAAGTCTTGGATCGATGATCAAGATGCTGACTCCGTCAGAAGAAAAATTTATAGCTGAATACAATAAATGGCTGGAAACGATACCAGAGTCCATAAAAGCTTTAGCATTTTTAATCAAGCGCTTTTATCGTCCTTCCTGGGGTGATGACTGGAAAAAACATTTCAGCGTTGATTTAATCGATGGTGTTCATGGACACGAATTAAAATATAATGACAGACAACTCATCATGTCCTACCTGCGGGTAGGCTTTGATGATGGTGGAGCATGGCGAATATATAAATTACGTCAGGATTATATTGTCACTGAAAAAGTTCAAATGGAAGATGATATCAGTGCTTCTGTTGTGGTGCCGGCAAATAAATTAGTGAATATGCCAAAAAGCAATACACATGAATGTGTAAAACTGGTTAAAAACTGTGAATACCGTCTTTTCCAAAGACCTGATGACGCCGTCATTAAAGGCTTTGATAAGCAAACAGAATTAGAGATGGCATTGCCTGGTAACTTTGTGGCAAATTATCAACCACTCACAGCAGATGATTTAACAGAAATCACTGAAGATCAGGTAGAGTTTGATAAATATACTCTACCCATGAGAAATCTACTATGTAAAAGTCTTGAACAGAAAAAAATAGCCGTTTCATCTGCCCATCCACTAATGGTGAATGGGGAACCGAGTAAAAATCCGCGTTACTTACAAGTACGAACAGATTTATCCAATCCATTAAAAAAATATGTTTCTGTTATGGGAGCACGTCTGCAGCGCCGAGCAACTTTAGAAGAACCTATTTGTTTTCCTGTGGATGCTATTTTAACAGGGCGTAGAAATAATCCGCCTGAAGCAAATGCTGGCATTCGTTCACTGGCAGTTTATAATCCCATTCATTATCAGGAATTACCTGAATTATTTATGGACTTTATCTGTAGTCTAACCGGTAAATCTCCATCTACCACAGGTGCAGGTTCTGAAGGAGCATTGACTAAAGGTCCCTTTAACGCCCTATTCCCCACAGCTGATATTAACAATGCTCTTGTCTCCTATATATTAACTGACTATTCCGGCTTTAGTAGTGCTGCAGGCTATGTTGGTCCCCAAATTAAAGTAAATCATGATATCAGTTTAATTATTCCTGAAATCTGGGCACAACTTAAACCAGAGAAAAGACGTCCAGATTACCTTATTGGCAAGGGACAATTAGAGAAGCTGGATAACTTTGAATATGAAGGCAAAACAGTTTTAGCCAGTCGTCTGGGTTATCGTATAACCAGTTTATTTGTACACGGATTCTTTGGCAAGATTTTTGATAATCCTTCTGCTGTATTTGACGAAAGGATATTACGTCCTGAAACTCAGAATATGGCGGATTTTGTGGATGGCATTGATAATATAGTTGAAGCTCAACAAAAAGTTGCACGCAATTATATTAGTGACGGTTCAATTAAACAGGCCTGCCCGCCATTAAAAGCTTTATTACATATTATGGCCAATGGTGAGTATGAAGGAAAGGATGCTCATCATCCTGAAATTCGTGCTATGTTTACACGAGAAGCACTACTGATCTCTGATTGGTATCAACAGCGTTTGGAAGTTAAACAGGCTCGTGATATAGACTTATGGAATCGCCATATTGACTATCTCTCTAAGTTCCTTAAATTGGAAAGCCACTCTGATGAAGCTAGACGCCTGAAAATCTCTCAGCAGTTGAAAATAGCTGAAGATAAATTAAAACAGGTTTCAGATGCAACTTATCTAGAGGATTTGGTAGGCACTTTAGGTGCTGATCCTATGGAATAAACCCCTTATAGCGATAGAAAGCCATATTTTCTATCGCTATTAAGATTAATAACAAGAAATAATGAGTTCTATTATGCTGAATAAATTCTTATCTATTGAGGTACTTGCAAAACTAACAATTTAAGAGAGTTTCTTAGCTGAATTGCTAATTTTTGAATAAAATTCAAGCCAAATTTGTTATAATATGTTTGCTAACAAAAACAAAAAAAGCTTGGAGCATTAGTATGTTAAGAAAAACTTTAGCACAGAAATTGGAACAAATACAAGGCTCACTTTTTCTTTGGATAGTAGAAGAGATTGGTGAGACATCTTAAAAACAGCAACAATTCATTAGCATTCTGGAATTATTAAGAGTAGAAGAATATACGCTAAATTCTAATGCACTGGTTGGTAGTATAGTGGACACCAAGATTTGGACAATAGATTAAGATATAAGACCTAACCAAATGTGAAACCTAAAAATGAGTAAAAAGAGAAAATCATTCAGCAATGAATTTAAAG
>JAUJGA010000129.1:0-3024 GCA_042095675.1 Gammaproteobacteria bacterium
AATATTTAATATTTAATATTTAATATTTAATATTAAAGTAAGATTATGAAACAACTCAGTAGCATTTATCAATTTTTTTCTGAAATTAACTGCAATTTTCAATGTTATGAAATGGGGCGTTTCATTCAAAGTATTAATCAGCAAAGCTGGGAAGATTTTGAACAGAATAAAACTCCCTGGGCAAGCCCTTTTTTACAGCATGCCTGGATTGGACTTATCTTCTGGGAAAACGTAGAGAGTGAAAAACAAGGGCAAGACTTAAATCATACAGTCTGGTTTCTAAAACTACCGCTGGATGAACAAGCACAATTAAGCCTGATTGCCAGAGATGATTTCTTACGCCATTTAGTAGAAACGCTAGGACAATATCTACAGCAAAAAACACATAAGAAAGAAAATAGCACGGATAGCCTAATGTATTCGCTGGAGAATACAATGAAAGACAATCCTTATGGCTTTCAGCCTAAACAGGAAGCAATGGCTAATTTTCATGCTATTGTCCATCAACAACTGGGCTTAGACAGTTCTCCCTTTTACCATGCAACCCAGGCTTACCTAGCTGACATCGTTCAGTACGAAAAAAATAATACTCAAGTTAATAACGATTCATGGCAACAACTAGGCTTACAGGGTTTTGCTGATCTCACAGCACGCCTAAATGAAAAATATCAGGGTAAAAGTAACCAGCAGCTACTTATTGAATCAATCAACTACCTCCACTTGGCTGTATTAAATGTTTTAGGTTTATGCCTGGAAAATCATAAAATTTCAACAAAATTACAATATGCTATAGTAGATTTGGCCTTAAAAAATATTAAACATAATACGTCAGATTCTTTAGCTTCTCTCTGTGCTTTATCCATAAGAGCCACTGCACAAAGTAGTGATAAGAAACTACAGACACAATTTTTACAGGAAGTCCTAAATAGTTCTATTAAAACTGATATAGAGGTACTGGTCTCAATATCAGGACGTTGCTGGACACAGCTATCTGAAAATAAAACATTAAAGCTTTATCTGGAAGCTATATCCATCACTGATAAAGAAGTGCACCCAGGTGCCTTTAGTGCTATTTTAACTGATTTGATGTTTATACCCGGTATGCGTGAAAATATATTGCAAGTTTTTCGCTCTCCTGAGCGTTCTGCAATATTAAGTAAAGCTATTGCAGCCTTTTTCAGTCTAACATTAAACGAACAGCATTCTGAGATTCAATAATATGTCTGAGCTAAACAAAAATAATAACAAGATAGAAGTACAAGACTATTCAAAGCTCGATCCTGATACGATTATTAATGCAGTAGAAAGCAAAGGATATTTATCTGATGCCAGAATTCTTGCCTTAAATAGTTATGAAAATCGTGTCTACCAGGTTGGCATTGAAGATGAAATACCCATTATTGCCAAATTTTACCGACCCGTTCGTTGGAGTAATGAACAAATTATCGAAGAACATGATTTTTCAAATGAACTGGCTCTTCTGGAAATACCTGCTATTCCCCCAATTTATATTGATGAAGCTAAATCTTGCAAAAACAAGAACAGCCTATTTTTTTATGCAGGCTATCGTTTTTCTCTTTACCTACGCCGTGGTGGACGAGCTCCAGAATTAACAGATCCTGAACATTTGTATTGGCTGGGAAAAATTTTAGGACGTATCCATGCCGTAGGTAAAACAAATACTTTTCAATACCGCCCCACACTGTCAATTGAATCTTTTATAGTAAAACCCTATGAGTTTATTTTACAAAACAAATTTATTCCTGAGCTATTTATTGAGTCATATCAGGCTATAGTTGCCGACATTCTAAAACATGTTGAAAAAAACTATCAGCAATTTCCTCCTGAGCTGATCCGTTTACATGGAGATTGTCACCCCGGTAATATTTTATGGACTGATAAGGGGCCCCATTTTGTAGATTTTGATGATAGTCGTAATGGACCAGCGATTCAGGACTTATGGATGCTACTTTCCGGTGAACGCCATGAACAACAAAAACAATTATTAGAAATTTTGGAAGGTTATGAAGAGTATTGTGAATTTAACGCCAGCGAACTCAATCTAATTGAGTCCCTGAGAAGTATGAGAATCATACATTATGCTGGTTGGCTGGCAAAACGCTGGAATGATCCGGCCTTTCCAAAAGCCTTCCCCTGGTTTAATACCGAATCTTTTTGGGGGGAACATATTTTACAACTTAAAGAACAACTCGCAATCCTGCAGGAACCTCCCCTGCAAATCTATCCATAACTATCTCCATACTTTAGACTTTAGACTTTAGACTTCATTTTCTATCCTATAAGCATCCATATCAATATGTTCATATTTCTGCCCATGTAAAGTGACATAGCCCTTATAACGACTATTACCATCACTACTGAATTCAAATTCATAAACACGGGAAATTTGCATATAACCATGAGGATGCCTAACAAGACGGAATTTAATCACATCAAGCGTGTCATCTAAAAATTGTAGTTCTAAACGATCACACGCAGCTTTGGCCTCTTTATATGCAATCTCATACGCACTAATAGAATTCCACCAATACCAGATAAGGCCAACGATTATAAAAAAAACAATATAATTCAACATAATCTTATTTAACTCCAGATCTGGATAAGAAAATACTAATGTACAATCAAATAGTCAATGTTTTCATATCATTAACGCTAACAGTTATTGTAGGCTTAGCCTCTTTATGACAATAAGCAATCAGTGAACCCATTAAATTGAGCATAAAACCATGTATACTGCGATGTCTTGAGTGTTCAATTTGAGAAATGGATTTTAATTGATCATTAACTGTCTCAATAATAAACCGTTTTCTGAGCATAATTTTATCCCAAATTGACATGGCTGTTGCCGTCATGTTTTTACGAACATTGGTGATTAATTCAACACCTTTATCAAATGCTTCTTCTCCTAATGCCTTAGATAAGTAACCCTTATCTCCATAGAGTTTCCCACTTAATCCTTTAATCATTTGCATGACTGGTTTACGATCATCCACATTTCCAGCT
>JAUJGA010000130.1:0-1755 GCA_042095675.1 Gammaproteobacteria bacterium
TATATGCATAGAACGATTTTTGAGATCCATTAAATATGAAGATATATACATCCAGGGTTACAACACCATAAATGAAGCCAGAAAATGGATAGCTCAATATATTGATAAATATAACAAAAAAAGATTACACTCAGCTATTGAGTACTTTACACCTCATGAAGCCTATTCAAAGGCAATGAATGATGATGTATTTTATAAGGAGGCTGCCTGAACATCTGAAATGGTGACCTCAGTGTGGACAAAGCGTGAATATCCTTCGTTCCTCAGGAATCTGATGGATAAGTTATTCACCCTTTGAGCACACTACACCACATCAAATTATGAAGTGTATTTAGGGTGCCTGCGGCGCAATAATAACAAATAAAAAGATTAATATATTTTTTAACATCAAAAGAAAAGGAGAAAAAAACAAAAGCAAAATAAAGAATAAGAAATTAACTAAAACTGTTCTTTACAAAAGGGCACACTTTATTCTTCTCACTCAGCATCTTCACCAAGACGTAATTTTGCCTGATGCTTTGCCATCATATCAGATACACTAGCCTTCATAAATTTAGCCTGTTCAATTAGTTCCAGTACTCTTGGATTGCTATTAATTCCCGATACTTTAAGAGTATTTATAATGTAAAGAAAGTTTTCTTTAGCCTGAATGAACTGATTATTCTTTAATGATTTATTGGCCTTGTCTGTATAAAATTGCACAATTTTTTCACAGCGTAACAATATTACTTCAGAAATATATGCCTTTAGGTCTTCAGGGCTAACTGTGCTAAACCAGTCTGATGCATCATGCAATTTAATTAGGTGACGCAAAGCTGAAATCATCTGAGTAAATTCAGATGTGTTATTTATAATCGTACTAGCGGATTCCGGTGGAAGTATATCAGCATTAGATTTTCCACTCGCTTGCTCAAGCAAAGCCTCAATTCCATGAAATTTATGGTCAATAAGCTGAATTTTCTGTAAGTGAAGAACAATCTCATTCAGTAATAAATCATTAATAGCCTTAGGTATGCTATAGGGCTTTAGCTGCTCATATAAATCACTAAGTTCATCCATACTGTTTTTAATTTCAATTACGCTGAGCTGAATAGTTGCGATATTTCTTATGCTCTTTTATGGCTATTGTCGTTTTAGGTTTTGGATATATAGCTTTGATCCCCATAAAGACCATCGTACTTCTAACTAATTTTCTACCGACTGTAAAATTATCTCTCAATAATTGCTTCCATATCCGCCTATGGCCGTAATAAGGAAACTCTGTATAAATTACGTCAATTGCATGTAATAATTTAAAGTCAGAATTTGTACTAAATTTTGCTTTAGCATATTTAACTTGTTGTTCAATGAAGGAGTATTTTTTATTTCAATAGCTTGGTTTCCTTCTTTTCGATCTAATATTGCTTTTTTAGTCGATAAGTCCAAGCTTCCGAGCTTTCCCACAGCCCAACCCCTCTCTATAATCACTTTTCCTAATTTTTTAGCCAGTTGAACGCCTTCAGTTTCTAATTCTACGATCTTTTATTTATATTCTTTGACAACACTACTTTTATCAAATGCCAAACTCATATTTTCTAAAAACTGTTTCTTCCAGAAACATCAGGTTTTTGGGCAATATCTCATATTTACTCGCAATTTGATTTAAAGTTTCTCCTCCTTCAAGAAGTTCGAGAAGCAATTTTGATTTGAATTCCGCACTATATCTTGTTCGTTTTTTACTCATTTTATCCACCTGTTATTTTTAGTAAATTGTAA
>JAUJGA010000131.1:0-5785 GCA_042095675.1 Gammaproteobacteria bacterium
ATTCAGCAAAAGCACGAGAAAATGTGGACTCTCCTGGAATATCACTTTTTCTTTCCCAACCACAAATACGTCTTATTTTGATATCTGATTCCAAACGCTCTATCACATTCTTGTTGTTGGCATATTGTAAACTGCCTTAGCTACAAACGCTCGGGCTATAGGGGATCTATCACTTTCTACTCTACCAACCAGTGCATTAGAATTTAGTGTATATTCTTCTACTCTTAATAATTCCAGAATGCTAATGAGTTGTTGCTGTTTTTCAGATATCTCACCAATCTTTTCTACTATCCAAGGAAAAAGTGAGCCTTGTATTTGTTCCCATTTCTGTGCTAAAGTATTTCTTAACATACTAATACTCCAAGCTTTTTTATTTTTGTTCGCAAACATATTATAACAAATTTGGCTTGGATTTTATTCAAAAATTAGCAATTCAGTTAAGAAACTCTCTTAAATTGTTAGTTTTGCAAGTACCTTAATATATAAAACTTTAATATTATTTCATAATAGAGGAATAACTAATATACTGAAAGCATCAATTTATAGTTTTAACGACAATATTAAAAAAGGATCGATGAATGACTGTTTCAAGAAGAAATTTTGTAAAAATGATGGGCGTATCCGGAACGGCTGCAACGGCCATTCCAGTTGCTTTACCTGCTTTATTTTCTGGTGAAGCGGCTGCTCAGACTGATAAACAGAGTAAAGTTAAGGCTGAAGATTTCTACAAAGTAGCTATGAAAGGCAGTGCTCGTATCTTACATATCACTGATGTTCATGGTCAATTACAGCCAGTTTACTTTCGTGAGCCAAATGTTAATTTAGGTGTTGGTGATGCTTATGGACGCCCTCCTCATGTCGTAGGAAAGGGCTTACTGGCAAAAATGGAGCTTAAAGAAAATACTCCTGAAGCCTATGCTTATACTTATCTTAATTTTGAAAATGTCGCAAAAATCTATGGTAAGACCGGTGGTTTCCCGCAAATTAAAACTTTATTAAATCAATTACGTAAGCAAGCCGGTGGTAAGGAAAACACTCTGACTATTGACGGTGGAGATCTCTGGCAGGGTTCCGGTACTTCATTATGGACTCGTGGTGTCGATATGGTAGAGTCTTCCAATATTATGGGTGTCGATGTCATGGTGGGACATTGGGAATTCACTTATAGGGAGGAAGAAGTTCTCAGTAATGTGGCACTGTTTAAGGGTGATTTTATTGGACAAAATGTTCGAGTTAAAGAAGATGCTCTAATGAGTGATGAATATCCTGCTATGGTAGAACGTTTCGATGGTAGTGGTTTATATGATGAAGATTCAGGCCATGCTTTTCGCCCCTATGTGATTAAAGTGGTTAATGGGATAAAAATTTGTATTATTGGTCAGGCATTCCCGCGTACTGCTAATGCCCATCCACAGGAACTCTTCCCGGATTGGTCTTTCGGTCTGCGTGAAGATGATATGATTGAACTGGTACAAACCATTCAGGCTGAAGAAAAACCTGATGCTATTGTTCTACTATCTCATAATGGTATGGATGTCGATATTAAAATGGCTGAAAATGTCCCTGGACTAAATGCTGTTTTTGGTGGTCATACTCATGATGGCATGCCTAAGCCGGTTAAAGTTAAGAACGTCAGTGGCGGTACTTGTTTAGTCACCAATGCCGGCTCAAATGGTAAATATATCGGCGTTATGGATTTTGAAATGCAGGATGGCAAGCTAAAAGATTTACATTATAAAATGCTGCCTATTATTTCAGACTGGTTGCCTGAAGATAAAGAAATGGCTGCCTATATCAAACAAATGCGTCAAACTATTTATTCTGACAAAATTATTGAAAGTCGTGCTAAAAAGCATTTCTATAATAAATCTCGTGTTGGAAAAACTTTTGAGGAAATTTTAAGTGAGAAATTAGCCATTGCAGATAGATTACTTTATCGTCGTGGCAACTTTATGGGCACCTGGGATCAGGTTCTTTGTAATGCATTAAGACATGAATTTAAAGCCGATGTAGCTATGTCAGCCGGTGTACGTTGGGGAACCACGATACTTAAGGATGACTGGATCACCATGGAAGACGTCATGACTCAATGTGCTATGACTTATGGTGAAACCTATATCAGTGATATGTCTGGTAAAGACTTAATGAATATTTTAGAAGGTGTGGCGGATAATTTATTTGATCCTGACCCTTATCTGCAATCCGGTGGTGATATGGTTCGTATTGGTGGTATGGATTATACCATTGATCCAAATAAACCTATTTATGAGCGTATTACCGATGCACGCCTTGATAATGGACATCTAATTGAAGCAGATAAAACTTATAAAGTGGCAGGATGGGCTTCAGTAAATCGTACTCCTGAAGGTCGTTTAATGTGGGATGTGGTACATGACTATATTCTGGCTACACGCGGTAAGGATAATGTACTTTACTTACCTAAGATCAATCATCCTAAATTAATTGGCGTTAAAGAAAATCCTGGAATTGCTGATTATCCTGGTGAGCTAGCTTAAGAAAAATATTTTAACAACACTCCAGAAGCTACTACTGAACCAATCACACCGGCCACATTCGGCCACATGGCATGCATTAATAAATAGTTTTGCGGATTTGTTTCCAATCCCACTTTATTTGAAAGCCGTGCAGCCATGGGCACTGCAGAGACACCTGCAGAACCAATTAATGGGTTAATATCTTCTTTAGTAAAGTAGTGCATTAGCTTGGCCATTAATATCCCCATGGCAGTACCTATACAAAAAGCAATCACACCTAATAACAAAATTTTTAATATATCCTATTGTAGAAATTCAGCAGCCTGAAGCTTTGAACCAACGGCAAGACCTAAAAATATTGTCACTATATTAATTAATGAATTCTGTGTGGTTTGATTAAGACGTTCGTTCTACTACGCCACTTTCACGCATCAAATTACCAAAACAAAACATACATAATAAGGGAGCAGCTTCAGGAAGAATAATACCCACCAGTATCACCTGCATTAAAGGAAATATAATTTTTTCTGTTTGTGAAACAGAACGCAATTGAATCATAATTCTTTGACGTTCTTGCTGAGTCGTCAATAGTTTCATCATAGGCGGTTGAATTAATGGCACCAGAGCCATGTGTGAATAAGTGGCTACCGCTATAGCTCCTAATAGATGATGAGCAAGTTTAATGGTGACATAAATAGCAGTGAGACCATCTGCCCCACCAATAATAGCAATAGCTGCTGCTTCTTTACCAACAAAACCAATAGCCATTGCTCTTAATAAGGTGGCAAAGATCCAAAATTGAGCAGCCGTACCTAATAAAAGTGTTTTAGGGTTGGCCAATAATGGCCCGAAGTCAGTCATTGCTCCAACACCCATAAATATCAATAGGGGAAATACTCCACTGGTCAAACCGACCGTATAAAACAGGTATAATATACCACCCGGCTCAGCTAATCCTGCCATGGGAATGTTGGATAAAAATGCACCAAAGCCTATAGGCACTAATAATAGGGGTTCAAACTTTTACGAATAGCAAGATATAACAGAACCATGCCTACAATTATCATAATGACCTGGACAGAGGATATATTGTAAAGTCCGGAGCCATGCCAGATTTTTAATAAATTTTCCATTAACGTTCTCTATTCAGGCTTATTAGCAGAACCAAAATAAGTATCTAATTGTTCTTTTGTTAATAAAAAAACACCATGACCACCCTTCTCAAATTCCAGCCAGTAAAAAGGTAAATCTGGATAACGTTCCTGTAAAGCATATTCACTATTACCCACCTCAACAATCAAAATACCTTCTGGATATAAGTGTGCTGATGCCTGCTCTAACATAGGAATCACAAGTTCAAGACCATCATCACCAGCTGCCAGGCCCAGTTCAGGTTCGGCTTTAAATTCTTCAGGCATTGTATTCATATCATCTGCATCCACATAGGGTGGATTAGAAACGATAATATTATATTGTTGACCCCCAAGATGACTGAATAGATCTGATTGTATTGTTTTTACCTGTCCAAGCAGATGGTGTTTTTCACTATTAATTTTTGCCACTTCAAGTGCTTCAACTGAAATATCCACTGCATCAACTTTTGCCTGAGGAAAGTGATAGGCACAAGCGATTGCAATGCACGCACTACCCGTACATAGATCTAAAATTCGTTCCACATTATCCGGCTCGACCCAGGGTTCAAAATGATTTTGAATCAATTCTGCAATAGGTGAGCGTGGTACTAATACTCTTTCATCCACATAAAAAGGTAAATCAGCAAACCAGGATTCATTAGTAATATAGGATGCTGGGATTTTTTCCATAGCACGTCGAAAAAGTATATCAATTACCAGTTCTTTTTCGTTACTGGTTAGGCGAGAAGAAAAATAATGATAGTGAGTATCCGGCTCAAGGTTTAAAGTATGCAAAACCAAATAAGCAGATTCATCAATAGCACTAACATTCCCATGGCCATAGAATAAATCCTCCTGCTTAAAGAGACTGGATCCCCAGCGCACATAATCAGTAATAGTATGAAGTGAATCTTTCAGTGCTTTTTTATTGTAATTAATATCCGGCATTTTATTTCTCAAACAATATAATCATAAATATGTATTTAGACAAACATTTGCCTATCGAATTCTTACTACAAGTCCGTCCATCAAACCAAATTGCATTGGCAAGCTTTGCACCTTTGAGCTTTATTTTTGCTGGTTTTGCTCCGGTCAAATTAGCATAACTTAAATCTGCTTTAGTAAAATTTGTCCTGTTTAAATTTGAATTACTCAAATCAGCACCTTTAAAACTGGCTTCTATGAAATTGGCATTGGATAAGTTTACATTGAATAAATTAGCGAAGTCAAATTGACTTTTTTGTAAACTGGAGTTTTTAAAACTGCTGTTTTGTAATAAGGTATTTTTAAAAGTACTTTCTTTTAAGCTACGCTGACTAAAATTTCGACGCTGCAGATGAGAACCATCAAAAACTCCAGCATTCTGTCCTGGTGAAGTACAATCAGCCTTTGCAAGAGGCTCATCTGGAGTAAAGATAAAGATGGTATAAACAAAGCCAAGCAGAAAAATAACAAAGGCAATAATCCCTAATATACCCGTTGTTTTTATACCTAGTATCAGATACTTTTTTTAAATGATTTTCCTGAAGCTATTTATTTTCCACGCAAGCTGAGTGTTATCGTGCAGGCATTGCAACTCTTTTAGGCCATATTAAAACAAACAATCTAATGAACTGGAAGAAACAGTTTTTAGAAAATATGAGTCTGTCCTTTGATAAAAGTAGTGTAGTCAAAGAATATAAAGACAAGATTTTTGAATTAGAAAATGAAGGTGATCAACTGGTCAAGAAACTAGGAAAAGTGATTATTGAAAGGGACTGGGCTGTGGAAAAGCTCGGAAGCTTGGACTTATCGACTAAAAAAGCAATATTAGATCGAAAAGAAGGTACCAAGCTATTGAAATAAAAAATACTCCTTCATTTAACAAGCAGTTAAATATGCTAAACATAATTAAAAAATCCGTTTATTATCAGTCTAAAGCAAAATTTAGTACAAATTCTGACTTTAAATTATTACATGCAATTGACGTAATTTATACAGAGTTTGCTTATTACGGCCATAGGCGGATATGGAAGCAATTATTGAGAGATAATTTTACAGTCGGTAGAAAATTAGTTAGAAGTGCGATGGTTTTTATGGGGATCAAAGCTATATATCCGAAACCTAAAACGACAATAGCCATAAAAGAGCATAAGAAATATCCATATTTATTGGGAT
>JAUJGA010000132.1:0-15329 GCA_042095675.1 Gammaproteobacteria bacterium
TCGTATTCGAGGTTATTTATCGACTTGTAAAAAACAGGGAGTCACATCTGGCTATGCTATGGATTTACTCTTTAAGGGAAAACTGCCTGATTTTATCAGTTAGTTTTATATGAATAAAAAATTACGCTGAATAGTTACAAAGTTTTAATGGTTTCTGAAACCACAGCCATACCCTCATTGGCTTCTGTTTCACAACTTTTGGCTGCTTCAGCTGCCTGATGAGCATTATATTTCACCTCATCCATCGAGGTAGTCATTTGATAAATTGCATTGGCTACATCATCTGTTTTTTCCTGCTGATTTTTTAAACACTTGCGTGTTTGAAGAATCACAGTAGAGGTTGTTTCTGAAGCAGTGGCAAGATTTGATACTGAATCAGTGATCTCAGATAATAGATTTCTAAACTGCCACCCATTTGGTTGAATGCCTGACTCGACTCACACGTCCCAATTCATCATCACTATTATAATGAACTTTATTACTAAGATTCCCCTGTGCATATTCCAGAGAAACATCATGCAGTTCCTTGACAGCTCTATCAATATTACGAATAATTAAGGCGGATAATACAAAACCAATCAGCATTCCCATAACAGCCAATATCACTTCCAAATTTAAAGTAGACTGATAATCAATTTCTGATAAATCAAATAAATCCAGAGCTTCCTCATCATTATAGTCAACAATTTTCTCTAAAAGAAAATTCAGCCTGCCATAATAAGATTCTCTTTTAGAACCTAAATTTTCCAGAATTAATTGATTTGCCTCAAAAAATTGTTTATTTTGTATTTTCTCAATAATGGTTTGTAAGCCCTGTCTCAGATAACGTTCTATGCTTTGTTCAATTTCCTGCACATACTTTGCTTCATTTCCATAATCCTGAACTTTAATTACTGCAACGGCTATCATCTTGACATTATTTTTTAGATCACTAATAGATTTACGGATTCTATCAATATGAAGACTGGTCGGGTGATCATGTAATTTTGCAAAAGGACTTTAAGCTTCATGTTGTAGGGATAAAAATGCCTCCAAACGGGTTTTATTGTTTCAGTCCGCTAGTCAAAACTATGCACTTTAGTGCAAGGCTTTAGCTGCTACACATTTTAAAAGGCAAATGTTAGTCTATGATTTATGAAAGAACATAGAAGAAATGGGCATAACATAAGTATCTTAAGGGTTCATCTAGTTTGGGTGACAAAATACAGATACTCAGTGCTACAAGGTGATGTACAAATAAGGTGTTGAAAATTGCTGATGCAAATCTGTGATTCTGATGATGTTCAGATATTGAAATGTGTTGTTAGTAAAGATCATATTCACATTCATATTAAATACCCTGCAAAATTATCGATAAGTGATTTTGTAAAGAGACTAAAAGGACGAAGTTCTCGAAGGCTTCAGGACGAATTTCCAGAGCTAAAGAAGCGTTACTGGGGAAGGCATTTTTGGGCAATAGGTTATGGAGCCTGGTCAACGGGAAATATTACTGACGAAATGGTGAATGAATATTTGGAACATCACCGTAATCCTTCAAATGCTGATACAGGTAATATGATTCTTGAATAGGACTTTCAGTCCATAGTCGTTGAGTCATAGCACTAATGGCACGCCCCACATTACGTGTATGAGAAAGGGGATCTTCATACATTTCAACCAAGTGATTTTGTATATTCTTACTTGCCTGCATACCAAACAGACTAATAAGAATCATAATCAGAGTTAAAACACTGGTTAAAATCCATAGGCGAGCACGAATACTGATATTTGAGAGCCAGTTCATAATATTAATACCTAAAAACGATTGAAAAATAAAAATCCATTATAAGATCTTATCGACAGGGATAAATAATACTTTAGGATATTTTTCACCTATAACTTCGTTATTTAGGTTAAATTACCAATACCCTGTGAAGAACCTAATTTTTCTTAGGTGCATAAATATCAGTACAACTACCCTCTGCTACTTCTGTGGCAAAATTTAGTGTTTCTGACAGTGTTGGATGGGGATGAATGGTTAATGCAATATCTTCCATTTCTGCACCCATTTCAACGGCTAAAGCCGCTTCTGCTATTAGTTCACCGGCATTTTTACCTACAATACCTGTACCTAACATTTGATGAGTTTCTTTATCATAAAGTACTTTAGTCATACCGACATCAGCACCTACTGATAATGCCCGACCACTGGCTACCCAGGGAAATATGCCTTTTTCATAGTCAATTCCAGAGGCTTTTAATTCATCCTCTGTTTGACCACACCATGCCACTTCCGGTTCAGTATAGGCAACTGAAGGAATAGCTCTGGCATCAAAGAAACGTTGCTGACCATCAATGACTTCTGCTGCAATTTTGGCTTCATATGTAGCTTTATGTGCCAGCATGGGTTGTCCGACCACATCACCAATAGCAAAGATATGTTCAATATTGGTTCTTTGTTGTGAGTCAACTGTGATGAAGCCATATTCATCAACAAAGATATCAGCCTTATCTGCATCTATTAACTTTCCGTTAGGAGTACGGCCAATAGCCACCAGAATATTATCAAAAGTATCTTCTTCAGGTGTTTTATTACCCTCAAATTTACAGGTGATACCATCTTTACCTGGAATAAATTCTGTAACTTTGGCATTAGTGAAAATATTTTCATAACGCTTTTTAAGAGTACGTTCAAGAGGTTTAACTATATCTCTGTCAGCTCCGGCTATTAAGTCTGGACCAAGGTTAATAATGGTCACTTTGGAGCCTAAAGCATGATAAACCGTTGCCATTTCCAAACCAATAATACCACCACCGATAATAAGAAAACGTTTAGGAATATTTTTAAGTTCCAGAGCATCTGTTGAATCCCAGACTCTTTCATCTTCCCAGGGGATAAAGGGCAGTTTAGTTACCGAAGAACCAGCAGCAATAATACAGTGTTCAAAGGCAACTACTTTCTTGCTACCATCACTGGCTTCTACTTCAATAGTATGAGCTGAAGTAAATTTTCCATAACCGGTAACAATTTGTACTTTACGCTGTTTGGCTAATTGTTTTAAACCACCAGTTAAACGTCCAACGACTTTATTTTTATGTTCGCGTAACTTATCAGTGTCAATATCAGGCTCCTGATAACTAACACCCAACTTAGAAAATTCACGTGCTTCATTCAGTACTTCTGCCACATGTAATAATGCTTTAGATGGAATACAGCCGACATTCAGACAGACACCACCGAGGAAATCATCTTTCTCAATTAAAACAACTTTTTTCCCTAGATCTGCTGCACGAAATGCTGCCGTATAACCACCCGGACCTGAACCTAAAACAACCACCTGTGTTTCAATATCAGCAACACCATCAAAGTTGGTTGCGATCGGTGGCGCTGCTTCTGCAGCAGTATCTACTATCTGAGGTGCTTCACTGCTTTCCTGCTCGATAGATTTTTCTACAACAGTTTTTACTGATTCACTGACTGCAGCTACTTCCATCTCAACAATCACACTGCCTTCATAAACTTCATCACCAAGTTTTACCAATACAGACTTAACCACGCCAGCATCAGAAGATGGTATTTCCATACTGGCCTTATCAGATTCCACTGTAATAAGAATATCTTCAATATTAACTTCATCACCTGGGGCAACCAGTAATTCGATCACTTCAACTTTATTAAAATCACCGATATCCGGGACTTTTACTTCTATTGTATTACTCATACCTTATCTACCTCACAAAAGTCCTGTCGGATTACATTAATAAGAAACGCACATCTGATAACATCCGACTCAGATAGGTGGTGAATGCAGCACCCTCAGCACCATCAATCACCCGATGATCATAAGAGAGTGATAATGGACACATCAGACGAGGTTCAAATTCCGAACCATTCCAGACAGGTTTCATCTCTGAACGGGAAACGCCTAAAATAGCGACTTCAGGGGCATTAAGAATGGGGGTAAAATGGCTACCACCAATCCCGCCGAGGCTGGAAATTGTAAAACATCCACCCTGCATTTCAGAGGGTTTGAGTTTTTTATCACGCGCTTTAATAGAAACTTCACACAATTCTGTGGCCAAATCGCTAAGACTCTTTTTGTCCACATCTCGAATCACCGGCACGACAAGTCCATCAGGCGTTGCTACAGCAATACCAATATTAAAATATTTTTTTTGAATCAGAGACTTACCGGAAACTTCCAATGAGCTATTAAAACGTGGAAATTCTTTTAAGCCAGACACCACTGCCTTCATCATAAATGAAAGCATAGTGACCTTAATACCCTTGTCCGCATAAGTAGCATTGGTTTTCTTACGAAATTCTTCCAACTCTGTAATATCCACATCTTCAAATTGAGTGACATGAGGTATCGTCACCCAGTTACGATGCATCGCCTTGCCCGTAAGAATATTAATTTTAGACAGTTTTTTAGTTTCAACTTCACCCCATTGACTGAAGTCAATTTCAGGCATAGGTTCGACACCTAAACTACTACCGCCGCCACAACCATCTAACTCTTTTAAAGACTGTTTAATATAATCCTGTACATTGGATTTAAGAATTCGAGCATGATTACCGGAGCCATTAATTTTTGTCAGGTCAGCTCCCAACTCGCGTGCAAATTTTCTCACTGCAGGAGAAGCATGGGCTTTTTTAAAGTTATCATGATCAATATTAATCGTTGGTGAAGGTCGACTCACTGGTGCTTTAGGCTCTTCCTTAACCACTGGAGCTACTTCTACAACAGGTGGAGGTGGAGGTGATACTTCTTTTACGACTTCAGCAACTGAATGTTGTGCATCTAATAATACTACCAGAGAACCTTCAGAGACCTCATCACCAATATTCACTTTGATTTTTGCCACAACACCAGCATGACTACTGGGAATTTCCATAGTCGCTTTATCAGATTCTACAGTAAGCAAAGAATCTTCAACACTAATACTATCCCCTTCAGAAACCAGGATTTCAATCACTTCCACCGCATCAAAATCCCCAATATCAGGAACAAATACTTCTGTAATTTTACTCATAATGTATTGCCTCCTTATGTTATGCAGTTGCCGGATTTTGTTTTTCAGGATCAATGCAGTATTTTTCGATAGCTTTCTGTACCTTACCTGCTGGAAACTGTCCTTCATCAGCTAATGATTTAAGTGCTGCAACCACAATATAAGATGCATTCACTTCAAAATGCTGACGTAGTTTAGCTCGCGTATCTGAGCGGCCAAAACCATCGGTACCTAAAACATCATATCGAGCAGGCACCCATTTGCTAATCTGATCAGCATAATTCTTAATATAGTCCGTTGCAGAAAGCACTGGACCACGTCTATCTTTCAGGCACTTTTCAATATAAGAAGTTTTTGGGTCATCCAAGGGATGCAACATATTCCAGCGATCAACCTCCTGAGCTTCACGACGTAACTCGTTATAACTGGTTACACTCCATACATCAGCATCTACCGACCATTCTTTATCCAGAATACGTGCTGCTTCAATCACTTCACGCAAAATTGTACCTGACCCCATCAACTGAATTTTCTTACGACGTTTACCACCGCCTTGTAATAAATACATACCTTTCAAGATGCCTTTTTCAACACCATCGGGCATGGCAGCTTGATGATAGTTTTCATTCATCACGGTAACATAATAGAAAATATTTTCCTGATCCTTATACATGCGACGTAAACCATCATGTATGATAACTGCTAATTCATAGGAGAAAGTCGGATCATAGGTTACACAATTTGGAATCATAGCCGCTGTCACTAAGGAATGACCATCCTGATGCTGCAGACCTTCACCGGCTAATGTTGTACGACCGGCTGTACCACCTAATAAAAATCCTCGCGCCTGCATATCACCGGCCATCCAGGCCAAATCACCGATACGCTGGAAGCCAAACATAGAATAGTAAATATAAAACGGCACCATATTAACACCATGGGTACTATAAGAAGTTGCTGCTGAAATCCAGGAGGACATAGCACCTGCTTCATTAATACCTTCCTGTAAAATATGACCGGATTTATCTTCCTTGTAAAACATCACCTGATCTTTATCCTGTGGTGTATACAATTGTCCCACTGATGAATAAATACCCAGTTGACGGAACATACCTTCCATACCAAAAGTTCGTGCTTCATCCGGAACAATAGGTACCACATTATCACCCATTTTTTTATCACGACTCAATAGCGTTAATAAACGTACAAAAGCCATAGTGGTGGACATTTCACGTTCACCTGAGCCTTTTAAAATAGGTTCAAAAATGGATAAAGCCGGTATTTCCAAAGGAGCAGCACTATGGTTACGCACCGGCATGACACCGCCCAATGCTTCACGTTGTCCCATCATATACTTATATTCAGCACTGTCTTTACCCGGATGGTAATAATCAGCATTACCTGCCTGCTCATCACTAATAGGAATATTGAAACGATTCTTATAGGCAATCATATCTTCTTCATCCAGTTTCTTCTGTGAGTGAGATCTCATTTGACCTTCACCCGCTGATCCCATACCATAACCTTTTACCGTATGAGCCAGAATTACCACCGGTTGTCCCTTGGTTTCAGCTGCTTCTTTATAAGCTGCATAAACCTTGTTGGGATCGTGCCCACCACGATTCAGGCGCCAGATATCATTATCTGACATATTGGCCACCATGGCTTTTAATTCAGGATATTTGCCAAAGAAATGCTCTCGTACATAGGCACCATCTTTGGATTTATAATTTTGATAATCACCATCGACACATTCCATCATACGTCTTTTTAGTAAACCATCCTTATCTTTAGCCAACAATGGATCCCAATAACTACCCCACATCACTTTAATGACTTTCCATCCCACTCCACGGAATACTGCTTCTAATTCCTGTACAATTTTACCATTACCACGTACCGGACCATCCAGGCGCTGTAAATTACAATTAATCACCCAGATTAGGTTATCCAGTTTTTCCCGTGCAGCCAGAGAAATAGCACCTAAGCTTTCCGGCTCATCGGTTTCACCATCACCAATAAATGCCCAGACTTTTCTATTTTTTGTATCCGCCAGCCCGCGATCCTGCATATAGTGCATAAAACGAGCCTGATAAATAGACTGTAATGGTCCCAGCCCCATTGACACTGTCGGGAATTGCCAGAAGTCCGGCATCAGCCAGGGGTGTGGATAGGAAGAAAGACCATCATTATCAACTTCCTGACGAAAGCCATCGAGTTGTTCTTCAGTAAAACGACCTTCAAGATATGATCGTGAATACATTCCCGGAGCAGAATGTCCCTGGAATAAGACTAAATCACCACCGTGTTCATGCGTCGGTGCACGGAAAAAATGATTAAAACCCACATCATATAAAGTTGCAGAAGAAGCAAAACTGGCAATATGACCCCCCAACTCTGTAGATTTTCTATTAGCACGAACAACCATTGCCGCCGCATTCCAGCGGATCAGATGACGAATACGCACTTCCATGGCAAAGTCACCCGGATGATCCGGCTCCAGATGGGTCGGAATCGTATTTACATAAGCGGTATTAGATGAATGTGGTAAATTAACCCCTGAACGACGTACTTTCTCAATCATTTGTTCAATGATAAAGTGAGCACGTTCAGGACCTTCAAGTTCTAATACACTTTCAAGTGCTTCCAACCATTCCTGTGTTTCCTGCTGATCAATATCCTGCTCATGATTCTGATCCGACATAAATTACTTCTCCTCACAAATATTAATATACTACCAATACATGTTTTACATGACGCTTTTTATTTGTTTATATTTCAACAGGTTAAGACCCTCAAATAAAAAATTAAAATTATTTATATAATTATAGGTAATTATTCAGTTTATTACAATATTTAAAAGAGATTAATTAGTATGCACAATCCATACTTTACTTGGAGTATTCATATTATGTTATAGTCACAAAATGCCACTAATAAAAAATATCTTATCTCATTTTACCTTAACAGCTCAGTTTAAAAACCTTTTATTATTAGCAGCACCAATCGCAGCCACACAATTTAGCCAAATGGCCATGGGAGTAGTGGATACTGTCATGTCAGGCAATGCCAGTGCAAAGGATCTCGCGGCTGTTGCAGTTGGCTCTAGTATCTGGGTACCTATCATGTTTTTTATGGCTGGAGTACTTACTGCAATTACACCCACGGTGGCACAATACTGTGGAGCAAAACAATATAGTAATATTGGTCATAGTATCAGACAGTCTTTATGGATAGCTCTACTGTTAGCTGTATTTGCTTTTATTGCTCTCATCTCTGTTCATGACTTATTTGTCTTTATGGATGTTGAGGCTACAATATTGCCCATTGCTACTGGCTATTTATATGCTCTGGCCTGGAGTATGCCTGCCATAGCAGGATTTTTTGTACTGCGTTTCCTTAATGAAGGTATGGCCAATATTTATCCTGTTATGTTTATCAGTTTTATGGGGCTTGGGGTTAATATTTTGGCTAATTATATGTTAATTTTTGGTTATTATGGTGCTCCAGCATTAGGTGGTGTTGGTGCTGGCTGGGCAACCACGATTACATTCTGGTTTATGCTGATTAGCCTTTTTATTTATATATTAAATAGCCAGAAATTTATTCATATTGAATTATTCAAAGCTGATTTAAGACCCCATATTGAAGAACTGAAGACTCTGGTTAAACTAGGTGTTCCTATTGGTATTACCTTTTTTGTAGAAGGTAGTGTTTTCTCTATTATTGCCCTTTTTCTTGCCTCTGTTGATGTGGTTAGTGTGGCTGCTCATCAAATTGCCTTAAATTTTTCTTCTTTAGTTTTTTTACTACCTTTGAGCTTATCTATCAGTCTGACTATACAAGTTGGTCATCAGATAGGAGCTCAGCAATACCAATTGAGCAGAGAAAGCATTAAAGCCGGATTAATCATGAGTTTATGCATTTCTATTCTATCTGCATTCATTATTTTCAATTTTGCCTTAGAGATTGCTCAGTTATATACTGATAATTCTAAAGTCATTCAACTAGCCAGCAGCTTAATGATCTTTACCGCTATTTATCAGTTTTCTGATGGAATTCAATTATGTGCTGCCGGCTCACTTCGAGGCCTAAAAGATACCAGCATCCCGATGTTGTTGTCCATTATCTCCTATTGGGTGATTGGCTTTCCTTTGGGCTATACCTTGGCAATGACTGATTTGATAAGAAATGCAATGGGTGCCAGAGGATTTTGGATGGGACTAATCATTGCTTTAACCGTCTCTGCAGTCCTAATGACCTCACGACTCTATATAAAAATGAGTAAATACGCTAAAATTGACAAGTTAAACCTAAATCCTTAAAGGTAGCTGCTATGGATCTGGAAATTCGTCATCTAAAAACATTAGTCGGTTTAAAAACCACTGGAAGTCTGGTGGCTACTGCAGAGCATTTAAAGCTATCGCAATCAGCCTTATCCCATCAGCTTAAAGTATTAGAAGATTATCTGGGCACGCCGGTTCTATTAAGAAAAACCCGTCCCATGCGTTTTACCCCAGCAGGTAAGAAGTTATTAGAATTAGCAGATAAAATACTCCCTCTAGTTAAACAAACAGAACAACAATTATCGCGTATTAAAACCGGAGATAGTGGTAGTTTACATATTGCAGTAGAATGTCATAGTTGCTTTGACTGGTTGATGCCGACTCTGGATCAATATCGCCATGATTGCCCCGACGTAGAGCTGGATTTATCTACCGGTTTTAATTTCAATCCTACAGAATCTTTATTGCGTGCCAATACTGACTTGATTATTACTTCAGATATTCGCAATAGTGATGAAATTGCTTATATTCATCTGTTTAAATATCAAATACTATTAGCCGTTTCCAAGCATCATCCTCTGGCTACTGAACCTTACATTAATGCTGAGGATATGTATGATGATATTCTGATTACTTATCCGGTAGAACGTGAACGACTAGACATTTTTAACCGTTTTCTGGCACCTGCCAGAGTTGAACCCAGCTTAGTCAGACATTCACAAGTGAATGCCATGACATTGCAACTGGTTGCCAGTAACCGTGGTGTTGCTGCCCTACCCTGTTGGGTATTAAACCAGAAGGTATTACAGCAATATCATATCAGTGCCCTAGCACTTGGAAAAGAGGAAGTCTGGGGCACTCTATATGCAGCTATACGTAAGGAAGATATGGAACAATCTTATTATAAGCACTTTATTCAATTAGCCAAACAAACCATTAAAAATCATCTTGAAGGGATTATTCCTATTGATAAAACTGAGACTCAGTGATAAAAAATAGCTTACTTTTTATTGGTCATTTATGGCCTGAACCTACGTCTTCTGCAGCCGGTTATAGAACCCTATCCTTACTCAAAACATTATCCAAATACTGGTTGCTACACTTTGCCTGTGCTGCCGAACAAACTGAATATTGTGCCAATATTAAAGCACTGAATATTATCAGCCATGAAATTAAGCTCAATGACTCTGATTTTGATCAGCTTGTTATTGATTTAAAGCCCTCTATTGTATTTTATGATCGTTTTATTACCGAGGAACAATTTGCTCCCAGAGTACAGCAACACAGCCCTGAAAGTATTAATATTATAGATACTCAGGACCTGCATTTCCTACGTAGAGCTAGACAAAATTCCTTAAATAGTCAACAAGACATGCAACTACAATCAGATGATGCGATACGAGAAATTGCAGCCATTTTACGCAGTGATTTGAGCTTAATTATCTCCAGCTATGAAATGCAATTATTAATTGAACAATTTAATATTTCTTCAGAACTCTTACATTTCTGCCCTTTTATGTTATCTACTGACAATCCGCTAATTACTGATAACTTTAATGAGCGAAAGAACTTTGTCATGATAGGTAATTTTCTCCACCCACCTAACTGGGATGCTGTGCAATGGTGTTATAAATCCATCTTTCCCAAAATTAGAGCACAATTGTCTGAGGCTCAAATTCATATTTATGGCGCTTATACACCAGATAAAGCGCAACAATTACATCAGCCTGATAAAGGTTTTTTCATCAAAGGACGTGCAGATGATGCACTTAAAACATTAGCAAAATACCGTGTAAACCTGGCACCATTACGTTTTGGCGCTGGAATTAAAGGTAAAATTGCTGATGGTTTCATGGCAGGAACGCCTTGTGTCACTACCCCTATAGGTCAGGAGGGCATGGCTGATAATTTTCCCTGGGGCGGTCTGATTGCTGAAGATAGCAATAATGGAGATCAAATTGCTGATAAAGCAATACAACTTTATAAGGATCAATCTCTATGGCAACAATGCAGTAATAATGGTCATCAGATTATTGAGCAGCATTTTAATGAAAGCCAGCATGCTGAACAATTGATAACAAGAATAAAACAATTAGAAGAAGATTTATCGCAACAGAGGAAAAACAATTTTTACGGACAGATATTACGCCACAACCTTTATCGTAGTCAGTATTTTATGAGCAAATGGATTGAAGAGAAAAACAAATAGCTAAATCAACGATGAGTTTACTCAAGTTCCTCACTCAACTGCATCCATTCTTCTTCTACCAAATCCAGTGACTTGGTGACTTGAGATTGTTGCTGTAGTAAATCCTTTAAATTCTGCTTTTCACCTTCTTCATAGATTTTTGGATCAGCTAATAATGTTTCCAGTTTTTCCTTTTCTGAACTCAGTTTTTCCATGTCTTTTTCAAGTTTTTTAAGCTTATTTCGCAAGGGTTGCAGTTGTTTACGTTTTTCTGCCTCATTCCTTTTTTGTTCTTTTCTGGATTTGTTTGCAGAATCATCTTCGCTACTAGTTGTTTGACTCGTTTGGTTTTCCTGACGCTTTTGTTCGTTAACCCACAGACGATAATCTTCAAGGTCGCCTTTAAATGCAGCCACTTTTTTATCTGCAACCAGATAAAACTCATCACTGACACTACGTAATAAATGCCTATCATGAGACACTATCACCATGGCTCCCTCAAACTCCTGTAATGCCAGACTGATGGCATGACGCATATCCAAATCCAGGTGATTGGTAGGTTCATCCAATAACAGTAAGTTAGGTTTCTGATAAACCAGAATAGCAAAGACCAGACGGGCTTTTTCACCTCCGGAGAAAGGTGCAATTATTGATTCTACTTTATCATCGCTAAAACCAAAACCACCCAGATGGTTGCGCAAAGCCTGTTCACTAGCTCTTTTATCCAGACGATGAAAATGTTCTAAGGGAGTATCCTCGGGATGCAATTGTTCTAGTTGATGCTGAGCAAAATAACCTACTTTCAATTCACTGGAACACTCGACTTTTCCTGCCTGAGGGATTAATTCACCTGCCAGCAATTTAATAAAAGTTGATTTGCCTGCACCATTATGTCCTAGTAAACCAATACGAGAACCCGGCTGTAAATTAATATGCACATGATCCAGTATCGTAGTTTCCTCACCAGTAGCAGAAGTATAGCCTAATTTAATATCCTCTAATGAAATCAGAGGATTGGGGATTTTTTCCGGTGCATGAAACTCAAAATGAAAGGGTGAATCAACATGGGCCTGAGAAATCAACTCCATTTTTTCTAAGGTCTTAACTCTGGACTGTGCCTGCTTTGCCTTAGTTGCCTTCGCCTTAAAACGATCAACAAAGCTTTGTATATGTTTAATCTCCCGTTGCTGGCGCTCATACAAGACTTGTTGTTGGGCTAACTGCTCTGCTCGAATTCTCTCAAACTGTGAATAATTACCACTATAAATAGTCATTGTCTGATGCTCCATATAAATAATATGAGTCATCACGCTATCGAGAAAATCACGGTCATGAGATATCAGTAATAAGGTGCCCTGATACTTCTTTAACCACTCTTCCAACCATAATACCGCATCTAAATCCAGATGGTTGGTCGGCTCATCTAATAAGAGTAAATTTGAACGACACATCAGAGCTTTTGCCAGATTAAGACGCATCCGCCAGCCACCAGAAAAACTATTAACCGGATTATTCAATTGTACTTGAGAAAAACCTAAACCAAATAATAATTGTGCGGCACGACTATTGGCCGTATATCCACCGATTTCCTCTAGCTGAGCATATAATTTACCCAGCAATTCACCCTGGTGACTTTCATTGGCCTGGTCTAATTTTTTCTCAATAATACGTAGCTGCTCGTCTCCATCAATCACATAATCAATTGCTAAACGTTCGGTTGAAGGTGATTCTTGCGCCACATGGGCAATCACCCAATTTTTTGGCATATAAAAATCACCACTATCAGCATGCAATGTCTTAGTGATCATGGCAAAAAGGCTGGATTTACCGCAACCATTAGCACCGGTAATCCCTACTTTTTGTTTAGGGTGTATCGTAGCGTTCACATCATGTAGCAATAATAAAGCACCACGACGTAAAGCCAGATCAGAAAATTTAAGCATATAAGGGTCTTCAACCAAATAGTTTGTTGCTGTCACTTTACTAACCTTCAATTAATACAAAAAGTACAATAAAGAAGAGCATTAAACATTTAATGTTAGATACAGAGTATCAACGAAATAATTAAAAAAAAGATTTTATCAGTTTATAAAGTTAAGCAATAGCAGAAATAATACACACTTTAGTATTAAGCTTTTTCAAATGGAAAGGCTATTACCTCACTAATATATTTTTTCTGACTCATAATCATTAGTAAACGTTCAATGCCTATGGCAACACCTGCACATTGAGGCAAAGAGTCCAAACATTCTAGGAAACGTTCATCCATATGGACTTCTGATTGCCCAGCTTCTACTCTTTGTTTATTTTCTGTGGTAAATCTTTTTTCCTGTTCACGTGCATCATTAAGCTCATTAAAACCATTACCTAATTCAATACCATTAATAAAAATTTCAAAACGTTGTGCAACTGGATAATGATTTTCCATAGAAACTTTGGCTAATGAAGCCTGAGTAGCAGGATAGTTGTAAAGTAAACAAATATGGGCATTATCATCTTTAGATTTTCCTAAAGAGGGCTCTATTTTATGGCTAAATAATAACTCTAAAAATCGATCTTTGTCTTCATCTGGATTTAAGACATTAGCTAGTTCTATTTGTTCTGTACATTTAATCAATTCATTTTTACTGACTGTATGAGGATTAAAACCAAACTCATTTTGGAAAGCTTCTGTATAACTAATAAAAACAGTCTCATTTAATTGCATGAAGGGAGTTAATAACTCTGTTAAAAGTTGACTGACTTCCTGCATTAATTGCCTATGATCCCAATCAACCTGATACCATTCCAATAGAGTGAATTCAGGATTATGTTTGGAACTGACTTCACCCTGACGAAAGACCTTGCTAATTTGATAAATTGAACCAGTACCACCAGCCAATAGTCTTTTCATCGGAAACTCTGGGGATGTGTGCAGATAATAAAGATTGTTCTGCATAGTTTGAGTAAGAGGAATATATTGAGTCTGAAAACTTTCTATAAAAGGATCTGTGATAGTAGAGTTGGAGAGTGTGGGTGTATCAACTTCTAATACACCCTGCTTGTCAAAAAAAGCACGTATTTGTCTCAGTGTTTGTGCTCTGAGTTTGATAGTTTCAATAGATGCTGAAGCCTGCCACTCATATTTAGAGCTAGTCTTTTGCACGGGAAACATATTTCCCGGTACGGGTATCAATTTTTAACTCTTCACCAATAGCAATAAATAAAGGTACCTGAACCACAGCGCCAGTTTCTAAAGTAGCAGGCTTACCACCACCACCAGAAGTATCACCCTTAAGACCAGGATCTGTATCAGCAACAGTCAATACCACAAAATTTGGTGGTGTAACGGCTAAAGGGCTTCCATTCCATAGAGTTACAGTACACATATCCTGTTCTTTTAACCACTTGATGGCATCACCTACCGCAACTTTATCAGCAGCCATCTGGTCATATGTTTCAGGATGCATAAAGTGCCATTGTTCACCATCATTGTATAAATATTGTAGTTCAGTATCTATCACGTCTGCCGCTTCAACTGACTCACCAGATTTATAAGTACGTTCCACTACACGACCTGTTTTAAGGTTGCGAATTTTTATACGATTAAATGCCTGGCCCTTACCAGGCTTAACCACTTCATTTTCAACAATTGAACATGGATCTCCATCAATCATCAATTTTAGACCGGAACGAAATGCATTTGTATTATGTGTCGCCATAAATTACTCTTTAGAGCCTCTTGCAAAACTCCAGAGGCTAAATGTTAAAAATACTCCTGTCACGGAGTGATCGATTTTTTTATGATACTTGTACAGTTTTAACCATATTTTCTCATCATACTTACAAAATTATCCATTATACTCGCATAGGTAAGACCT
>JAUJGA010000133.1:0-6690 GCA_042095675.1 Gammaproteobacteria bacterium
AAAACACCTGCTCAAGCATATGGCATGATGACAGAAGTTGTTTCAGAACTAAAATTGGCTGCATAAAAGCGAGCCTATTAACGATGGATATTTTATATCTTATTTTTTAACTGACTTGTCTTGACGATAGGGTCCAATTTAATATATTGTTCGTTTTTTACTCATTTTATCCACCTGTTATTTTTAATAAATTATAACGTTTGGAATAAGAAATTTTCTATAATTGGATTTAATTGAAGGGATCATTATATATTAACAAAAATTAACAGTTACACACTTATTTTTACACCCTCTCTTTATCTGGATTTTCCAGACGCGCAGGCTTAACCATGCTTTCAAGACTATCTGGTACATCATTTTCTGTCACATGTATAAGCTTTCCATTCACTTCAGCACCGTTGGCCATTTCAATTATATTGTAATAAACATTGCCATGTATTCTGGCATTTTTTGACAGTTCAATATGATTATTTGTATAGATACTACCCTCAACGGTACCATTGATAATTATATTAGGAATTTGTATTTCACCCTGTATATAACCATGCTCATTAATAGTTATCATTGCTGCTTCATCATCATTTGCTGTGACATTACCAATAATTTTACCATCTACTAACAGGCCACCTGAAAAATCCATATCACCAATTATTTTCGTCTCCTGACCTATTAACGAATTGATACTTTTACTGACCTTTTTTTTATTGCACCACATATTTCAAACCCTTTTTTTCATCCCATTTCAAATCAGATAATATTATCGATGATTTTTTCTTTGTTGTTTTTATGTTTACATCAATACCCTGTACCTCAAAACCTTCAGGCAAATTAATGATACCTTCCACTTCAAGAAAATACTTAAACGAAAATGGAAATGATTTTTGCTGATTAGTATTTTTCTCAAGTCGTGAGCTCAGAGAAAAATTAGTATCTTTATCTGCTTGTTTACCCTTAAGTTTGAAGCTTATTGTCCCCTTGGTTTGACTTCTCTTTTTGACTTTTTGTGCGACAATAAACTTGTATTTATATAACTGATTGCTATTATTAGATTCTTTATCAACAAAAGGGACAATTTCAAGGCTTTGTAAATAAACAGCTCCCTTATCTTTAGCCGGTGTGACAATTGCCTTATAAAAGGCCAGATCTTTTTCCAACTCCATGAGTTTTTGCTTATCAGTATCTAATGTCTGCTTGATAATATTACAGGCTTCAAGCTCAACTTTATACTTTTTTTCCAGTAGTAATATATTATTATCACTATTTTCCTCAGGTACTTCTTGTTTAATAACAATTACTTTTTCTATTTGTTGAGAAAAATATTTGTCTAATAAAGAAGAGCGTCCTAATGCAAATGTGCCTATAAGGAGGGCACTCAATAAAATGAGAACAAAGAGCTTCATGCCAAATGATTTTACAGGGCTGATACGAGGAACAATAATATGAGTCATAAATTTTCTATAATAAGCATTTAAGGCATAAGTGGAACGATATTCAATCCTGATGTTTCATCAAGATCAAAAGTAATATTCATGTTTTGTACTGCCTGACCTGCAGCTCCTTTAACCAGATTATCAATCACAGAAAGAACAACAATAGTGTCATTATTTTGTGGTTTATGAATGGCAATACGACAGATATTGGCGCCTTTTACTGTTCTGGTTTCTGGATGAGATCCTTGTGGCATCATATCAACAAAGGGTTCATCTGCATAACGCTGTTCAAATAATGCCTGTAAATCAGCTGCATCTTTTTCACTACCACGAGTTTTAGCATATAGGGTCGCATGAATCCCTCGAATCATCGGTGTTAAGTGAGGCACAAAAGTAAGGTCTACTTCATTGTTATTTGCATTAGCCAAACCCTGTTTGATTTCCGGCAAATGTCTATGACCATGCACAGCATAGGCTTTAAAACTTTCTCCGGCTTCACATAATAAAGTCCCAACATTAGCACCGCGCCCGGCACCACTTGCTGCAGATTTACAGTCAGCAACTAAAAAGTTTGTATTAATTAATTGATTTTCAATCAGCGGTAAAAAGCCTAATTGCACAGCAGTGGGATAACAACCCGGGTTTGCTATTAAACGTGCCTGCTTAATTGCTTTGCGATTAATTTCTGGTAAACCATAAACTGCCTGAGCTACATAATCAGCACAGGCATGCTCCATTCCATACCATTGTGACCAGACATCAAGCTCTTTAATTCTAAAATCTGCTGACAGATCAATGACTTTAACGCCAGCCTCAATTAACTCCGGTACCATTTTCATCGCCACACCATTAGGCGTCGCAAAAAAGACTAAATCACAGTTTTTTAATTTTTTTACATCCGGCACAGAAAAAGCAATACTCAGATAATTGCGTAAATTTGGAAAGAGATCACTGACCGCAATCCCGGCTTCTGAACGAGAAGTAATGATTTCCAGTGAAACATGAGGATGATTCGCTAATAATCTTAATAATTCAACTCCGGTATATCCCGTACCACCAACAATACCCACTTTTATTTTTGACACTTTTCTTATCCTATTTTTGTCCAAAGCCATAACAAGTAAATTATCTATAGAAACTTACCTGAATTAACCATTATAATACAGGATTAGTTAGAGTACTAAATAAATTTAATATGAACTAATCATGGACTTTAGATGAAAAAGAAAGATTTATTTGTTTTAGGCTTTATTGCAGTATTAGCAGGTCTATTAGCTTATTTATGGTTTGCTCCTGCGGGACAATCTTCAGCACCCAATGCTGATTTTAAAGATTTGCAGGGTAATACCTTTAGTCTTGCTCAATTAAAGGGAAAACCTCTTATTATCAACTTCTGGGCAACCTACCTGCCCCGGCTGTGTTCTAGAAATTCCTGCTTTGGTTGAATTATCTCAAAAATATGCAGCAAAAAACCTGCAAATTATTGGCGTAGCTATGGATTATGATCCCATCTCACAGGTAAAAGAAATGGTTCGACAAAAAAACATCAGCTATACCATCGTATCTGACGTTAATGGTGGAATAGCTCAAGCATTTGGCAATGTATCTCTCACGCCAACCACCTTTTTTATCACTAAGGAAGGTCTGATTTATAGACATAAATTAGGTGAAATGAGCCATGCTGAAATAAAAATAACGATTCAAAGTATTCTTTAAAAGGATTTTATATGTTATGGGTTAAGGCTTTTCATGTTATTTTTATGGTGACCTGGTTCGCCGCATTATTTTATCTCCCCAGACTCTTTGTCTATCATGCCAGCAGCAATGATAAGCTCAGTAATGAACGTTTTAAGATTATGGAAAGTAAGTTATTTTACGGCATCATGACACCATCTGCTATTGTCACCAGCATATTAGGTTTATGGTTGATATATGATTATGCCTGGGGCTGGCTGGTCGGTTTTTCTATGATCTGGCTGCATATAAAGCTTTTTTTTGTGGTCTTGCTCTATATCTATCACTGGTATTGCTGGAAATTACTCAAATTATTCAGAAATGATATCAATCCGCATGGCCATGTCTATTATCGCTGGTTTAATGAAATTCCTGTTTTTATGTTAGTCGGTATTATCATATTGGTCATTGTTAAACCCATATGAGTAAATCAATACATCCAATAGTACTTTGCTTCTCCGGTAATGACCCAACGGGCGGTGCAGGCATACAAGCTGATATAGAAGCGATTGCAAGTATGGGCGCACATGCTGCACCAGTCATTACTGCCTTGACAGTACAGGATACTATCAATGTCAAAGCATTTAGTGTCACCAATTCATCACTGCTATTGGAACAAGCACGTACTGTGTTACAGGATATGCAGATTGCTGCATTTAAAATCGGCATGATTGGCAGTATTGAAAATATCGAAGCCATTCATAGTATATTACGAGACTATAAAGAAATTCCCGTGATTATCGATCCGATTATCAGTGCTGGCGGCGGCAAGTCTCTTACTTCAAAAGAAATGGCCCTAGCCTATTCTGATTTATTATTTCCTCTGACCAGCCTGGTTACACCTAATAGTTATGAAGCACGTCTATTAGCACCCGGATCTGACTCTCTGGATGCATGTGCACAAGAATTAATGGATGATGGCTGTGACTATGTATTAGTCACGGGTGCTCATGAATGTACTGAAAAAGTCACTAATACTTTCTATGGACAAAAGCAAAAACTACAATCCTGGCATTGGCAAAGATTGGTTTATAGTTATCATGGCTCAGGCTGTACTTTGACTTCAGCTATTGCTGGCTTGGTTGCTTCAGGCCATAGTATTCCTGAGGCTGTAAAAATTGCTCAGGATTATACCTGGCAAGCATTAAATCACGCTTTTCACTCTGGTATGGGACAACACCATCCTGATAGGCTTTTTAAAATACGGAACAAACTTGATTGATTTAAACAAAAGAAAGGACAGTCAAATTCAGGGACTTTATGCCATTACTGATCCACTATTAATTACAGATAAGTTATTATTTTCCAGTATAGAGTCTGCTATTCTTGGTGGTGCTAAAATTATCCAATACCGTAATAAGCTTGCTACAGAAGCAATACAATATGAACAGGCTCTGCAGTTGAGCAAGCTTTGTCAGCAGCATCAGGTAAGCTTTATTATTAATGATGATCTCACTCTGGCAAAGGCAGTAAATGCTGATGGTGTTCATCTTGGTCAGGACGATGAAAAAGTAGCAGATGCTCGAAAAATACTAGGAGAGCAAGCTATCATTGGTGTTTCCTGTTATAACCAGATAAGAAATGCACAACATGCTATTGAACAGGGTGCTGATTATATTGCATTTGGGCGTTTTTTCCCTTCCAATACAAAATCCCATGCAATACAAGCTGACTTACAGCTACTGGAGCAAGCCCAGCAACAGCTTTGTATACCAATTGTTGCCATTGGCGGCATCACTCTTGAGAATGCCCCTGAAGTAATAAAAAACGGTGCTGATGCAATTGCTGTCATTCATTCCTTGTTTCATGATACACAAGAAATATATAATACAGCCAAAGTCTATCAAGCTCACTTTAAAACAACTTAACCTTAGAGGTACTTGCAAAACTAACAGATTTTATGCTTTTAGCTTCCCCCCTTTTTTAAAGGGGGATTGAGGGTGTTTAATATTTACAATACTATCAACAAGTTAGAGAATTAAAGCCAACCCCCTCAGTCCCCCTTCTAAAGAAAGAGGAGGTTAAGAGTAGTTTTGCAAGTACCTACTTAAATTATTAGTTATAGGATATTCACCATTATGACTCGTTCACATGATCTTTTTCAACAAGCCCAAAAAACCATTCCAGGTGGAGTAAATTCTCCAGTCAGAGCCTTTAAAGGAGTTGGCGGTGATCCTATATTTTTTAAAAAAGGTGAAGGGGCTTATCTTTATGATGAAGACGATAAGCACTATATTGATTATGTAGCCTCCTGGGGGCCGATGATTATGGGTCATGCTCATCCCAAAGTGGTTAAAGCTGTACAGGATGCTGCAGCTCATGGCTTAGGTTTTGGTGCTCCCACACAGATTGAAACTGAAATGGCAGAGCTGGTATGTAAATTAGTCCACTCCATTGAAATGGTACGTATGGTCAGCTCAGGTACCGAAGCCACAATGAGTGCTATTCGCCTGGCTCGTGGTTATACCGGTAGAGATAAAATTGTTAAATTTGAAGGCTGTTATCATGGTCATTCAGACTCATTATTAGTCAAAGCAGGTTCTGGTGCTCTTACCTTTGGTGTACCTTCTTCTCCTGGAGTTCCTGCCTCTTTATCCGAGCATACTATTACCCTAACTTATAATGATAGTGAGCAAGTTAAAGAAGTTTTTGCCGATATTAGTGATCAAATTGCTGCTATCATTGTTGAGCCTGTTGCAGGCAATATGAATTGTATCCCGCCTGTTGAAGGTTTTCTGGAAACATTGAGAGAGGTTTGTGATCATTACGGCAGTATATTAATTTTTGATGAAGTCATGACTGGGTTTCGTGTTGCCATTGGCGGTGCTCAAAGTCATTATGGTGTTACACCTGATCTCACCACTTTGGGCAAAGTCATTGGTGGCGGCTTACCTGTAGGTGCATTTGGTGGTAAAAAAGAAATTATGCAGCAAATATCTCCCCTAGGCCCTGTTTATCAGGCAGGTACCTTATCAGGTAATCCACTATCAATGGCTGCCGGCTTACAAACTCTGACTTTAGCCTCTACAGAAAACATTCACGAACAATTGGATAGTAAGGCAAAACGACTGGTAAATGGTATTGTTGACAAAGCAAAAAACGCTGGTATTGCGATGACATCCAATCAGGTGGGAGGAATGTTTGGCCTATTCTTTAGTTTTGAGGATAAAATCACCAGTTTTGCTCAGGTCACTGAAAGTAATCAGGAACAATTTAAAAAGTTCTATCATGGAATGCTTGAAGAAGGAATCTACCTGGCACCTTCAGCATTTGAAGCTGGTTTTGTCTCTGCTGCTCATACCAATGATGATATTGATGCAACTATTGCTGCAGCAGCACGAGTATTCAGCAAAATGACAAAATCAAACTAGAAGGCTCTGTTCACATTAAGTGTTGTTTTTATTTTTTTGTACTATAATCAAATATAGTATAAAAGAGGTAAAATCCTATGAAAAAGAAACTATTGAGCATATTGCTGAATGAAATCAGCCAGTTGGATAAAGATGAGCGAACTGAGATCGGAAAG
>JAUJGA010000134.1:0-6429 GCA_042095675.1 Gammaproteobacteria bacterium
TATACGACCAATGCAATAGAATCTTTAAACAGCGTTATACGTAAATCTGTTAAGACTAGGAAGCTATTTCCAAGTGACGATGCAGCACTCAAAGTGGTTTATTTGGCTATAAAAGCAGCTTCTAAAAAATGGACAATGCCCATTCGGAATTGGAAAACAGCATTGAATCGGTTTATAATCGAGTTTGAGGAACAGATAAATCCTCATATTTAAGGGGCAGTTACACAGCACCCTCTTTAATTTCCCTACTTAGCCCTTTTTTCTAGTAAGCCCTCAGTTCTTTCCCTTATATGCTCGACCGAACTTCTAAAAGAGATTGCTTCTTTTTCACTCAGGTGAACATCAACAATTTTTTCCACACCTTTACGGCCTAAAACCACAGGCACACCAACAAACAAGCCTTTGGTAGAATACTCTCCATCAAGGTAAACTGCACAGGGTAGTGTTTTTTTCTCATTTCTTAAAATAGATTTAACCATTTTAATGACCGACAGACCCGGGGCAAAATAAGCTGAACCTGTTTTAAGTAAATTAACAATTTCAGAGCCTCCATGCTGAACACGACTGACAATATTTTCTATTTTCTGATGGCTTAAAAGCTCTGCTATGGGCTGCCCATTTACCTGGCAATGATCTTTTAAAGGCACCATTAAAGCTCCATGATCACCAATAACCATAGTCATTACTTCACTGGATCCAACATTAAGTTCCTGTGCAATAAAATGTTTAAAGCGAGCACCATCCAGAATACCAGCCATACCGATAACACGCTCTTTACTAAAACCACTTACCTTATAGGCTAATTGCACCATCGTAGTAATAGGATTAGTTACCACAATTAATATACACTGAGGTGAATATTTAACCACCTGGGTCACTATAGACTCCAGAATATCTGCATTGATATCTAATAAATCATCCCTGGACATCCCTGGTTTTCTGGGTACTCCTGCAGTAATAACAACAATATCTGAATCAGCAGTATCTTCATAACTTCCCGTTCCACTGACCATAATATCACTATGACTCACAGCCATAGATTGAGTAATATCCAGCGCCTTACCCTTAGCTAAATCTGCATCTTTATCAAGTAATATAATATGCCCAAGCTCCAGAGTGGCAGCAGAAACAGCTGCATGAGCACCCACATTACCCGCTCCTACAATTGTTATTTTATCCATATTAAAAACCTGCTATTTACTAACACAATTACGTCCTTTTTTCTTAGCACGATAAAGCGCCTTATCTGATGCTTTTAAAACTGCCGCTGGTGATGTCAATTTATCATTTTGCTGTGCAAAGCCAATACTAATGGTCACTGATACATGTCTTTGTTTTTTCTTTTTTGCTGCTCTGGAATTATTTTTACGTCTTTCATGTTTACGCAAAGCAAATTTCTTTGTTGCAATTTCTTCACGTAAATTATCCAAATGCTCTTTAGCTTCCTTCAATGTGACACCAGAAAACAAAATGGCAAACTCTTCTTCACCATAACGAAAAGGTTTTCCTCAACCTTTAAATAATTTTAATCTAGAACTCAGTAGTTGCAGCACATCATCACCGGCATCATGACCATAGGTATCATTAAACTTTTTAAAATGATCCACGTCGGAGCATCGCAATGACAAAATTATTACCTAACTTATCCATAGCTTCATTCAGTGCTCTGCGACCTGGAAAATTAGTGAGTTCATCAATAAAAGCCATACGATAAGATTCACTAATTAACGTTAACAAGTGTAATAAAAGAGCATAGCTCAATAAGCCAGAATAACTTAAAATTTCTTTTGCGGGTAAAGTAATGGCATATAAACAGATTAACATTGAGACAAAAATTGCACTACGTAATGGGTTAGCCCGGGTTAAATATGAATAACTGATCAAAATAATACTAATTAAAATAACTAATAATGTTAGCTGTTCAAAAAAAACCAGTTTAATTTCTAATGCAGGAAAAACAGTCTGTAAAATGAGACTTTTCCATAGTATCGGCTGAGCTTCAACAAACCAGATAATTGCCACCAGCTGAGCAAAAATAAACACAAAACGACTCATGCCAATCAGTGTAAAAATACCTTTTTCACAGTAAAAGCAAAGGAGAGTCACATTCATCACTAAAAAAATAACCAGTGTATTCAGGCTTAAGTATTGTTGCTCTTTATTTAATTGATCTGAGACAAAGGGATAGGCATAAACCAGGATAAAAAGGACTGCACTATAGATGACCAGGCTACGATTAAAGCGATAACCCAGAATAAAGGCTAAGCCCAGTAAAGCAAATGGCAAAATTTCAAGTATAGGCAGGTATTTGTTGGAAATATCAACTATCAGGCTTAGTGAAAAAATAGCCCATACAAAAAAAGCAATATGAAATGCTAGGCTAAAGGGTTTATTCATTTATTCATTTATTTATTTATTTATTTAAGAATACTGTGTTTATTTTAAAAAATATTAAATGGCTTCTGATAAGCCAGTAACAAGAGGTATTTTATAGGCATTGTCCATTATGACTGAAGCAATCCCATCAATAGAAAGCAAAAAGCAAAAATAAAAACTAATAATAGTTTTAAATGTAGGCTAATCTTAGCATACTTCTACTTAACTTGCTTTCAGTTAATTAATCCAAATCATATAATTGATATAGTTTTCCTGAGTTATATAAGTTCAACAAAAACTGTTGCTCTACTTCATTACAATCTTCAGCTATTTTCTGTAAATCAACTTCTCTATTATCACATAGAGCATATGCCAGATATTTTGAAATATGATAATTCGAGCCATCTATAAATAAAGTTTTTTCACCTACTTCTGCTGAATCAAAATCCATAAAAGCAAAACGACTTGATGGGTGACGAATTAAAGGACTTTCACTCTCCTGAACAAAAATAAGCAAGTCTGAGAAAGTTTCTAATGGCTGTTCACATTCATTTAAAAAATCAACTTTGACATCACTCACATAATTACCAAACCAACGGGCTAATTCAGGATGCTCAGGATCCAGGTATTGTTTAAAAATTTTGCGAACTTCTTCAATAGCTTGTGGTGAAATCTCATTAGGATGTTTTTGTAACTTATTATAAGGAATCTGATAAGTTTTATTTATAGATAAGTCATCAGTAATATGTGCAATAAAATCAGTCACTAAATCCGTATGACTAGTCGCTCTATAACCAATAGAATAGCTCAGACTTTCACCAATAGAAATACCGGAATGTGATACTCCCGCAGGCAAATACATCATATCTCCTTCTTCTAATAGCCATTCAAACTCTGCTGTAAAATCTTTTTGTAAGCGCAAAGCAATACCCGGTATAAAATTATCTTCAGCCACAGGCTTAGTATTAATTTGCCAGCGACGACTACCCTCCCCTTGTACAATAAATACATCATAAAGATCAACATGAGGACCAACCGTCCCCTCAGGAGCTGCCCAGCTACTCATCAGATCATCTAAGTGCCATTCAGGAATAAAACGAAAGCGATCCGTCATCCAGGCTAATTCAGGCACATATTTCTCTAAGTCATTTACCACTAGAGTCCAATGTGTTTCCGACATTTTAGCAAAAATACTTTCATCCATAGGACCATGTATCGCCTGCCAGGGATGTTCTCCCCCTTTTTCAATCACAATCCGTGAATTAACTTCTTCTTCACAGGCTAAACCGGCTAATTCATCACCAGTTATGGGAGAATTAAAATTTTTAAAAGCCTGGCGTATCAACAATGGTTTCTTTTGCCAGTATTCAGACAAAAAAGTTTCCACACTCATATCACCAAGCGGTGGAGAAGTATCATTTATCATTTAATTTCTCTTTAGAATCTCATATTACTATTGCTTTAGATTAGAAAACACCCACTTCAAGATACGAACGGGCAATTTTCTTAATTGATGTCACATAAGTTGCGGTACGCAAATCACAAATTTTATCATTACTCAACATGGTTTCACGGATTTCCTGATAAGCCAGACGCATGGTGTCATCCAGCCCTGAACGAACTAAATCCAGCTCTCCTGCACCATGGCCGATACTTTCACGAATACTATCCGGCACATGATGCCCCAAAGCTTCTTCCAGCATTTTCATTACCTGCATGCCACGCATTTCATCATTACGACGTTGCATACGGCCCAAACGAATATGTGAAATGTTTCGAATCCACTCAAAATAGGATACCGTTACACCACCTGCATTGGCATAAGCATCCGGGATAATAATAACCCCTCTCTTATTTAATATTTCATCTGCACCAAAAGTAATTGGCCCATTAGCTGCTTCAACAATCAGATTTGCATGAATTCGTTCTGCATTTTCCAGTGTTATTTGATTTTCCAGGGCTGCCGGAATTAAAATATCACATTCTTTTTCAAGTACAGCAATGCCATTTTCTATAAATTCTGCACAGGGATAATTTTCAATACTTTGGTGTTGCTTTATATATTTTTGCAACTCTTCAATATCAATACCATCATCATTAATCAATGCACCATCACGTTCAATCACTGCAGTAATTTTTACACCATCTTGTTCTGAAAGAAATTTAGCAGCATGAAAACCAACATTGCCCAATCCCTGTATGACACAGGTTTTTCCCTCAAGAGTTCCGGAAAGATTCGCTGTTTTTAAATCATCCTGATGGCGAAAAAATTCTCTAATCGCATATTGAACACCCCGTCCAGTTGCTTCAACACGTCCCTGAATACCGCCATGATGAACTGGCTTACCGGTAACACAGGCTAAATAGTTGATATCATCAGGACGTAAATGTTTATAGGTATCCGCCATCCAGGCCATTTCTCTTTGTCCTGTTCCAACATCAGGAGCCGGCACATTAGTAGCTGGACTAAGAAAGCCTTTACGAATGAGTTCTAATGTAAAACGACGCGTAATTTCTTCCATTTCATCACAATCGTATTTTGTCGGATCAATCAATAAAGCACCTTTTGAACCACCAAAGGGCACATCAACAATGGCACACTTATAGGTCATTAAAGCAGCCAGAGCTTCTACTTCATCCTGATTGGCATAAGAAGCATAACGAATACCGCCTTTAGAAGGTAATTTATGGGTACTATGTGTCGCACGCCAGCCGGTAAAAACTTCAATTTTTCCTCTGATTTTGACTGGAAATTGCACCTGAAGCACAGAATTACAAGATTTAATCGCACTGACCACGCCGGGTTCAAGATCCATCACCGAGATAGCTCTGTCAACCATTAAATTGACGCCATCCCGAAAGCTGGGCTCATTATATACTTTTGTCATTGTGATACTCCTGATTGACTTAGATCAGCGTTATTACGGCCTGTGAATGCTACATTTCCTATAATATCACTATTCTTAAATAATTCACAAAGTGTTTCATACATAGAGTAGTCGAAGTATTCAGTCATTAATGATATGATTAAGATACATAAAATTTTAAATCAAGATAAAAAGGTAGCTCAATGAATATATTAGTTTTTGGACCAAATGGTAGCGGTAAAGGCACACAGGGTGCTATCGTTCAGGAAAAATACAATGTTGCTCATGTTGAATCCGGTGCAATCTTTCGCCAGAATATTGGTGGTGGCACTGAATTAGGTATGAAAGCCAAAGAATATATCGACCGTGGTGACTTGGTACCTGATGATATTACTATTCCTATGATCCTTGACCGTATCAAAGAAGACGATTGTAAAAATGGCTGGTTATTAGATGGCTTCCCACGCAATAAAGTACAGGCAGAAACATTAGCACAAGCCTTATCCGATGCAAACATTAAACTAGATTATGTCATTGAAATTGTATTACCTCGTGATGTGGCCAAACTACGTATCACTGGCCGTCGTTTATGTGCCAATGATAACAACCATCCAAATCATATTGCTTTTGATGCTATTAAGCCTGTTGAAAAAGATGGTGGAATCGTCTGTCGTGTTTGTGGTGGTGCTTTAAGTGCACGCCCTGATGATCAGGATGAAGATGCTGTTGATAAGCGTCATGATATTTACTATGACGAAAATACCGGCACTATGGCTGCAGTTAATTTCTTTAAAGACATTGCTGGCGATACTAAAGTTATCTCAATTGATGGTGGCCCATCCATTGGCGAAGTCACTGAAGCAATTATGGCTAAATTATAAAAACAGTTTTATGGCTTATCTTAAGGGGTGCTTAGCACCCCTTTTTTGTATCAGTCTCTTATTTGAAAATCCTGAATTCAATTAATAAGTGCATGACCGGTTAACTCTTCCTGGCTAATGCCGGTTAGCTCTTCAAAAACTTCATAAGGAGTTTTGTATCACAGACACTTTCGTGGCCGACTATTGAGCTTGTGAACAGCATCATAAACTTCTTTGTAACTATTCAGCGCAATTTTTTATTCATATAAAACTAACTGATAAAATCAGGCAGTTTTCCCTTAAAGAGTAAATCCATAGCATAGCCA
>JAUJGA010000135.1:0-5858 GCA_042095675.1 Gammaproteobacteria bacterium
CTCTTTATGACAATAAGCAATCAGTGAACCCATTAAATTGAGCATAAAACCATGTACACTGCGATGTCTTGAGTGTTCAATTTGAGAAATGGATTTTAATTGATCATTAACTGTCTCAATAATAAACCATTTTCTGAGCATGATTTTATCCAAAATTGACATGGCTGTTGCCGTCATATTTTTACGAACATTGGTGATTAATTCAACACCTTCATCAAATGCTTCTTCTCTTAATGCATTAGTTAAGTAACCCTTATCTCCATAGAGTTTCCCACTTAATCCTTTAATCATTTGCATGACTGGTTTACGACCATCCACATTTCCAGCTGTCAATTTTATTGCTAAAATTTCACCCTTATGATTGATAATAAGATGTAATTTAAATCCATAAAACCAACCCATTGATGACTTGCCCCTAGCTGCAATTCCTTCGAAAACTTTATGTTTGGGAATACGTATATTATGGCAAACTTTTATCTTAGTCGCATCCACAAAGGCAATACCAGTAGACTTTCCTTTGCATGTACCGAAATAGGCACAGAGTGGAAAACACTCTTGGCATCACTCCAAGAAAACGTGTATAGCTGAGTAATCTTGGGAATTCTTTACGTAGATATTGATGTACATATCGCAAATAATAATTTTTAAAATCTTTGTAATTTGATTGGTGAAAATGAATAACAATCGTCATTATTTCACTGGGTGTCATAACACCTTTCTTTCTACGCCTCTTTTTTTCAGACTCTAATTGTTGTCTTTCCCATTCAGGATAAAATTGTTGGTTAAAATCATCGACATCACAGTACAAAGCATCTATAGTTTCCATTGTCAGTCCCTAGTTTGATCTTTTTGATTAGTATTTAAACTATTTGATCATGGGCTGACTCTTTTTTCAATTATTTTTTGTTTTCTTATCCAGTATTCAGGTTATTTATGGTGATTTTTTTATAAATGTGTCCAATCTTGATCTTAATTGATAATACACCGTATCTTCAATTAGATGAATTGTCTGATTTGCAGATTGTGAATTTTGATCAATTTTCATTGCATAACGTAGTGCTTTCACCGGATGTTTACCGCCAATGACAAAATCTGTTTCATTAAGTTTGATAGATACTTTTGGGTTTTTGAGTCCATAAGTCTCAAGTTCCTTATCCGAAACCTGAAATTGTGCATAACTACGTTTTTTTGCAAGAGCAATAATAGTATTAATTCGTAATATATTGGCTAGAGTTTGCTCTGGTTCCAATAGAAACCATACTTTATCTTTTTTTATAAGCTTTATGTTTTCCAAGCCTTCACGCCGAATTTCTATAGCATAAACTTCATCTATTTCTAAACGGGTAAAATATTTTATAGTTTCTTTATGCAAGCATGGCTGAAGCCAGACAATTGCAAAGAGTACAATGCAAATAAGAAATAATATTAAATTAGTTTGGGCTGCTTTTGACATTAACGATGACGCCTTTTCAGCCAGATAAAACTACCACTCATAATAAAAATAGCGGGTAGAATAAAAAGAAAAAATGCCCCCAGCAATGACAGCTTAGAAGTTGAAATATCTAAAATAATATCACTTCTTAACTGTCTGGGAATTTCTAAAAATTGTTCATCATAGCTCAGCCAATTAAAAATATTCAGCCCTAAAGTTAAGTTACCACCATTACCAAGGAAAGTATTCGATAAGAAATCACCATCCCCAATGACAATAATGCGCTGCTGTTTTTTTATTGATGAAGTGCCTTCTAATGACAAATTCTCACCATTAAACTCTCTGGTCAATAACATGGCAAGGGTAATTGGACCTGCAATATCCTCTTTTTCATCAAATTGTACGCTTTTTTTGAGCACTGAAGTTTCAACCCAGCTCCTTTCCACTGTCGTTAATAATGAATTCATTGTAAAGACCTGTTCTGCTGAATTTTTACCTTCAGTTTTTTCTGTTTCTTCCAGGTAGGCAGGTAAACCTTCAATACCTGTGGCCTGAGGAAATATGGTTAATGTTGAAAAATCATTATTGATTGCGTGAGGCGGATAGTCTGTCACAATCGCATAATCAGGATTTTGAATATCATAGTCAAGAGTGCTGGGATCAACAATAACACCCTCTAAAAACTCAATTCCCAAATGCTCTGCCAATGCTAATAGGCCCTGCATAGGATCTTCTTTATCTATTTTTAAGGGATCACCTAACCAAAGAAGATTACCGCCTTTTTGTACATATTCAAGTAGTAAATTAACTTCAGCAGGTAAAAATTTTGCCTGTGGTCCGGCAATAACAAGAACTGAAGTATTATCTGGAATATGCAGAGTCTTAGCCAGGTTTAATGTACCAATTAAGATACCCTGTTTCTTCAGATGGCGGCTGAAATCAGATAAATCAAAATTAGCATGCTTATCAGGGCCGCGCTCCCCATGCCCTTCAATAAAAATAATTTGTCTTTGTTTGACTCTCATTAAACGATATAAGGAATTAGTCAGCATTTGCTCAGAAAGTTCTCTTAAATGCTCCTTTCTTCCCTGATAAGAAATAATCATTTCTCCATCAATAGACAATTGTAGTTCACGAGTTTTTTCAGGATCAAAATTGGGATCAATAAAGCTCAGAGAAATATCATTTTTTACTCTTTGATAGCGAGTAATTAATTCCTGTATAGACTTCTTCACTGCATTTTTATTCGTATAGGAAGTAATATCTACAGGATCATGTAAAGTTTTCAATAGCTTCAGGCTCACTGGATTCAGGGAGTTTTGTCCGTTAACAGTCCAGTCACTAATATAAACATAACGTGTACTTAAAAAGGCCAGCAAGCTTACTATGATTAAAAGCAATAATATAAAAATGCGATTATGCCACTTTAAATTCTGTGTTGAGCCAGTATTTATCTTCATAATTAATGCGGTAACCTCAGATGTTCTAAACGACGAACACTCAGCACTAAAAAAAGAGCAATAAATAGCATATAATAAATAATATCGGTAGTAGAAAAAACACCTCTTAATAAGGGTTCAAAGTGATTTAATAAAGAAAAATAGGATATGTTGATGGCATTTTGAGCATTAGCAGAGGATTCAGTACCCATTCCCGCAAAATTAATAATCCATAAAAAAAATAATAAGCCAAAGTTGCTCACCGCTGCTATTGCAGGATGCCTGGTCAGTGTTGACATATAGACACCAGCTGCTGCAAAAGAAGCCAACACCAGAAACAAGCCCATCAATGCAGCTGCTAATTGTCCTAAATCAATCGCTGTACCAAACAGCAAAGACAGGGGCATTAACGCAATCATCATTAACAAAATAATTAAAAAACCTAATACGCCAAAATATTTTCCCAGGATAATCTGACTCATAGAAATGGGTGCACTAAAGAGCAAAGTTATCGTCTGATTTTTTTGCTCCTCACTAATCAAACGCATAGTAAGCAGGGGTACAATCAGCAATAGGATAATAGCTGCACCGGATAATAATGGACTCACCACTAAGTCAGTAATACCTGGTGAGTTTTCCAGAGTAGAAAGTTTAGACTGTACCTTCATGTAACTTTCCAGTTGACTGAGAAATTGATAACACAGAATAATTTGTGTAACAGTTAAAATCGCCCATGCAAGAGGAGATAAAAATAAACTTTTAAATTCACGTATAGCAATCAGCTTAATCAATGAGCATTTCCTTTCGCCTGTTCCACTGAATTATCTTGAGTCAAAGTCATAAATACATCCTCTAAAGATTGTTTTTCAGAGTAAATTTCATAAAGCCCTAATTGATCTTGTTCTGCAATTGCAATTAACTGTTGTGACAAACGAATAAAAGGATCCTGTTCTTGTGCGGTATCAGATTGAGAGCAATTAACCATAATACTGGTATCACTATTATCAACTAACTGCACAGATTCAACCTCTGCCAAATCACTAATCAACTGTATATCAATGGGCTTTTGACAACTCATACGTATGGAGTAGGTTTGCATTTGTTGATTAAGCTGCTCAATCGACGCATTAAATACTAAGCACCCTTGATTAATAATCTGTACATTATCACAAACCATTTGAATTTCAGGCAAAATATGACTGGATAACATCACACTATGGCTTTCACCTAATTCTTTTATCAACTTTCTAATGGCTATCATTTGAATAGGATCAAGTCCTACCGTAGGCTCATCCAGAATCACTATATTCGGAGCATGAATAATTGCCTGAGCAATACCCACACGCTGTTGATATCCCTTAGATAGGTTGTTGATAATACGCTTACCATAATCCACCAAGCCGCAACGTTCCTTGGTGGTATTAATAGCCTGTTGTAGTTTAGGTTTTGTAATTCTATTGAGGCGTGCACAATAGCTTAGGTATTCATCTACGCTCAATTCTTTGTAAAGTGGCAGGGTATCCGGTAAATAGCCAATCATTGCTTTGGCTTCAATTGGATTATCCATTAAATCAATACCGGCAATTTTTATGGAGCCATGACTAGGTGACAGATTTCCTGTCAGCATTTTCATCGTAGTAGACTTTCCTGCACCATTAGGCCCAAGAAAACCTAGAATTTCACCACGTTTAAGATTAAAACTAATATCGTCTACTGCCGTAGTATAGCCTGAACGATCTGAAGCTTGACTAGAGGAAAAATGACGCGATAACTGATTCACTTCAATTAATAATTCACTTCCCATAGTTTTCCTTGCTTGCCTATAAAAAAGTCAGGGTATAAATCTTTCTAAATAATATTTGTTAGGATATATTTTTTGTATAGTATAGGTTTAAGAGAAAACCTTGTCCAATTAGGATATGATTCTACTACAAGTTTAGATTGTTGCAGAGTAATATCTGAGATACATTTATGAAGAAGTTATTGTGAAAGAAAAATGGTTTAGATTTGTCATAGATAAACCTATTATAATCATTTTATTCAGCCTGTTTTTACTTGCTGTAGCGGGTTTGGGTGTCTCAAAATTAGTATTCAAAAGTGATTACCGTGTTTTTTTCGGTACCGGTAACCCGCAATTACTTGCCTTCAACGAAATGCAGAAAACCTATAATAAAACTGATAATATTGATTTCGTCATCGCTCCAAAAAATTCTCAGATTTTTACTCCACAAGTGATGCCGATGGTCCTGGAAGTTACTCATGATTTATGGCAAACACCCTATTCAAATCGTGTGGATTCTATTACAAACTTTCAGCATACTTATGCGATTGATGATGAGATGATGGTTGGTGCTCTACTATCAGAAGAAGATGAAAAAAGTACCGAAAAATTACAACAGATAAAAAAAATCGCCATTAATGATCCGCAATTATCAGGTAGGCTGATATCCAAGCAGGCTCATATCACTATTTTGACTCCTACGGTACAACTACCAGGTATGGATCCCACTAAGAAAGTCCCGTAAGTGGTTTATTTTATACGCCAATTAAAAACTAAATATAATGCCAAATATCCTGATGTTGATATCTACTTATCAGGTATTGTGATGATGAATAATAGTTTTGTCGAGTCATCTATACCCATTACACTTCAAGATGCAGAAATTAGCACTTGAAAATTATCATTAATTCTACGTAACTATTCAGCGTAATTGAAATTAAAACCATGCTGGTGAAGCCATTTATTTAAACCGGAAATACTAAAGCGCACCTCACATATTGCCCAAATATAATCAACTATTTGACAGGAATAACGATAAGTTTTCTCTTTAAGGTGATTAACTATTAATTCTGTTTGTTCAGTACTTAAATATGATTGAGAACCACCATTTTCAGGCTTTAGTTTTTTCTTGTTAATAAATTCATCAATATGTCTGGTAATGCTTGTTTCATGCAAACGTAAAGCTTGTGATATCATCTTGGTTGAC
>JAUJGA010000136.1:0-8399 GCA_042095675.1 Gammaproteobacteria bacterium
CTTAATAATTCCAGAATGCTAATGAGTTGTTGCTGTTTTTCAGATATCTCACCAATCTTTTCTACTATCCAAGGAAAAAGTGAGCCTTGTATTTGTTCCCATTTCTGTGCTAAAGTGTCTCTTAACATACTAATACTCCAAGCTTTTTTGTTCACAAACATATTATAACAAATTTGGCTTGGATTTTATTCAAAAATTAGCAATTCAGCTAAGAAACTCTCTTAAATTGTTAGTTTTGCAAGTACCTCTTGAAATAAAAAGTTAAATAATAATAAGTTTTGTTGGGTAATTTATTACCCGTACTGAAGGAGAGCAATATCTCTTTTCGGAGACGCCGTAAATACATCCATGTAGGCTTAAATGCGACATCCATGTCGCATATACCCCGCAAAGAGACATAGCTCTCCTTCACCACTACCAATATAATTTGTATGAAATTTTAGAGCAAAAAATAGAAAATAATTTAGCCTTTAGTCTTCTTAAAATGTTCAAGAAAATAGCACTGTGAGTGCTGGGGAGTCTGGCTTATCTTTATGAGGTCTAAGAGCCATGAATGGCGAATCGAAGCCTACATGGATGTATTTACGGCGCCCTCATAAAGATAAGCCAGATTCCTCAGTACGTATTAACCTGTACTAATCTTAATTAATCGTCTGACTGTTCTTGATCTGTTGATGGCTTTTGATCATTTGATAACTCCTCACCTTCCTCTAAAAGTTCTTCATCATCCGTCTCAGTTTCACAAACTCGGGCAATTTGTACTAATTTTTCGTCCTTAGTAAGGCGAATTAATCTGACACCCTGAGTATTTCTACCTACCACTGAAATTTCAGTCGAACGTGTTCTGACGATAGTTCCACCATCAGTGATTAGCATGATTTCACTGCTTTCATCTAATAAACAAGCACCAACCGATGAGCCATTTCTTGCAGAGTTTTTAATCGCTAAAACACCCTTACCACCACGTCCTTTTGCAGGGTATTCTAAAATCTTAGTTCGCTTACCATAACCATTTTCAGTAGCCGTGAGGACATAACGATCATCACATTCTGGTGGTACAACGATTAATGAATGAACATGATGCACTTCAGGTAATCTCATACCACGCACACCTGTAGAGATACGTCCTACAGAACGTACAGTAGATTCATTGAAACGTACAGCCTTGCCTTCTGAACTGAACAACATGATATCCTGCTGACCGTCAGTTAACTGTACATCAATTAATTTATCACCTTCCTGTAAATTAATCGCACGAATACCATTCACTCTGGGACGTGAGTAATCTAATAATGGTGTTTTCTTGGCAGTACCATTTGCAGTGGCCTGAAAAATAAACTGTCCATCAAGGAATTCTTTAATCGGTAGAAGTGCATTGACCTTCTCACCTTCCGCTAAAGGCAGGATGTTAATAATAGGACGACCTCTGGAACCACGACTGGCCAAAGGTAGTTCATAAACCTTCTTCCAGTAAACCTGGCCTAAATTAGTAAAGCATAAAAGCATATCATGGCTGGATGCAACAAAAAGCTTATCAATAAAGTCTTCTTCTTTCATCGAGGTTGCTGACTTACCACGACCACCACGACGTTGTGCTGCATAATCAGATAAAGGCTGTGTTTTGACATAACCTTCATAGGATAAAGTCACCACACGTTCTTCTTCTGCAATCATATCTTCATAGTTCAGATCGTCCATTGACTCTCTGATTTCGGTGCGACGCTCATCACCATACTCACTTAAAATAGCCTCTAACTCTTCTCGAATCACACCCATCAGGACTTCCTGACTACCAAGGATTGTTAAGAACCATTTAATTTGTTCAATAATCTCTTTATATTCGTCAACAATTTTATCTATTTCAAGACCGGTTAGACGATGTAAGCGTAACTCAAGAATTGCCTGAGCCTGCACTGGTGATAAGTGATAACCATCATCAAATAAACCATATTGTTCTTCTAGACCATCTGGACGAGATTGCTCTCCCCCACCAGATAATAATTCCTTAACCAGACCTGGTTCCCAACTCTTATCCAGTAGTTTAATTTTTGCTTCAGCGGGATTAGCGGATTCTTTAATCAGTTTAATCAGTGGATCGATATTGGCCAGTGCAACTGCCTGACCTTCTAAAATATGTGCACGGGCACGAGCTTTTCTTAATTCAAAGACGGTACGTCGATTAACCACTTCGCGACGATGACGAATAAATTGTTCAATTAATTCTTTTAAATTGAAGATTTTAGGCTGTCCATCCACCAAGGCAACAATATTAATGCCAAAAACATTCTGCATAGCAGTATGTTTGTAGAGGTTATTAATTAAAACATCGGCCTGTTCACCGCGTTTCACTTCAATAACCATACGCATGCCATCTTTATCAGACTCATCACGCAGTTCAGAAATGCCTTCTATTTTCTTTTCTTTAACTAACTCGGCAATACGCTCTAATAGACGGGCTTTATTAACCTGATAGGGTAATTCATTGATCACAATACGTTCACGGCCACTGGACATTTCTTCAATTTCAGTTCTGGCTCTGATTTTTATGCGGCCACGACCGGTGTGATAAGCCTCATGGATACCACTTGAACCATTAATAATAGCAGCGGTCGGAAAATCAGGACCTGGTATAATTTCTATAAGTTCTGGAATAGTAATATCAGGATTATCAATATACGCCAGACAACCAGTGACAACTTCATTAAGATTGTGTGGTGGTATATTGGTTGCCATACCGACTGCAATACCGGAAGAACCATTAATCAATAAATTAGGTATTTTGGTAGGTAGAACATTGGGTTCATGTTCTGATTCATCGTAGTTAGGAGTAAAATCAACTGTTTCTTTATCAATATCAGCCAGAAGCTCATGGGATATTTTCGCCATCCGCACTTCGGTATAACGCATGGCTGCAGGAGAGTCTCCATCAACAGAACCAAAGTTACCCTGCCCGTCAACCAGCATATAACGCAGAGAAAAATTCTGAGCCATACGTACAATGGTATCATAAACGGCAGTATCACCATGAGGGTGATATTTACCCAAAACCTCACCGACAATACGAGCAGATTTTTTATATGGTTTATTGAAATCCATACCGGCTTCATGCATGGCATAAATAACACGTCTATGAACCGGTTTGAGACCATCACGCACATCAGGAAGAGCCCTTCCCACAATGACGCTCATAGCATAATCCATATAGGACTGCTTCATTTCCTCTTCTATATTTACGTGGAGGAGTTCTTTTGCAAAATCTGACATATTTGAGGCTATTTATCCATTAGAAAAAACTAGGATATTTTAGCATAGATACATGGTCGTTTGTAATGTATTTGGCAATAAACATTAATTAATCATCAGAGCTTTAATTTTATCTGCATTAGGTTGCAAAACTACCCCTTTTTCCGTCACAATGGCATCCACTAATGCTGCCGGCGTCACATCAAAAGCAGGGTTTCTGGCCTGTGCACCTATAGCTGCCACTTTATTTTGATAAAAATTCAAAACTTCAGAAGCAGCACGTTCTTCAATCGGGATTGCATCTCCATCAGGGATATTCATATCAATAGTTGTAGTCGGTGCTGCTACCATAAATTTAATACCATGATGTCGAGCTAGCACCGCCAGAGCATAGGTGCCGATTTTATTAGCGACATCACCATTAGAAGCAATTCGATCAGAGCCTACTATAATCCACTTAATAGGATTATCTGTTTGTTGTAAAGTTTTCATCATATGCGCAGCAGCTCCTTCAACCAGTAATGACACAGGAATATCATCCTGCACCATTTCCCATGCTGTTAAACGAGCTCCTTGTAGCAAGGGACGTGTTTCATCTGCATAAACCATAGAGATTTTATCACTGGAAAAAGCACTGCGAATTACACCTAATGCAGTCCCATAACCACCCGTCGCCAAAGCTCCGGCATTACAATGAGTTAAGACAGCACATTTATCATTAATTAACTCAGCACCCAAAGCACCCATTTTAACATTGGCTGCAATATCATCCTCATGTACCTGTTTGGCAATTGATAATAAAGTAGCAATGGGATCAACGACATTTAAGCCCTTAATCACTTCACGCATCATATCAATCGCCCAAAATAAATTAACTGCAGTTGGACGAGATTTTGCCAGGCAATCTAAATCGGCTTCAATATCCTCTTCCCAGCTCTGTGGATTATCAGAAAAACGTTTTCGAGCGGCTATGACAATACCATAGGCAGCGGTAATGCCTATGGCCGGAGCTCCCCGTACTACCATATCAGTAATTGCCTGTGCCACAGACTCAACATCCGTTAAAGTGATATAAATATGTTCTGCAGGCAGAATTCTTTGATCCAGTAAGTCTAAATTTTCATCTTTCCAGATAATCGGTTTAATGGAATAATATTGTATTTGTTGAGTGGGCATAGGTTAACCTTAAGTACATTTAAAGAACGATGGCTTTTAAAATTTGTCAGTTGTTTTTTTACATGCTATCTTACTATTATCCTAAAAAACATAGTTAAAATCTATTACAACAGTCAAGGGAAACACTATTTTGCAAAATGTTGAATCAATCATTCATGCACGCTGGATTATTCCAGTTGAGCCTGAACAAACTTTTTATGAAAATTATTCATTGGTGATAGATCAAGGAAAAATCCTTAATATACTGGATACAAAAAAGTGTCACAAAAAATATCAGTCAGCAATTGAACATCATTTAAACACACATGCCTTAATCCCAGGCTTTATCAATACCCATACCCATGCAGCAATGAATCTAATGCGAGGTATTGCAGATGATTTACCACTGATGGAATGGCTTTCTGAACATATCTGGCCTGTTGAAGCAAAATATGTAGATTATCAATTTGTCAAAGACGGCACAACTCTGGCTATTGCTGAAATGCTGCGCTGTGGCACAACAACTTTTAATGATATGTATTTTTTTCCTGATGCAACAGCAAAAGCGGCACAGGAGGTTGGAATAAGAGCCTGTGTTGGCTTAATTGTTATTGATTTCCCTTCTGCCTGGGGTAAGGATAGTGATGATTATTTGCACAAGAGTCTACAATTACATGAGCAGTATCGAAACCATCCTCTCATCACTACAGCCCTTGCCCCTCATGCACCGTATACCGTATCAGATGAGCCATTGAAAAAAATTCAGTCCTATGCAGAAAAGTTAGAAATTCCTATTCATATGCATTTGCATGAAACTGCTGATGAATTACAACAGGCCATTGCCAATGATGGCATGCGTCCTATTGAAAGAATGGAGAAATTAGGTTTATTATCCCCATTTTTAATGGCTGTACATATGACACAAATAGATGAAGCCGATTATAAACAGCTTAAGCGTTATGGCGTCAATATAATTTATTGCCCTGAATCAAATTTAAAGCTCGCCAGTGGTTTTTGTCCCATTGCAGAACTCCATAAACATAAGATTAATATCGCTATTGGTACAGATGGTGCCGCCAGTAACAATGATCTGGACATGCTCAGTGAAATGCGTACGGCAGCATTACTGGCCAAAGCCATAGCAAAAGATCCTGCTGCCGTTCCTGCTCATCAGGCTCTGAGTATGGCAACCATTAATGGTGCTAAAGCTTTGGGAATAGATCATCTGACTGGTTCTTTAAAAAAGGGAAAAGTAGCCGATATTACTGCCATTAATTTGGATACCATTGAAACACAACCCGTATTTGAACCTATCTCAAGTATCATATATTCATCAAATAGAGAACAAATCAGTGATGTATGGGTACAGGGCAAACATCTATTGAATAATCGTAAACTTACTACTATTGACGAAAAACAAGTGAGGCAAACTGCCAGGGAATGGGGTGAAAAATTAAGCCATATTTGAGGTTTTATGGTTCTTCAATTTTTTATGTACTTTTGTCTTCTATACAACCGAAAAAGACAGATCAAAAGAAGGGAGTGGCATTCGGTAATATAAGGTTTAAGACGTGATTTGTAGTATGGTGTTCTATTTCAGGGGACGCTCAAGGCCATCCATGGCACGCTATGTAAAAACATCCATGTTTTTACAATCCCCTGAAATAGAACACCATACTCCAAATCACTCTTACGTCATATTCCCTCATTGGGAGCGTTAAAGATCCATAGCCCAGAGCCAGAGTAAAGAAAGGCTGGAGTAGTACTCTAAATCCCCACTCCCACTTATCTTTTGCTCTGGATTTGTCTTTTGATCCACCCCCAAAAAAAGTGAGAATAAATACAGCGGAGAGTGTGCAGAGAAGTGATTAGCATCATTGGGGATTATGAAAACATGGATGTTTTCATATAGCGTGCCATGGATGGCCTTGCCAAAAGTAGGTACCACGAGGCAAGCGTCCCCAATGATGCCAACAACTTTTCTGTGCAATCGTTTTCCACTGTACTTATCCGAACGCATACCCCATCTTTTGATCTTTGTCCGTTAAGGTTGTAAAAGAGGCTTAATATCTTCTGTTACAATAGATTTTAAGCAAGTTTTCCAGGATAATAGATACATACAAATAAACAGGAATTCTAATGAATCAGACTAGTTTTACCAATGTAGACCCACAGGAAGTGGCTAAATTTGAAGCCATGTCTACTCGTTGGTGGGATAAAGAAGGGGAATTTAAACCATTACATGATCTCAATCCTGCCCGTCTAGCTTACATAAAACAGGGTGCTAATGGTCTGTCTGGTAAAAACATATTAGATGTTGGCTGTGGCGGTGGTATTTTGTCTGAGAGTATGGCTCATGAAGGTGCTAATGTAACTGGTATTGATATGGGCGATGCTAACCTTACTATTGCCAAAATGCATCTTTATGAATCCGGTGAGAAAGTCACTTATCAGAAAATCATGGCAGAAGAGATGGCAGAACAACAGGCTGGACAGTTTGATGTGGTGACTTGTATGGAAATGCTGGAGCATGTTCCCGATCCCGCTTCAATTATCAGTGCCTGTAAGAAACTAATTAAGCCCGATGGACATGTATTTTTTTCTACCGTCAACCGTAATTCAAAATCCTATGCTATGGCCATAGTAGGTGCTGAATATATCATGAAGTTATTACCCAAGGGCACACATGATTATAAAAAATTTATACGCCCTTCCGAACTCGATCAATGGATTCGAAAAGCTGAGTTAAAAACTGTGCATATTTCTGGTATGAGCTATAACCCCCTCACCGGTCATTGTGTGCTAAGTGATGATGTCGATATCAATTATCTGGTTCATGCTACTTCAATCTCTAACATGTCATAAGTATAACAATGATTAAAGCCGTTTTATTTGATCTTGATGGTACTTTTGCTGATACAGCGCCCGATCTTGCAGCTGCCTTGAATCAGGTCTTAACAGAAGAAGGACATACGCCACTTGCCTATGACATTATTCGCCCTGTAGTCTCTCATGGTGGTGTTGCTTTAATTAGACTTGGCTTTAACTTAGATGAACAAAATACTGATTTTGAAAGATTAAAAAATAGACTTCTAACAATTTATGAAAATAATATCAGTACTTTAACTACTCTATTTGATGGTATGGAAAGTCTTTTAAACACTTTAGAAGAAAATAATATTGTCTGGGGAATTGTAACAAATAAGCCTGCATGGCTGACCAATCCTCTAATGCAGCAAATGGGCTATAGTGATAAGGCAGCCACTATTGTCAGCGGGGATACAACTGAGCAGAGAAAGCCTCATCCTGAGCCACTTTTTTATGCTTGTCGTGAAATGTCTTGTGATGCATCTGATTGTATTTATGTGGGAGATGCAGAAAGAGACATCATTGCTGGTAATCGCGCAGGAATGAAAACCTTAACTGCTTTATTTGGCTATATTGAAAAAAATGATATTCCGGAACAATGGGGAGCTGATGCCATGATTCAACATCCCCGGGAAATAGCTGATTACTTAGAGCTTCCTTCTAAAACACCTTCCTGAACCGGAGGAGTTTCAGGCTGTACGGATTCTGTAGAGTTCACTGCTTTTTTAACATCCTCATAGAGAACTTTACTTCTTTGGCTCACATCTTTTTGCATTGCTTCAAACTTCTTAGAAATTTCATGCATATCACTTTTTTTGACAAATGGATTGGTCAACAACGGCTGATCCTTACCAAGGTTTACACCAAACCATAAACCTACAATACCTCCAATTAAAATCCCCAACAAAATATCTTTCATTATTATACCCTTATATGTGTTTCTTAAATTATACTATTAAATACACATTTTGGAAACTTTATTTATATACCGCTGATCAATGAAGGTGCTTGATTTATAAAAATATAAGGATCATTATATACCTTATGAAAGAAATAAGGTTAACACCAGAACAAAAAGTTGATTTAGATGCGCTTCATGATGCCAGTCGTGATAAGCGTGTTTGTGATCGAAT
>JAUJGA010000137.1:0-12879 GCA_042095675.1 Gammaproteobacteria bacterium
ATCTGCATTTTAATTAATTTTAAGGATTCCGAAGCAATGCCGAAACCGTCACGAAACCGTCCCTCTCCCGATATTTGTCTCCCCTTTCTTTAAAATCCGGAAAATTTGTATTCCGGCCCCCTGTCTATTCCGGCCAGATAATTATATGGATCCCGTACCTGGCCGGAATAGACAAGTTACACTGTATATTGTATCGTTACGTCTCGTGAATACATACCGCGATACGGGTTTCGTGTATCGCGATATATAGGTCTTATTTTGTTTCACTTTTGATGTTGATTCTTGCATAGTAACTTAGTCTTCTAAAAAGCATATCAACTCAAACCATACCTCAACCGAGTATGGAAGGTATTTGAGCCAATTTCCGCCCTTAAATATAAACTATCCACCTATCATACCTGAGTGATAATTATATGTAGATGCGCACAAAAAAAGATGAATCGCAGTACAGTTTATAACGACTGCACTACTCGATTGTTACACATATTTGCGTAGCAAGCTTATTCTCTCCGAGGCTGGCTGAAGGATATTAAAGGACAAACTACGGTTTGCGTCCTTATACAGTATATGCAAGAAGGATAGACACGCGCATAAAACATTAGGATAGGAATTGTATTAACAATAGACTAGAAATAACAAAAAAAAATATATTTAAATTTTTTGTTTGTTTCGGTTGATCGCGGATAAACCATCACCCGGATATTAAAAACTAGGGGTGCAACGATACGGTCAAACCCGTATTGCGATATATTAATTGCGATACAGGAACTTTGTATTGTGATACGCATTGCGATACAATATGTATGATGAAAACATTAATAAAAGCAAGTAAAACTGTGATTTGTTTAATTAGTTCCCTACACAGAACCCATAGCCAAAATAGGGAGAAGTGGGAGCCTGTGAGGGAGAAGTTTTTGTTTTTTTCGGCCACACCAACTTATCGTGAAGTTATTTTTTGTTCGGCCAAACAAACTTATCATTCAAATACTGCTACTATGTTCGGAAATAAAGTAAATAATTAATTTTGTAATACTGAAACTGGAAAAAATAAGAATTTCGCCACTTTTTTATGATTTAAAAAAAAAATTGTTGGTCCGAACCCATTTGTGTACGAGTCTGATTTTGTGACATCGAATAGTCACTTACAAATTTGCTGTTTTTGCTAGTTTTGCAAGTAGCGTACGCATCGGTGCATATCCTTTGCCAAGTGATCAATATTTATCAATGACATTGTAAATATACCGGTTTTTGGATACGATTTGTCTATCAAAACGTCGTAATTGAATTCAGTGCAAATTAAATACATGGACTGACTCGATTAAATACATACAAAGTGTACAGCACACTCGATAATATTCTAAATAGGCATTTGACTTGGCTTTTCGTGTGCAGGCTATGACGCAAATTATACATCTTATTCGGCGTAAAAGTAAAAAAGAGAACTGGCGAACATTATATTTTCAAATACAAACTAATCTATTACGAATATGCGATAATTTATGTTTGTGTCGATATTAAATACTTTTCGATTAAATACAGTCAGTAATCCGATAATCCACGGCGCTTGTCGCGTGCATGAACAGGTATTGAAATTTGTCTCTCTCACTCCGGACAATCGATGTCAACACCTACCTTAATTGACGATTCGGACTTTGCGCAAACACGATGTTTGTGTCCGTTAACTGACGATTTAGCCGCGACTCATGGGAATATCGGACATTTATCTGACCAAAATTGGCGAGATTATCGTTTTCAACGCGAGATTATCGTTTTCAACCGTTTTTATTGTCGTAATTTTTCGATTTTTTTGAAAAGCGAAGTCAGTTTCGCTTTTATATAGCGTCAGGGCGAAGTCAGCGACTCTAGGGCGACAATATCGCCAACTTCGCCCTCAAAACTGAACCCTGGACCGGTATTGTGCAGCAAAAACGAATCGTGCGAGTCTCGCGGTAATATCGATCGGTAGATTACAAACGTAATCGGGTCTGTCTGTGCGCACAGGTGCGCACTCCGTAGAAAATAGTCCCTCGTAACTACGAATTACCTTTATCCGCTATAACGTAGTCTGAACTGGGTAACTTGGCGATTAAATCAGGGGCTGCTTTACTATCATGAACTTCACCTCCTGTTAGGATAAATTCAATCGGCAAACCATAACTATCGACAGCCATATGTATTTTATTTGTATTGCCACCACGGATTTTTCCAATCGCCTCGACACTATCACTTGCAGATCCCATGCTATGTTGGTGAGCTTTTATAATGCTACCGTCAATAAATTCCCATTCAATATCAGATAGTTTTTTCAAAGCATTAAATAATTCGAGCATAATGCCTTTCTTTGACCACAAGTTAAATTGTCTATAAATTGTACTCCAATGGCCGAAATATTTTGGAACATCTCTTCATGGACAAACGACTCGCATTCGGTAAAGGATACCTTCCAATGTACTTCTATGCTCTGCATTATTATAAATTCGGCCACTATAAAGCATTAATCGTGATAGCTTTCCCAGTATTCATCTGTTAACATTGTTCTTGGCATGGTCTTCTCGTATGTTGATTTGTGGTAAAACCATTATACTTGATTGCTATGTTGCTTATTTTTTTATCATGAAAGATCAACAGCCCCTAGATAAACCAAGGTTTTTACTAGCTCTGCTAAACCCTTAAAAAAATCACGATTAATAAATAAACAAGGGAAAAAAATATCATTAGCATTAAGACGCAAATTGTTACTATTTATTACAATATAAGAACAACAATATAAACTCTTCCTAAATAAAGAAAATAGTCAATAACACTCATTTATCAACTGATGTCAATGATCATTCAAAATTGATCCACCTTGGCAATAACAAAGTCTTATGCAATATAGGTTTTGACTGCTTACTTGAGTCAAATGAAAATGCCTATTAACAAGCATACCATATTCATTAGTGTTGATATGTCAGAAAATACCTACATCTTTTATGGTGGAATTGATTTATGATCGTTAAAAAAATATAAGGTAGTATGAATTTATTATTTAACAGAGCGTAGCGAAAATCTTGGGGGCTTGCCCCCGTGCTGAATAGTGTAGACATGGCTTGTCCCTGTCTATATTATTCATTACATGGAACTTCAAAGAAATACGCATCATGTCATTAGGCTAATGTATCATTTTGTCTGGATACCAAAATATAGGCATAAAGTTTTTATGGAGCCTTATAACACAACGATGAAGGCGATTATTCAGAAAATTGGATATAATTACGATATTGATATCGTTGAGCTTGAAATGCCAGAATATCATATTCATATGGTTATCAGGAGTATACCCAGGCAATCACATAGTGGTGTAATGCAAATAATAAAAAGTATTACCGCTCGTGAATTTTTCAGGATTTATCCTGAAATTAAGAAAAAATACTTCTGGGCGGTAAGTTGTGGACGTAAAGTTACTTTGTTGAAAAGATTGGGAATGCAAATGAAGAAACAATTAGAAAGTACGTTCAAGAACAGCTATTTGAGTTAGATCAAAAAGAAAGACGTTCAGACCAGCTGGACTTGTTTTAAAACTCGGTCGCTTGCGGCCGAGATATTTATCTTCTTCCAGAGAAGTGCCATCGATGATTTCACCCTGAAAAATTAAGTTATATAGAGCCATGCTATATAAATTTATTTAGGATTATAGATTAGAGCTGATAAAGTCCCAATTAACCATGTTCCAGTATGCGGCGACATAAGCAGGACGGGCATTACGATAATCAACATAATATGCATGTTCCCATACATCACAGGTCATTAATGGAGTCAGACCATCAGTTAAAGGACATCCGGCATTAGATGTTTTGACAATTTCCAGAGCTCCGGAACTATTTTTAACTAACCATGTCCAACCAGACCCAAAGTTGGTGACACAAGCGGCACTAAAGTCTTTTTTAAATTTGTTAAAAGATCCAAAAGTACTATTAATTGCATCAGCTAAGGCACCACTTGGCTCGCCACCACCATTAGGACTTAGGCAATTCCAGTAAAAAGTGTGGTTCCATACCTGGGCTGCATTATTAAAAATACCCCCTTCAGATTTCTGAATAATTGTTTCTAAAGACATTGCTTCGTAATCTGTACCGGCAATGAGGTTATTCAGGTTAACAACATAAGTATTATGATGTTTGCCATAATGAAACTCTAATGTTTCTTCAGAAATATGTGGTGCTAATGCATCTTTTGCATAAGGTAGAGCTGGTAGTTCAAAAGCCATTTTAATACTCCATATTGGTTTTTTTGTATATTGTGTCCGTATTGTAATCTATTGTAATACTTTTTTTTTAATAATACTATACCAAATTGCTTGGTTATTAAATTAAGGTTTTTTGAGTATTTCGGGGTTATTAATGATAAAATATCTGCAGACTGTTGTGTAATAGTAAATAATATTGTGGAATGAGAATATAATAATGGAAGGAAAAATAATGTTTGTACAGGCTTATACGAAAACTCTATTGCTGATTTTTATTAGTGTAACACTGCAGGCCTGTAGTACGGTTCGTGATGCCACTGATTGGGTGCCTGGGGTTGATAGCAATGAGGAAGTTCAGGCAGAAAAAAGCAAAGAAATAAAACAGAAAAAAGATAAGATTTATCAGGATAAAATGGTCTTTGAAAAAAAGATGACTGGTCTTGTTGCTGAGAATGATGCAGTGATTAGTGTCAGTATTAGTCAGAAATTTGTTAATGAAGCTATAATCAAGCGTGAAGATATTGGTATTGAAGTTAATGCTGGAGTGGTGACTCTGACTGGTAGTGTGGATGCAGAAAATAATGCTGTAAAAGCAATAATCATCGCTAAAAATACCAGAGGTGTATCAATGGTTATTTCCAAGCTGGTGGTTATTAAGTTGAGAGTTAAATCAAAGATAACTACTCACTCTAAAATTAACAAAAGTCTTATGATTGCTAAAGATGTGTGAGCATAAGGCTCAACTGTTATTTGTTAATCAATACGCGGATAAATTACAAATAAATAAGATTTAAGTTATTCATATCATATAAGAAGTCAATATATTATGTGTGGTATTTGCGGTGATTATCGTTTTGATGGGACCAAGCCTGAGTTGGATAGCATAAAAAAAATGTTACAAAAGCTCGAACGGCGTGGTCCTGATAATGAAGGGATCTTTCATGAAGGACCTGTTATTTTAGGTCATCGACGCTTATCTATTATTGATTTATCCGAACGTTCCAACCAACCAATAGTAGATAATAAATTACAATTGGCTTTGGTTTTTAATGGCACTATTTATAATTATCCTGAATTACGTAAAGAGTTAATTCAAAAAGGTTATCAGTTTTTTTCCGAAGGTGATTCAGAAGTTATTCTCAAAGCCTATGCTGAATGGGGTGAACAATGTGTTGAACGTTTGCATGGTATGTTTGCCTTTGCCATTGTTGATTTAAAAGATTATAGTTTATTTATTGCCCGCGATCGTTTGGGCATCAAACCGCTTTATTATAGTCTGGATGATAAACGCTTTGCCTTTGCTTCAAATATGCAGGCCTTGCTGGCTAGTGGACATATAGATAAATCCATTAATCCTATTGGTTTGCATAATCAATTGACACTTCATGCTGTTATCCCTGCTCCTAATACAATTTTATACGGTATAAAAAAACTAGCCCCGGGTACTTATATAAAAATTTCAGCCAATGGTGAAATGGATTGTCATCGTTATTGGCATTTAAAAGCAAACCGTGATCCGGCTAAGTCAAGCTGGACTGAAGCAGATTGGACTGAAGCTATACATGACAGCCTTATGGAAGCTGTTAAGAAACGTATTACAGTGGCTGATGTACCTGTTGGTGTTTTACTATCAGGAGGTTTGGACTCCAGTTTATTAGTGGCCTTATTGGCTGAGGCTAGTGTTAAGGATTTACGTACTTTCTCTATCGGTTTTAATGATATAGGAGGTGAGCAGGGTAGTGAATTTGAATATAGTGATCAGATAGTAGAGCGGTATGGGACTCTGCATCATAAATATCTGATTCCAAATAGTGAAGTTCTAGAACGATTACCAGAAGCCATATCACAAATGGCTGAGCCGATGGTAGGGCAGGATGCAGTTGCTTTTTATTTGCTTTCGCAGCGAGTTTCTCAGGAAGTGAAAGTAGTACAAAGTGGTCAGGGTGCTGATGAAGTTTTTGCCGGTTATTTCTGGTACCCTCTTATGGATGAGGCATCAGGTAGTGAGTTCAGACGTTTTGCTCACTATTATTTTGATCGCTGTCATGATGAATATTTACAAACAGTGAAACCGGCTTATCATGCTGAAAATTATAGCTGTGATATGGTGACTAATTTATTAACGGCACCTTATGCTGATGATTTTCTGGATCATGTTCTACGTATGGATACCACGACGCTTATTGTCGATGATCCGGTTAAACGTGTGGATAATATGACTATGGCATGGGGACTGGAAGCACGTGTCCCGTTTCTGGATCATCAACTGGTAGAGTTGGCTGCACAAATGCCTAATCATTATAAAATAGGACACTTAGGCGGTAAGCATATTTTGAAAAAAATAGCACGGGGGAAAATTCCAGATGCAGTAATTGACCGCCCTAAGGGGTATTTTCCTATGCCTGCATTAAAATATGTTCGAGGTGAGTTTTTAGATATGATGACTGATGTGCTCAACTCACAAGCATGTCGTGAGCGAGGAATTTTTGAAATGGATTATATTCAGCGTTTATTAAAAAATCCGGAAGCAGAAGAAAATATGACTCGCTTAAAGGGCAGTAAGCTCTGGCATATGGCCTTATTGGAAATGTGGCTGCAAGAACATATTGATCACTAGGAGGTACTTGCAAAACTAATAGGTTTTAAGCTTTTAGCTTGTGCTACTTTGCTTGCAAAGCAGTTATCCTGTGCACCCTTCTACCAAAAGTAGGTGCTCTTAGGCGAAGAAAGGGGGATGTTAAGAGCAGTTTTTCAAGTACTTCTAGGTTATTCCAATTAAGGCAGGGTAGTCTTTAAGTTTCTGGATAAGTTTACTGATTGTTTCATCACTGCTGTTATTTTGTAATTCATCTAATTGTTGCTGATAATCATCCAGCTTGATACTGGCATCTCCTTGAGGGTTGGTAATTCTTTGTTTGCGATATTGATCCCATTGCTCAATTTCAGATAATAGCAATGTGTCAGGATAGTTTCGACAGCGGTAACGAAATAGCATTTCACGGAGTCGTTCATCTTCAAAATAAAAATCTAAATTCCCTAGTTCAGCTTCGGGTGTTTTTCTGATTTGAGCCATTTTTTCTTTATCAGAAGATGAAAAAAATCCTCCTGAGTATAAATTTTGGTCAGGATCATCTGAACTGCTTGAAAAACTTTGTGTGAATGCTTGCTGTAGTTTTTCAGATAGGCTTTGATCTGTGGTTAATAGCTCTAAGTGTCTGGCACAAAGCTGCAAATTAATCTGCCAGGATTTGATATTACCTTCTGTTAGAGTATTGAGTGGTACAACGACAGGACATTTATTGATATGTATGGTTTTTAAGGGGAGACGTTGCTCGCCTTCGATCAAATCTTCTGTTCGAGTAAAAATTAAATGCTTGATCTGTTCAACTGTCATGGCAAGCATTTCAGTTGGATCCGTATGTAACTCATAAACAATAATGGCATTTTTATTATTTTTATCTATGGCAATGGGAACAATAATTCCCATGTGACCTTTCTCTGCGGGATACATGCCACTAATATGCACTAAGGGTGTTTGTTTTTGTAGGTTAAATAATTCCTGAACTTTATACTTAAAGCGGTGCTGGTAAATATACTGATAGAGTTTAGGCTGCTGTTTTTTTACCAGCTTGGCAACTTCGATAGTTGCAATGACATCTGATAGAGCATCATGGGCTGATTCATGAGCAATGTTATTGGTCTGACTTAATGCTTCTAATTTAAAACTGGTTTGTCCATCATCACGTTTCGGCCATTGAATACCATTGGGACGCAGTGCTTTAGTTAGCCTTAATAAGTCAATAATATCCCAACGTGAATTGCCATTTTTCCATTCCCTGGTATAGGCATCATAGAAATTTCGATACAGGGTATAGCGGGTGAATTCATCATCAAAGCGGATATTATTATAACCAACGGTACAAGTGTTAGGTTGGCTTAATTCATCATGAATTAATTTAATAAATTCTGCTTCAGGAAGGCCTTTTTTCAGTGCCAGTTGTGGAGATATTCCGGTGACTAAGCAGGCGCATGGTTGAGGTAAAAAATCATTAGCTGGTCGGCAGTATATAACCAGCGGTCCACCAATAATATTGAGATCTTCATCGGTACGTATACCGGCAAATTGCACGGGACGATCCAGTTTTGGATCAGTACCAAAGGTTTCATAGTCATGCCAGTAAAGAGTATTAGCATTTTTATTCTTTGGCAAACTAAAACTCCCTGAATTTAACTATACTGAAGTATAGACAAGTCCTAAAGTATAACACTGTTTATGGTTTATTGTTTCAGTCCGCTAGTCAAAACTATGCACTTTAGTGCAAGGATTAGCTGCTACACATTTTAAAAGGCAAATGTTAGTCTATGATTTATGAAAGAACATAGAAGAAATGGGCATAACATAAGTATCTTAATTGTTCATCTAGTTTGAGTGACAAAATACAGATACCCAGTGCTACAAGGTGATGTACAAATAAGGTGTCGAAAATTGCTGATGCAAATCTGTGATTCTGATGATGTTCAGATATTGAAAGGTGTTGCTAGTAAAGATCATATTCACATGCATATTGAATACCCTGCAAAATTATCGATAAGTGATTTTGTGAAGAGACTAAAAGGACGAAGTTCCCGAAGGCTTCAGGAAGAATTTCCAGAGCTAAAGAAGCGTTACTGGGGAAGGCATTTTTGGGCAATAGGTTATGGAGCCTGGTTAATGGGGGAGTATTACTGATGAAATGGTGAATGAATATTTGGAACATCACCATAATCCTTCAAATGCTGATACAGGTAATATGATTCTTGAATAGGACTTTCAGTCCTCAAGCAACCTATGGACTTTCAGTCCATAGTTGTTGAATTATTTTGAGATTTCAGTTTAAGTTTGTAAAGCCAGTCTAGAGCTTCTCTAGGTGATAAATTATCAGGATTGATAGCATCAATTGTGGCCATTAATTGTTGATATTTATTTAATGCTACTACATCACTTTCTTGTTGAAACTGTTTATTATTTATTGCTTTTGAATTGTTATCACTTTCTAATGCATGTAGTTTTTGTTTGGCCATTTGTATCACTTCTGTCGGTACACCAGCTAAAGCAGCCACTTGTATTCCATAACTTTGATTGGCAAAGCCTTCTTTAACCTGGTGCATGAAAATAATTTTTTCACCATGTTCTACGGCATCAAGATGCACATTGACAATGATTTTAAATAAATCTGCCAGTTGAGTTAATTCAAAATAATGGGTGGCAAAAAGTGTAAATGCCTGGCTATTACTGGCCAGGTAGTGAGCAGATGCATAAGCCAGTGATAGGCCATCATAGGTACTGGTACCACGACCAATTTCATCCATTAGTACCAGACTTTGTGCAGTGGCATTATGTAATATGTTTGCAGTTTCAGTCATTTCAACCATAAACGTAGAACGGCCACCGGCAAGATCATCTGATGCACCAATACGTGTGAAGATTCGATCAATAGGGCCAAATTGAGCAGACTCTGCAGGTACATAGCAGCCAATATGAGCCATTAGGCCTAATAGTGCAGCCTGGCGCATATAAGTGGATTTACCCCCCATATTCGGACCGGTAATTAACAACATACGACGTGACTGACTGAGTTCAATATCATTGGCAACAAAGGGGGCTTCCTGAATGTTCTCGACAACGGGATGACGGCTCTGTTTTATTGACAGGCATGGTTCTGCTGTTAAGCGTGGTTTACACCATTGTAAATTAAAGGCTCGCTCAGAAAAATTATTTAATACATCCAGTTCGGAAAGTGCTTCGGCACTAATTTGTAAAGCTCGTAAATGAGGAAATAAATGCTCAAATAACTCTTCATAGAGTTTTTTCTCACGAGTTAATGCTTTCTCATTGGCACTGAGAACCTTATCTTCAAACTGTTTTAATTCTGGAGTGATATAGCGCTCATTGGTTTTTAGTGTTTGTCTGCGCTGATAGTTATCAGGGACATTAGCTGACTGACTTCTACTGACTTCGATAAAATAGCCATGGACTCGATTGTAATTGACCTTAAGTGTAGAAATACCACTACGTTCTTTTTCTCTGCTTTCAAGATCAATAAGAAACTGATTGGCATTTTTTTGAATATTTCTTAGTTCATCTAATTCTTTATCATAATCCGGAGCAATTACTCCACCGTCACGAATGAGTATCGGAGGATTCTCTATAATTGCAATATTTAATAATCCGTATTGTTCAGGAAATACAGAAATATTCTTTGCTAATTTTTTTAAATGCGGATTAGTAAATTGTATTAATTCAGCCTGAATCAGAGGATAAATACTAAGAGAGTTTTTTAGTCGTTCAAAATCTCTGGGACGAGCTGTTCTAATGGCAATACGGCTTAGTACTCTCTCTATATCACCTATTTGTTGAAGCAATTGGGCAAGTGCTTCATATTGATTATCAATGAGTAATTGCTCAATACTCTGGTAGCGTTGTTCAAGTTGTGCATGATCACGTAGGGGGCGGTTTAACCAACGACCCAAAAGACGACTACCCATGGCGGTTGAAGTTTGATCAAGCACAGACATCAGCGTATGTTCTTTGTTGCCGCTAAGGGAAAAATCAATTTCAAGATTACGACGACTGATAGTATCTAATATGACAGCTGAATCATGTTGTTCAGGTTTTAGACAATGAATATGCGGTAGGGCAGTGCGTTGCGTGTCCTGCACATACTGTAACAAACCGCCAGCCGCACCAATGGCAGTATGAAAACCTTCACAACCAAAGCCTTGCAAATCCTGCGTGGCAAATTGCTGATTGAGATTTTTTCGAGCAGATTGTTCATCAAACCACCATTCAGGTAATTCAGAAAAAGTCGTTTTCTTACCAAGCTGTTTTTTTAATATGTTTTTAAAAGGACTATTGTCTTCTAATAATAATTCAGATGGTTTATGTCGTTCTAATTCAGATTGTAGGGCTTCTAATTTATCTAATTCAGATACAGAGAATCTGCCACTGGTTAAATCAAGAATAGCTAAACCAAAAGTATTATTAATATGATGAAAAGAAGCCAGCAAGTTATCTTTTTTGTCATCGAGTAAGCTATCTTCCGTAATAGTACCCGGGGTAATAATTCTGACTACTTTTCTTTCAACAGGTCCTTTTGAAGTGGCTGGATCACCGATTTGTTCACAGATGGCTACAGATTGATTCAATTTAACTAATTTACTGAGATAATTATCAACAGCATGATAGGGCAGACCAGCCATAGGAATAGGTTCTCCATTGGAGCGCCCTCTGGCAGTTAATGATAAGTCCAGTAATTGTGATGCAGTTTTTGCATCATCAAAAAACATTTCATAAAAATCTCCCATACGATAAAAAACCAGCATATTAGGAAATTCTGCTTTGATTTTGAGGTATTGAACCATCATTGGAGTGTGGCTATTATTTTTATCAGTTGTATTCATTAGTTTTTATTCAGTCTCACCATATTCCTATTTAAATTGTTGATTGGCTTGTTCAATTGTCCATTAATTTTGTTTTAAATGTTTTTAAAATAATTACAAAACTCCTTATGTCATCACGCCAAAAGGGTGTGTTCTAGAGCCACGATGTTTATTTTGTATGTTATTCTTTTTGCGTGAAAGACAAACTTTTTTAGCAATTAAGCATTGTTTGTCAGTATGGCATTCAAATTCTACTATTGAACCAACTTTTAGATATGGACAGTTAACAAGTTTTGTTTTTCGCACCATAATATCTGGACCTGTTCCATTTTCAAGAAAGCCGTATCCCTTGTCTTTAAAGCACTTTTTAACTACGGTCTGCAATTATCACATCTTTATTTTTTAACCTCATTACAAATAATTACAATTTTTATATTTCAATAAAATTTCTGACAAAATGAAATAGCGTATTATTGATTCTTGTTTTGTCGGTACTAATAGCATGATATATAGAATATCTTTGGCTGGAAATATTTATTATTGTTACTTGAATAACTAAAAACATTTACTTTATCTAAAATGATTAACTATCAATCTTAGAGATGTTCCTACAATGGTAGTATTGCTATAAATTTATGAATAAAATGTATCACTTATGTTAACGTATTTTAACAAGAATTAAATATTTATTTGTTACTTTTAATTGAAATTTTTTCACTAAATGTTTATAAATTTTTTGACAATTAGAGTTTAGATAATCAATATAATAACCAAGTAAAATAATAAGGTATTAATAACAGGAATTGAAAATGGCTAGAAAAGGTAAAAAACGTTCTATACATGTGTTGGGATGTGATCTAGATGATGGTATTGTCAGTGTTATTGTGAATGGTGATCATGCGGTGACAGTGACAGATACTAAACATGTTGAGAAACTTGTCGAAGATGCCCGTTGGGTTTCCAATGTACCGCGACAAAACTAATTTAATTAGCTCATGAACACATAAAAATATATGGAGTAATTTACATTATTATGAAAACCTTATTCATCAATCGTTTAATAATAAGTTCAAAAATATTTTTTTATATACCGTTGATCAATGAAGGTGCTTGATTTATAAAAATATAAGGATCATTATATACCTTATGAAAGAAATAAGGTTAACACCAGAACAAAAAGTTGATTTAGATGCGCTTCATGATGCCAGTCGTGATAAGCGTGTTTGTGATCGAAT
>JAUJGA010000138.1:0-8487 GCA_042095675.1 Gammaproteobacteria bacterium
TGGCTATGCTATGGATTTACTCTTTAAGGGAAAACTGCCTGATTTTATCAGTTAGTTTTATATGAATAAAAAATTGCGCTGAATAGTTACAAAGAAGTTTATGATGCTGTTCACAAGCTCAATAGTCGGCCACGAAAGTGTTTGGGATACAAAACTCATTATGAAGTTTTTGAAGAGCTAACCGGCATTTAGCCAGAAATAGTTAACCAGTCATGCACTTATTACTTGAATTCAGGCAATATTAATATTCATTATATATAAAAATGAGTATAATGTGCGCCTTAGATTTATATACAAATGGAGAATACATGCAACAAACTCATAACAAAAGAGAACATTTTAGAACTAAAGTAAACTTCCCCATCAGCATTGAATTAGAAAATCAAGAACGCACTAATGCAACGGCTATTAATATTTGTAAGGTGGGAGGTATGTTAGTTGACTGTACTACACATGATAATTTTTCAAAATTGGACAATTGTGTGTTGCATCTACCTTTGAATCACAATCAAAATAACTATGCCATTTCAGCTAAAATAACGTATATTAAAAACAATCAAATTGGTCTGTTTTTCTCTTCCGATCCATCAGAATATCTGGAACAAGCTGTTTGTTAATAATCTAAGAATTCGAATGAATACAATTATTAGTAGAAAATTTTCTAATAATTTAGGATAATATCTTTTTCCCAGAAGGTTCAAGCAATGTCAAGACTATCTAAAAACATCATCATATCCATTATATTTTCTTTATTTTTCAGTGTTTTTGCTATTGCCAGAACTGCTGAAGCAAAAAATACCCAATATGTCAGTGATAAGTTAAGCATAAACATGCGCTCAGGCAAAGGAACTGGATTTAAAATTACCAAAATCATAAAAAGTGGAACACCGCTTACAATTCTTTCTTCAGATTCTGGCTATTCTGAAGTTATCACTCCTGCTGGAGTTAAAGGCTGGGTATTAAGTCGTTTTCTTATCAAGCAGCCAGTTGCCAGAGAACAATTGGCTAAAGCACAGAAAGATGTTGCTGAAATGACAATAAAGTTTGATTCTATGAGTAGTGAACTCAATACATTAAAAACTGAACGTGATATCTTAAGTCTTTCTGAAACAGATCTACTAGGCAATAAAGTAACATTAAATGTAGAATTAGCCAAGCTTAAAAAAATTGCTGCTCGCCCAATGCAACTTGAAAAAGAAAATGTTCAGCTAAGAAATGAGCTGCTTAAGATAGAAACAGATATGCGCCTGCTCATGCAGGAATATCAAACCTTGGAAGATAATACTGAACGTGACTGGTTTATGACCGGTGCAGCAGTACTTTTTGGCGGTATGATTCTAGGGCTTATATTCCCCAAACTGGGTTCAGCACAGAAAAGAGCTAACTGGAATCGATTGTAAGAGAAAGTGTGAAGTGCTAAGTGAGAAGTATTAAATTAAAAGAAAAAGCATTTTCAAGGTAGTTAAAATAAAAATGTAACTGTTTTTTTGTTTTAAATACTTAAGACTTTCCCACCTCACACTATCTGTTAAAAATATTTTTCTTCTTTTAATAGCTCTCTTAATAATTCAATAACATCATCACCTAATTTTTCAAAACATAATCCAATGTATTCATCACAAACATGGCATACTTTTGCGCAAATGCGGGTCGTTTTTGAACAATTTTCTTTTGCTTTAACAAAGCAAATCGAAATTTTTTACTGTTCTTTAAAAGTATGATTTCGAGGCTCAATAGCACAACCTAATAAACTCATATTGATAATGCTAGATTCAATATTCTGTTTATCTTTACCTTTCGTGGTCACACAAACACCAAGATTTACCCGACATCTGGAACCTTACCTACGCTCAGTGATGCTATTTTTTTTCATATAGCCCCCCAGCTAACATACTTTAGAATTTTCTTTTTATTTGTGAAACATCTCTAACTGCACCGCGTGATGCTGAAGTAGTCATTGCAGCATAGGCCTGTAATGCCTGACTCACATGGCGTACTCTATCAGCAACTGGCTGCCAACTGCTATTTCCCTTATTTTCCATAAGCACTTGACGTTGCTTCAATATTTCATCACTGACTTGAACATTAATTTTTCTTTGCGGAATATCTATAGCAATGAGATCCTTTTCTTCAATTAATGCTATTGCTCCACCCTCTGCAGCTTCTGGTGATGCATGACCTATAGAAAGTCCAGAAGTTCCACCAGAAAAACGACCATCAGTTAATAAGGCACAACTTTTACCAAGCCCTTTAGACTTCAAATAGATGGTAGGATAAAGCATTTCCTGCATACCCGGACCACCACGAGGTCCTTCATAACGAATAATCACCACATCACCGGCTTTAATTTTATCTGCTAAAATAGCCTCAACTGCAGAGTCCTGACTTTCAAAAATACGTGCAGGCCCGGTAAAACATAAAATGGAGTTATCTACTCCTGCTGTTTTTACCACACAGCCATCTATAGCAATATTTCCATAAAGTACGGCTAGACCTCCATCCTGACTATAGGCATTATCCTTACTACGAATACAACCGTTTTTACGGTCTTTATCTAATTCCCAGCGTTGTGACTGGCTAAAGGCTTCTTGTGTAGGCACACCACCTGGTGCAGCCTTAAACATATTATTTACACGAGCATCATCTGAGACGATAATATCATAATGACTAATAGCTGCTCCCATTGAATCACTATGTACAAGGTTAACCTCAGTATTAAGCAGATCTGCCCTTGATAATTCACCCAAAATAGACATCACACCTCCAGCACGATGTACATCTTCCATATGATATTTCTGAGAACTTGGAGCGACCTTACATAAATTTGGTACTTTTCTGGATAATCGATCAATATCATCCATAGTAAAATCTACTTTTGCTTCCTGAGCAGCCGCTAATAAATGTAATATTGTATTAGTTGAGCCTCCCATAGCAATATCTAAACTCATGGCATTTTCAAAAGCACCAAAAGAGGCAATATTTCGTGGTAAAACAGATTCGTCATCCTGCTCATAATAACGTTTGGCCAGATCAACGATTCTCCGGCCTGCTTCTAAAAATAACTCTTTTCTATCCGCATGAGTGGCTAATAAAGAACCATTGCCTGGCAGAGATAAACCTAGGGCTTCTGTCAGGCAATTCATAGAATTTGCAGTAAACATACCTGAACAGGAACCACAGGTAGGACAGGCTGAACGTTCCATAATTTCAGTATCTTCATCACTGACATTATCATCCACAGTAGAAACCATAGCATCAACTAAATCCAGGTGTACTTCCTTACCATGCATAATAACTTTACCCGACTCCATAGGACCACCAGAAACAAAAATAACAGGAATATTTAAACGTAAAGAGGCATTTAACATACCCGGTGTTATTTTGTCACAGTTTGAAATACACACCAGTGCATCAGCACAATGTGCATTACACATATATTCTACTGCATCAGAAATAAGTTCCCGGGAAGGTAAGCTATACAACATACCATCGTGTCCCATGGCAATTCCATCATCCACAGCAATGGTGTTAAATTCTTTAGCCACACCGCCTGCTTTCTCAACTTCCCTAGCAACTAATTGCCCCATATCCTTAAGGTGTACATGACCGGGGACAAATTGAGTAAATGAATTGGAAATGGCAATAATGGGCTTTTCAAAATCATCATCTTTCATGCCTGTAGCACGCCATAATGATCGGGCACCCGCCATATTTCTGCCGGCAGTAGTAGTTCTGGAACGGTATTCAGGCATAATCTGTATATCTCTATGTAATGGTTAAAATATAGTATGAGAGGAGTTTATTACTAGAACAGCCCAGAGTCAATTAACGACCTGATCTACTTGGAGTATTTTATAATAAGGATTAATTTTTGCGACCCCATATGGAAAACTCTCCCACTGAGTTTGTTCTTTTATAAATAAATAATGAAACAAAAAAACCACAAAGAAACATTAAAAGATTACCAATAATAGCTGTATAATAAAGGTCAAAAGGTAATACCCACTCGTCAGGTAAAACTCCTTTTTTGGAAAGAACCGTCCAGGCAGTAAATAAAGACGTAAAAATCAAACCGACCCATACGGATCTGGCATCACCCAGATTTGTAAAGAATCCCAGACAATAAACCCCCAGCACTCCACCAGAAATAATAGAGACTAAAATCGTTGCTGTATCCTGTAATGTTTTGCTCTCAGCATGAATCAATAAAAAAGCCCCTATAATCATAAAAATAGAAACAATGACTGCAATTAATTTTGCAACAAGAAGATAATGTTTATCACCCTTATCAACTTTACTAAAACGTTTATAAATATCTACAATAGAGACCGTGGATATAGCATTGATACTAGAGTCAAGAGAAGACATTGCTGCAGACAGTGCCGCTGCAATAACAATACCTGCAATTCCTGCAGGTAAATAATGATTGATAAAATAAGGTAGAATTCGTTCTGCTTTTAGTTCTCCGGATAAAATCTGACTTGCTGTTTCAGTAGGAAAAACCTGAAAAAACACATAGAGTGCTGTACCTAAGAACATATAAAAAGCCCAAATAGGCAAACTGCTTATAGCACAAACAAACATGGCTTTACGTGCTTCATGATCACTTTTTGATGCACAAAAACGCTGCACAGTATTCTGATTACCGGAATATTCTGTCAACCATGCCGTAAGTCCTAACAATAACAACATACTACCAGTTTTGTCCTGCAAAGAAAGTGACCATTTGACTTGTTCTAACTGACCTTGAGAATTTAATTCAGCAAATGCAAGCTTGCCATGCTCAGTAGCCACACTCATAATTTGATCAAAACCACCGGGTAAGGCATTTATAATAATAAACAAACAAATTAAACCACCAATCATGAGCACAAAAGTTTGTAATACATCTGTCCAGATAACAGCATCTATTCCACCAATGATGGTATAAAATGCAACAAAAATACCACTGATAACAATAGACATTTCTGCACTAAGCCCGGTTAATTCCTGAATTAATAAAGATAGTAAGTAAAGTATTAAACTAATTCTAACCAGCTGACCAATAATAAAAGTCACAGCACCATAAACACGAATTGATGGACCAAAGCGATTTTCAAGATATTCATAAGCTGTGATAGTATTACCTCTACGAAAAAATGGTAAAAACACATAAGCGGCAATAAAAATGGCCAGAGGTAACATAAGATTAGGCAAATAACGTAACCATGCTGTTTTATAAGCATCAGCGGGATATGCAAGAAATGTAATAGAGCTAATAGAAGTACCCACCAGACTTAAGCCAATAACCCAGCCAGAAAAAGAACGTCCACCAACAAAATATTCTTCAGTATTGGTATTTTTCTTTGAGAAATACAAGCCAATACCCAAAACTATAAAGAAATAAATACTGAGAGATATGATATCGGCTAATGCAAGCGACATAATTGTTAACATCCTGGGTAAATGAGTAAATAAAAAACTATAAAAGTAAAATTATTGTTATAATTAAAAGGCAAATCAAGCAAAATAACTATGAAAAAAAATAATTCTAACATAAAAACAGAACAGCACTCAAAAATAGATTTTGTACCCTGGTTTAGAAATGCAGCACCTTATATCAATGCATTTAGAAATCAAATATTTGTAATCTACTTTAGTGGCGATGTTTTAGATAACAATGAGTTCCCCTCATTAATTCACGATATCACTCTACTTAATAGTCTGGGTGTTAAACTTGTTCTAGTACATGGTGCACGTTCACAAATTGAAAAGAAGCTTAAACTACATGGAATTGAGTCCCTATATGCCCATGGTTTGCGCGTCACCAACTACAATACAATGCAACTTATTAAAGAAGCATCCGGTAGTATTCGCATCGATCTGGAGGCATTGTTCTCAACCAGCCTTAAATATACTCCTATGGCAGGATCGCAGATTAATCTCATATCCGGTAATTATATATTAGCCAAACCCATGGGTATCATTGATGGAGTAGATTACCTGCACACTGGTGATATTAGAAAAATTGATACAGATTCAATAAATCATTCCTTAAATGCCGGAGATGTTATTTTATTATCACCGCTGGGTTACTCACCAACCGGTGAAGTCTTTAATATTAATGGTGAAGACTTAGCCACACTAAGCTCAATTGAACTCAATGCAAATAAATTAATCTTTATTGATGACTCACAAGGTATACTTGATGAAAATAATGTATTAATCAAAGACTTAACCACACAAATACTTTCAGAGATCATTCTTAATACTGAAAAGAAAGATCTGGTTCGACACTATCAGCGTATTATTAAGGCTTGTGAATCAGGAATTAAAAGAGTTCATCTTATTGACCGCAATATTGATGGTTCACTATTAATTGAGTTATTTACTCAAGATGGTATTGGCAGCTTAATAAGTACTGATCATCTAGAAGATATACGTTCAGCGAAAATTGAAGATATGAATGGTATTATTGAGCTGATAAAACCATTAGAAGAATCAGGACTATTAGTTAAACGCTCCTATGAAAGGCTGGAAACAGAAATCAATAATTTTTATGTTATAGAACGCGATAGTAAAATAATAGGTTGTGTGGCCATGCTTATTGCAGATAATCAGCAACAAGCAGAGCTTGCATGCATGGCAATTAAAGCAGAATATCAATCACAGGGACGTGGAGACAAACTATTCAAACATCTATTTAAAGATGCTTTAAAAAACAATATAGAACAAATATTTATTTTAACAACTCAGGCAACTCATTGGTTTAGAGAACAGGGATTTGTTAAAGCAAGCTTAGAAGAATTACCTAATGAAAAACAAGAATTCTATAATTATCAACGTAATTCTGCTGTGTATATAAAAAACCTATGACTTCTGAAAAAAAGATCAATACCCCATTTCTCAAGTGGGCTGGTGGTAAAGCAAAGATCATTGATCTTATAAAAGCACAACTACCAAAAGCTAAGCGATTAATTGAGCCTTTCTGCGGTTCTGCAACGATTTTTCTGAATACAAATTATAATGAAAATATAATTGCTGACACAAATAGTGATGTCATCAATATATATAAACATTTACAAGAAGAAAAAATTGATTTTTTAGAGTTTTGCAAGCCATTCTTTAAACCTGAAAATAATGATTCTGAATTTTATTACGAATGCAGAAAACAGTTCAATGAAACTAATGATAGAAGATTAAAAGCTGCACTTTTTCTATATATAAACAAACATAGTTATAACGGTTTATGTCGTTATAATTCTAGTGGAGGATTTAATGTACCATTTGGCAAATATAAAAAAGTAACATTTCCTGAAAACTATATAGTAAATTTTATTAAAAAAACAGATTATGCAGAATTTTTAGTACAAGACTTTGAGACAAGCATATTAAATGCTCAGAAAGGAGATGTTATCTATTGTGATCCACCTTATGTAACTCTTAATGCAAGTAATTCTTCATTTAGATATGTTGAAAAAGTATTTGGTATAGAACAACAACAAAGGTTAGCTGAGCTAGCAGAACAATCTGCAGATAAAGGCATACCAGTTTTAGTTTCAAATCATTTAACAGAATTTACAGAAGACATTTATAAGAACGCTAAAATGACAAAATTTAGTGTTAGAAGAAGCATTAGTTGTAAAGCAGAACAAAGAGTGAAGGCATCAGAAATCCTCGCCTTATTTCAATAACGAATAAATTAATAAACCTGAATTCAAGTAATAAGTGCATGACCGGTTAACTCTTACTGGCTAATGCCGGTTAGCTCTTAAAAAACTTCATAAGGAGTTTTGTATCCCAGACACTTTCGTGGCCGACTATTGAGCTTGTGAACAGCATCATAAATTTCTTTTTTAGTAACATCAATCAGCTCCATTTGCTTAGAAAAATACTGCCTTAATAAACCATTAGCATTTTCATTTTGTCCTCGTTCCCATGAGTGGTAAGGCTTTGCAAAATACGTTTTACAGTTCAATGTAGTGGCTATTTCTTTGTGGTACGCAAACTCGTTACCATTATCAAATGTTACTGTTTTTATAAATTTTTCAATGGGAGAAAATAAACTTTTTATTGCATCAGTGACTGAACGAGCAGATTTTGTTCCAGTTGGCATGGCCAGTCGTAATTTGGATTTTCTTTCATCCATTGTGACTTGACGTGGTCAACCTTTTCCGGACACCCCAGTTAAGTTGCTTTCTTTAATTCTAACTTTTGCATTTCATAATTATTTGGACTCATATAGTTCAAATATGAATGAATTCGTTTACTGTTATAAAACATCGATATGTACTGCAAGATATCCTGCTGTGCTTCGTGTCTTGTTTGATAATTCTGCCAATGAACACGTTCCTGTTTTAATGTACTAAAAAAGCTTTCTACCACAGCATTGTCCCAACAATCACCTTTACGACTCATGCTTCCTCTAACACCATGAGCTTTCAGTAATTGCTTAAAAGCTTTACTGGCATACTGTGAACCACGATCTGAATGATGAATTAAACCTTC
>JAUJGA010000139.1:0-1599 GCA_042095675.1 Gammaproteobacteria bacterium
GTGATAGCTTTTCCCAGTATTCATCTGTTAACATTGTTCTTGGCATGGTCTTCTCGTATGTTGATTTGTGATAAAACCATTATACCTGATTGCAATATTGCTTATTTTTTAATCACGAAAGATCAACAGCCCTTAGAATAAATGTGGAAAATATAAGACCTGTTATTATAGATTTTATTGAGGTTTTCATTTGTATACCTTTTTAGTATTTCTAATGTAAAATATTACGTTTAAAGTGAAAGCTCTTGTTTATCTTTAATATTTATTGATATGTTATAAAAATAGTTTAGCTTATTTTTAAATAAAAATAAACTTTATTTATATAGTTTAAAGATAAAATATGCTAAGTACCTTTATATTTACCTATTTAATCCCAGATCTGGATAAGAAAATACTAATATACAATCAAATAGTCAATGTTTTCATATCATTAACGCTAACATTTATTGTAGTCTTAGCCTCTTTATGACAATAAGCAATCAGTGAACCCATTAAATTGAGCATAAAACCATGTATACTGCGATGTCTTGAGTGTTCAATTTGAGAAATGGATTTTAATTGATCATTAACTGTCTCAATAATAAAACGTTTTCTGAGCAATATTTTATCCCAAATTGACATGGCTGTTGCCGTCATGTTTTTACGAATATTGGTGATTAATTCAACACCTTCATCAAATACTTCTTCTCCTAATGCCTTAGATAAGTAAGCCTTATCTCCATAGAGTTTCCCACTTAATCCTTTAATCATTTGCATGACTGGTTTACGATCATTCACATTTCCAGCTGTCAATTTTGTTGCTAAAATTTCACCCTTATGATTGATAATAAGATGTAATTTAAATCCATAAAACCAACCCATTGATGACTTGCCCTAGCTGCAATTCCTTCGAAAACTTTATGTTTGGGAATACGTATATTATGGCAATCTTTTATCTTAGTCGCATCCACAAATGCAATACCAGTAGGCTTTCCTTTGCATGTACCGAAATAGGCACAGAGTGGAATTAACACTCTTGGCATCACTCCAAGAAAACGTGTATAGCTGAGTAATCTTGGGAATTCTTTACGTAGATATTGATGTACATGTAGCAAATAATAATTTTTAAAATCTTTGTAATTTGATTGGTGAAAATGAATAACAATCGTCATTATTTCACTGGGTGTCATAACACCTTTTTTTCTACGCCTCTTTTTTCCAGACTCTAACTGTTGTCTTTCCCATTCAGGATAAAATTGTTGCTTTAAATCATCGACATCACAGTACAAAGCATCTATAGTTTCCATTGTCAGTCTCTAGTTTGATCTTTTGGATTAGTATTTAAACTATTTGATCATGGACTGACTCTTTTTACAATTAATTTTTGTTTTTTTATCCAGCATTCAGGTTAAGTAAGTATTCACTATCATTAATAGTGTATGCACAATAACGTGAACGCATTAGTTGTTCTGCAGTACGAGCAGTATGTGGTGAGAAATTGTCTAGCAAAGGCTGGCAGCATTTTGCAAAAGATAAACCAGACTGACAAGGACAGTCTGCTTGAAGCTCACCTGAAGATGGCATCATTTGATAGTTACAAATGAGACTGATTATTTCTAA
>JAUJGA010000140.1:0-5455 GCA_042095675.1 Gammaproteobacteria bacterium
TATGCCGATATCCTCTCAAGCCTGTATTACGTGCAATTTCTCTTGTAATTGAACTCTGTGAACGATCAAGTGATTCTGCAATTACTTCATGACTCTCTTCGTTTCTTAGTGATATTTCGATATAATGTCTTTCTTCAAGACTCTGGTGTTTATAGCTCATTTGTAGCCTCTGCTGTTGGTGTCGTAACCTGGCATTGTAACCCTAAGTCTTGTTTAATTTACAGGGTGTTTGCTCAGCTACTATCAGAGGTCATGCACTTAATTTATACGAATTCAGCTGTTTCCTTTTATATGAATGGTGATTTTATTTTAGCTTTAGCTTTAGCTACAGGTATTATCTGTGCGATATTATTTGTATTTTTTATACGAAATTTAATTAATAATATGCCCCCTGCTTATTTGGTAAAAGAACAGATTGTCATAAAACACAGAAAGAATGAATAAAAAAGAGAACAGTCCACTACAGATTTCTAATCAGATAAGTTTATCGATGAAGGATATTGAGCTGAGTTTTATTCGTGCTCAGGGTTCTGGTGGACAGAATGTTAATAAGGTTTCAACTGCGGTACATTGTCGTTTTAATATAAATACCTCTTCACTTCCTCTATTTTATAAAGAAAAGTTATTATGCTTTAAAGATCATCATATTACCGATAATGGAGTGATTATTATTAAGGCACAACGTTTTCGTACACAAGAAAAAAATCGTGAAGATGCTTTATTGATGTTGGTTACTTTGATAAAAAAAGCAATGGTCACGCAAAAAAAACGTAGAGCCACTCGGCCAAGTCGTGCTGCAAAACGTCGTAGAGTTGATAATAAAACTAAAAGCGGCCAGCAGAAAGCCTTACGCCGTAAAGTTGACTATTAGTCCTGACTGAATAGCTTATGCTATGATGTGTGCCATGAAAAATGAATTTATCAATATATATGAGCCCAGTGGTGTTGCCCAACTTTCCAGTGGTGAAATTCTTATCGTTGAAGATGATGGTGCAAAGCCCTTATCTTTATTAAAACTTAATAATGCCAACCCCTTTGATTATCTTGAAAGAGTAAAAGCTCTTAATTTTGACTCTGTTACAGTCAATGATTTGGAAGCATTAACCATTGATCAAAAGGATTGTCTGTACGCCATTACTTCACATTCCCTTAACCGTAAAGGGAAAACAAATAGCAAGCGTAACCATCTAATCTGCTTTAATATCAAAGATCAGAAAATAGGGGATGTCCGTCTCATAGAAAACCTGAGAGACTGGATCATTAATGCTTATCCACAGTTAAAAAAATCAGCCAAAATAAAAAAAGTACAAAAAAATGGCGGGCTTAATATTGAGGGGCTGGCCTATGATAAAAAGAAGCAGCAATTGATTATTGGTTTAAGAAGTCCTCTAAATAAAGATGAACAAGCTATTATTATTCCCATTGCATTAAACAAGCAGACTTTTAAAAATAAATTATTCAATGAAAAACCTCTGGATCTAATCAGCTTAGATTTAGAGGGTGCCGGCATCCGTGATTTCACCTATGTACCCTATCTAAATGCTTTCCTCATTCTGTCAGGGACTTCTTCAGAAAGAAAAAAACCTGCCCAGTTATGGCTTTGGCAACGTGGACAAAAGCCTATTATTGTTAAAATAAAGGGAACTAAAGCTTTAGGGACTGCAGAAGGTATTACGCCTATAAAATTATTAAATAAGGATGTGGGTATTCTAATTGTTATTGATGATGGTGAAGAAGAGACTGGCCAACCAGGTCATTATCTATTTGTTTCCTATGAACAGCTGAAGTTTTAAATAACTGAAAACCTGCAATCTCAGTCCTTTGGGTAATCCACAGTGAGAAGTTAGCAAAATAGTTGCTAAATTGTAATGTTTTTTTTATTAATACTTGAAAAAAAAATTCTAGTCCCAATTTAATCTCTTGTCTAACATAATATTAAAAATAAACCACTAAGGAGATATGTAAACGTGAACATTCGTCCACTAGGTGACCGCATCGTTGTGCGTCGTCTTGAAGAAGAAACAAAAACTGCCGGCGGTATTTATATTCCGGATTCTGCTACAGAAAAACCTTCAGAAGGTGAAGTGGTTGCTGTTGGTAATGGCCGTGCAGCAAATAACGGTGATTTAATTGCTATGGAAATCAAAGCTGGCGATAAAGTCATTTTTGGTAAGTATTCCGGCAGCGAAGTTAAGGTTGCTGATGAAACGCTGTTAATTATGCGTGAAGAAGATGTTTTGGCCGTTGTTGAGTAAGTCAACTTAGGTTACATAACGTACAATTTAAAAATATAAAATGATTGAGGTATAAGAAATGCCAGCTAAGGATGTTAAATTTGGAGATGACGCACGTCATCTAATGATTGCCGGTGTCAACACACTTGCAAATGCAGTTAAAGTTACATTGGGTCCAAAGGGACGTAATGTTGTTCTTGATAAGGCTTTTGGAGCTCCTACTATCACTAAAGATGGTGTTTCAGTGGCAAAAGAAATAGAACTGGAAAATAAATTTGAAAATATGGGTGCACAGATGGTGAAAGAAGTTGCATCGCAAACTTCTGATATCGCTGGTGACGGTACAACCACTGCTACTGTATTAGCACAATCCATTTTAAACGAAGGTTTAAAAGCGGTTGCTGCCGGTATGAACCCAATGGATCTTAAGCGTGGTATTGATAAGGCTGTCACAGCTGCAGTAATAGAAATTGAGAAGATGGCTAAGCCATGTGAAGATTCTGCTGCGATTGGCCAGGTGGGTTCTATCTCAGCTAACTCTGATGAGAGTATTGGTAATATTATTGCTGAATCTATGGAAAAAGTAGGTAAAGAAGGTGTTATTACCGTTGAAGAAGGTACTGCCTTACATAACGAATTAGACGTAGTTGAAGGTATGCAGTTTGATCGTGGTTATTTATCTCCTTATTTTGTTAATAATCAGGATAGTATGACAGCTGATTTAGATAGTCCTTATATTTTATTACACGACAAAAAGATTTCAAATATCCGTGATTTACTTCCAGTACTAGAAGCTGTTGCTAAATCAGGTAAGCCTTTATTTATTGTCGCTGAAGATATTGAAGGCGAAGCATTAGCCACTTTAGTTGTGAATAATATGCGCGGTGTGGTCAAAGTGACTGCAGTTAAAGCACCTGGATTTGGTGATCGTCGTAAGGCTATGTTACAAGATTTAGCTATTTTAACAGGTGCTACTGTGATTTCTGAAGAAGTAGGTCTGAGTCTTGAAGCTGTTAGTTTAGAAGATCTGGGTACTGCAAAACGTGTTCAGATTGGTAAAGAAAACACCACTATCATTGATGGTGCAGGTAATGAAGCAGAAATTGGTTCACGTGTTGAGCAAATTCGTCGTCAGGTAGAAGAGACTACTTCAGACTATGATCGTGAAAAACTTCAGGAGCGTGTTGCTAAACTAGCTGGTGGTGTTGCAGTGATTAAAGTAGGTGCAGCCACAGAAGTTGAAATGAAAGAAAAGAAAGCACGTGTTGAAGATGCTTTACATGCAACTCGTGCGGCAGTAGAAGAAGGTGTTGTTCCAGGTGGCGGTGTTGCTCTGATACGTGCTCTTCAGGCGATTGGTGATGTAGAAACTATTAATCATGACCAAAAAGTAGGTGTTGATATTGCCAAGCGTGCAATGGAAGAGCCTATGCGTCAAATCGTCATTAATGCAGGTGATGAGTCTTCTGTTGTAGTGAACAATGTTAAAGATGGTACTGGTAACTATGGTTATAATGCAGCCACTGCAGTGTATGGTGATATGATTGATATGGGTATCATGGATCCTGCTAAAGTTACGCGTTCTGCTCTACAACATGCTGCTTCTGTTTCAGGTCTAATGTTGACTACTGAAGCAATGGTCAGTGAGATGCCTCAGGAAGGCGGTGCTGGTGGTATGCCTGATATGGGCGGCGGTATGGGTGGCGGTATGGGTGGCATGGGCGGTATGATGTAAATACCAACCAATACCACCTAAACCGTATACCTATACGGTTTCAAAGCTATTGAAATACAAAAAGGTAACATATTGGTAACAACACCACCTCAAAAACGGTGAAAAAACCTCTAAATGTTGCCTTTTTTGTTACCTTTTTTTTTGGGGTAACAGAGTCCACTCTAAGTATCTGATTTTGATCCATTTATTGATGATTTTTTGTTCCGTTTTTTACTCAAAAAACAGCCAATTTGTTACCTTTTTTAAAAAGTAACAAAAAGGTAACAATGTTTCGGATTTTTATTATTTGTTGATGATAATCATAAACTGATTACTTCTTCTGAAAAATAATTACTTAAATCTGATTCATCTAATATTTCTTTATTTCTATATTCACCTTTGTACAACAGTCTTTCAGTTGAACCCAAATTTTTCATACTGTAGTAAATAAATTTATCACCATTTTTATCATAGAAAGTTGATGAATCATTTTGTTTCTCTCCACCATAATAATACCAATTTCTTTTTAACTTTTTTCCATTTTTATAGTAAGTGACTCTTAATTCACTACTTTGACAATGATGAATTATTTTACAATAGAGTTCATTTCCATTATAAACATCAACATACTTTGTAAACTCATACCCCACTTCAAAATCAGAAACAATTTTATAACCTTTATGAAATAAATCTAATTCAAAAGGACTTAAATGATGTATTCCACCTTCATACTTACCTTTTTCTAATTCAATATCACCATAACAGTCTATTTCATTATCATTAATAAAGTGTGTTTCCTTATCATCACTACCATTTATTTTCTTTAATATGTCATCTGAAATTGTCATTTTCATTCCTATTTTTATTGTAGTTACTATAATAATTTTACAATTTCGGAATTGAAAACTGAGTTATTATGAAAATTATATTGATTATTTTCATTCAGCTATTTCAGCAGAATCCATAAGTTCTTTAATCTGTTGTGATAGTTTTTCTGATTCCATCTGTTCATAGTTCAATATTGATGCTGAAACCAAATGTGATTTTTTCATACCTAACTTATCACTGAAAAATTCTAAAATGCGGATAACATCAATAGGTAATGTAAAGGTCTTAGCTATTGTATTTGACCTTTTCTTTTTAGCTCCCACCAATGGTTGTTTATCATTATCATAGTAATCATCTATCATCATCTCATAAGATAATTCTATACAGTGAGATACAAATTTACTCATTGGTACATCTGATAAGAAACTGCACCTTTCAATGGTATTAATAGCTCTTTTATTCAATGTATATGTAACTTTCTTATGCTTAACCATCATAACTCCAATTATATGTATCATTGGAGTTATGATGGTTAAGCATGTCAATAAGCGTTCAAAACTGATCCACTTTTGCATCGAAAAGTGATCCACCCTACGGAGTTATTTTCGAGCCTTTTTTTGGCTTTGCATAAATCTATATGACGTATTTCCTGTCTCAATAATAGAGCAGTGATGTGTAA
>JAUJGA010000141.1:0-4201 GCA_042095675.1 Gammaproteobacteria bacterium
AAAACACCTGCAGAAATATATGGTGTGATGAAAGAAGTTGCTCCAGAATTAAAACTGGCTGCATGATAGTAAAAATAATAATGGATATTTTATATCTTATTTTTTAATTGAGTTGTCTTGACAATGGGGTCCACAGTAAAAGTGAGAGGGGTAATATTTTCATAAAGATTACACTATTTTAATGTACAATAATCAAATTATAGTCTAATTGAAGTGATTGAGGCAAATTAATTGAGCAACTATTTTTTATAATTTGGAATAAGCCCATAGAATATATAAGAAAAATCACATACAATAATAATTCTGGTTCATCGCAGAAATACGTACTTTATAAATGACAAATTTAGGACCCAATGTAGCACTGCATTTTAGTGCCTTCTCTCCGCAATACAAATTACAGTCAATACCTGCCACATCATTAGAAAGTATATTAAAATCCAGGGAGATAGCTATGAGTAGAGGCTTATCCTATGTTTATTGCGGCAATGTCCATCATCTTGAATCAGTCAGTACCTGGTGTAGCCATTGTGGACATTTATTAATTGAAAGAAATGCCTACACATTGGGTGAAATCAATTTAGATGAGCATGCTAATGGCAAGCAATGTGGACAAAAATGTCCGGGAGTTTTCTCTTAGGTGTTATTATAGAGCTTTCAGCCAATATAAATTTGACCACCATCATTTGTAGTAACATTAACTCTCTACAATTGATGATGGACAACTTTTTGTTACTTAGAAGCCTAGAACATAAATAAAATTATAGACTGAATTCAATGGCACTAGAAAAGTTTGAACTACATCTGGATGTAACACAGTATAACATCACTGCTATTGATTTAATTGCAGACAACAGCAGTTTCTCCAGACAGAAAATTAAACAAATCATGAAAAATGGTTCAGTTTGGCTCACTCTTAATGCCCCCAAAAGCGACCAAAAAAATGATAAAAAAAATAGCTCAACGCAGCGTATTCGTCGTGCTAAAAAGCAACTTTTAAATGGACAGGTTTTACACTGCTACTATAATGAAGACATTTTCAATCAACAACCCCTGCAACCAACACTCATCGCCGATGAACAGGATTATAGTGTCTGGTTTAAACCTGCAGGTATGTTGTCACAGGGCAGCAAACACGGCGATCATTGTGCACTGTATCGCTGGGTTGAAACTAACTTAAAACCACAACGTAATGCTTTTATTGTGCATAGATTAGATAAAGCCACCAGTGGTCTAATCATGATTGCACATTCAAAAACTGCCGCTGCTGCTTTATCTAAACTCTTCGCAGAAAGTGGTGTGGATAAATATTATAAGGCCATCATCCATGGAGAATTATCATCTCTACCTATTATCTTAGATGAAGTACTAGACAATAAAACTGCCCGGACAAAAATTTTATACAACCAAAGATTAGATCAAAGTTTAATTCAGAATACAGACAATAAAATAAACACAACAGCCAGCCTGCTTGATATCAAACTATTAACTGGACGCAAACATCAGATACGACAACACTTAGCTAATATCGGTCATCCCATTATTGGTGACAGACTATATGGCTTTGGTGAAGCCGATGAATATGATCTATGTCTCACTGCCTATAAAATGATTTTTTTATCTCCTTTTAATACACAAAACAAACATTATGAGCTAGACTCATCCTATTACCCTAGCTTATAAAGTTCATCGAGACTCAATCAATGAAAACCATTAATGTACGCCTCACCCCAGAAGGAAGAATGGATGTTTTATCCAAATGGGAAGTGAACATTCTCCTCAATGCAAGCAGAGGTAAGTTTGCCAATGACTTTAGAGCATGCTCTCTTGCAGTGCTCAATACCGGTAGTACAGAAGATAGTGCAAAAGCCGTTTTAGAACAAAATCCTGATTATAAGATTGAAGTCATTCAGCAGGAGAGAGGCATAAAACTGGAAGTCAGCAATGCACCTGCCAAGGCCTTTGTTGATGGTGAAATGGTCACAGGAATCAAGGAGCATTTATTTTCTGTACTACGAGATATTGTCTTTGTTGGCAATGATATTAAAAAAAATCCTCGCTTTGATCTCACTAATTCAGAAGATATAACCAATGCTATTTTTCATATTTTACGTAATGCACGGGTATTAATACCAGAAGTATTGCCCAATATTGTGGTCTGCTGGGGTGGTCATTCTATCCAACCGGTAGAGTATGAATATACCAAAGAAGTGGGTTATCAATTAGGACTGAGATATATGAATATTTGTACCGGCTGTGGCCCTGGTGCAATGAAAGGTCCGATGAAGGGGGCTAATGTTGCACATTCCAAGCAGCGTATTAAAAATGGTCGTTATATTGGTATTACAGAGCCCGGAATTATTGCCGCAGAGTCCCCCAACCCCAGTGTCAATGAACTGGTCATCTTACCGGATATAGAAAAACGTCTTGAAGCCTTTGTGCGCACAGGTCATGGTATTATTGTATTTCCAGGTGGTCCGGGTACCGCAGAAGAAATTTTATATATTTTAGGGATCTTATTACACCCAAAAAACAAAGAACTCCCCTTCCCTCTTATCTTAACCGGACCTAAGAGCAGCGAGGAATATTTCAGAAAAATTCACCATTTTATTGAAGTGACTTTAGGTTTTGAGGCACAGCAAAAATATAAAATTATTATTGATGATCAGGCCTTAGTCGCCCGTGAAATGAAAACTATGATACACGAAGTTTCTGAATTCAGAAGAGCAAAAAGTGATGCCTATTACTATAACTGGGTCTTACATATAGATAAAGAATTCCAGTTACCCTTCGAGCCAACCCATGAAAATATGCATAATCTTAAATTACATAAAGATCAGGAAACTCATTCTTTAGCAGCCAATCTGCGTAGAGCTTTTTCAGGAATTGTTGCAGGAAATGTTAAAGAAGATGGAATTTTAGCCATTGAAGAACATGGGAAGTTTAAAATTCAGGGTGGTGAAGAAATTATGACACCATTGGATGACTTATTAAAAGCCTTTGTAGAACAACAACGTATGAAACTAGCCGGCAGTGAATATGTACCTTGTTATGAAATTATAAAAGAGAATGAACCGTCAGTAGTTTCCTGATTTGCTCTTCTGACACAGGCTGAACTAGCACATGATCAATATTATAATGTTCTTCTAACTGGCTGACAAATTCCAGCTCCTTTTTACTCACCATGAGAATAATCTTGGGATGATAATCAGGATATTTATATAAGGTCGTTAATAAAGAATCAAGATTACTAATATGATTGCTACTATAATTAGTTGAATATTTGTAAAAAAATTCCGCAATAATTACATCGGGTTGCTGTGACTTTAAAGCACTCATCACCTTGCGCATAGATTGAAACTGAATCTCCTCATAACCCAACTCAGTATAAAGATAAGAGAGTTTAGGGTGTAAGGGGGATTCTATAATTGAAAAAATCATTGCTTTTGACATATTATCTTCACCACATTAGATCATCAGGAATGTCATAGTATGCATAAAACTCATCTTCTTCTGTTGTCTCCTGGACCTCATTTTTCATGATAATATAGGACTCATCCCTCTGCTTGATTTTATCAGCTACCGGCGTTGGCACTATTTCATATTGTCCCTGTAACTTAACAATTGTCAACCTGCCATTGGCAATATTGTCATGAACTTCCTGAGTAACAAATACTCGTTTAACATTTTTATTATCTTCAAAATTATAGGCCAAATCATCGCCATTACCCTTTTTAATTTTGTTGACATTAATGAGTTGTATTATCTGTGCAATAATCGCCTTTTCCCGAGCTTTATCTTCTTTTTGACGATTAAGATCCCTGTCTCTTTGTGCTTTTTCCTGAATAGATTTTTCAGCCAGTTGTTTGGCTTCATCCATAACACCCTGCTTAGTATTACGTTGTTGCTTCATTTTTTTATGTTTATTACTTTTTGCACGATTAACTTGATTTTTATCCACCAGTCCTGCATTAAGCAATTGTTCCTGAAGAGCATTTCCCATAAGAGTTCCTTTAAAAATAAGGCAGTATTTATACGCTAATAGCTTTGAATATTCAAGTAAATATTTAGACTCTGTTCATATTAAGTGTTGTTTTTCTTTTTTTGTACTATAATCAAATATAGTACAAAAGAGGTAAAATCCTATGAAAAAGAAACTATTGAGCATATTGCTGAATGAAATCAGCCAGTTGGATAAAGATGA
>JAUJGA010000142.1:0-3086 GCA_042095675.1 Gammaproteobacteria bacterium
AAATGACAGAGGCAGGTCGTTGTCGGTGGAAAATAGAAAATGAATGTTTTAATACATTAAAGAATCAAGGCTATCACATTGAGCATAATTATGTGCATGGCAAGAAACACTTAAGCTTTAACATGTATTTGCTGACCTTGTTGGCTTTTTATTTCCATCAGATTTTTGAATTAAGCGATGGTGCATTCCAGGCTTGTCGTAAGAAGTTTGATTCCAAAAAATTTATGTGGTAAAAGTTCAGTGGAGTGATCACATTTTTTGTGATGGATTCTTGTAGCACTTAATGGACTTTTTATTATACCGAGATGATTATGAGTAAATTAGACCTGTAAAAATAAGCAAATAAACAAATTACAGGGAAAATACGCTAATAGAGCGTAGCATGTCCCGTGCCTGATGTTTGGAGAAAAATTACAGAATTTTTTTAAAATCCATCAGGCAAGCAAAAAATGCTATTTTTAACTTAATTTATAGGAATAAGTAGTTTTACCGATTTTTGCTGTTTGATAGTATCAATTCATACTGATATACACTATTATCCTAACGTCATTGTAATATTTATTTTGATGGCGTCCACTATTGTATAATTTTTAGGATTTCCAAATGAAATTAGAAACATTTTTCCCCTTCCTTGCCTGGTTTAAGTTAATAACTAAAGAATCTGTTAAAGCAGACTTTATTGCAGGCTTGACTGGTGCAGTGATTGTGCTTCCACAGGGGGTTGCTTTTGCAACGATTGCAGGTTTGCCACCAGAATATGGTCTATATACTGCAATGGTTACACCAATTATTGCGGCTTTATTTGGTTCATCATTTCATTTAGTCTCAGGACCAACTACCGCTATTTCTATTGTTGTCTTTTCAGCCGTGAGCCATCATGCGACTCCAGGTACACCAGAGTTTGTTTCCATGGCCTTGACACTGACTTTTCTGGCAGGTGTTTATCAATTTTCTTTTGGGGTGGCACGACTAGGTTCATTGGTTAATTTTGTTTCACATACAGTGGTTATTGGCTTTACAGCAGGTGCAGCAATATTAATTGCCACTAGTCAATTGAAACACATTAGTGGAATTTTTGTGCCTAAAGGTGAGAGCTTTATTCATACATGGGTGGACCTCTATGCAGGAATAGGAGATATTAATTTATACCTGTTTGTTATTGGTATGGCAACACTAATCAGTGCACTTATTGCAAAAAAGTTAATGCCTAAACTCCCATATTTGTTGATTGGGATGATTATTGGTAGTGTGCTGGCTATTTTTTTGAAAAATTATACTGATATTAAATTGGTTGGTGAAATTCCAGCTCATTTACCACCTTTGTCATACCCTGAATTTTCTTTTCAAACTATAAAGTTACTTGCCCCGGAAGCATTTGCAGTTGCTTTATTGGGGTTGATTGAAGCAGTATCTATAAGCCGTGCAGTAGCCACTAAATCTAGCCAGAGAATTGACTCGAACCAGGAGTTTATAGGACAGGGATTATCCAATATGACAGGTAGCTTTTTTTCAAGTTATGCTGGCTCGGGATCTTTTACTCGTTCAGGCATTAATTATGAAGCAGGTGCTAAAACGCCTTTGTCAGCTATCTTAGCTGCAATTTTTCTTATGATTATTGTCTTATTAATTGCACCTTTAACAGCCTATCTCCCGATAGCAGCAATGGGTGGTGTCATTTTACTGGTTGCATACAACTTAATAGATTTTCACCAAATTAAGCATACACTTTCTTTTAGTAAATCAGAATCAAGTATCTTGCTGACTACCTTTTTTGCTACACTTTTTTTAGAATTGGAATTTGCTATTTACTTGGGAGTATTACTTTCTCTGGTCTTATTTCTGGCAAAAACATCAACGCCTAGAATACCAACTTTATCTTTTGATGATGATGTTGATTATGACAAAAGAAAGCTGGTCAATATCAATAAAAAACCAGTTAAGCAATGTCCTCAGATAAAAATTATACGTATTGATATGTCTATTTATTTCGGTTCTGTCAATCATATTCAAAACCGGATTGCGAATATTGTTGAAAATGAAAGAATATATCATATTTTAATTGTCGCATCAGGAATTAATTTTATTGATTTGGCAGGAGCAGAAGCACTGGTCGCAGAAAATTCCAGTTTGAAAAAACTTGGTGGTGGTCTATATTTTGTGGATGTAAAATCTTCTGTATATGAGTTTTCTGCTAAATCATCTTTTATTAAGAAAGTTGGTAGTAATCATTTCTTTGATTCAAAACCAGAAGCCATAAGCTCTTTATATGAGCGATTAGATAAAAATATTTGTTCAAAATGCAATGTTTTGATTTTTAAAGAATGCCATTAAATTAAGAACTAATAAACTAATAATAAAAAAGGGTCTTCTGAAAAATGAGTGGATTATTTTACCTCAATAATATTAAAAATTGAGATTTATTTTCAGCACCGCTTTATTCAAATATTCACAGGCCAAGCCATTCCCTACGAGATATATCACAAGTGTCTCTTCGGTCTGGCAGACCTATGGATATGTGAATAAAGTTATTTTTAAGTTTTAAAAATTTAAATAAGTATTGAAATATGGGAAATGGAAACAGGATGTTATTAACAGAATAAAATAATCAGAAAAAGTTGAAATGCATCAGGATTTTGTTCATGATTTAATCGACTAAAACAAAACCCAACAAAATACTGATGCGAATAAGAACTATAGTGGAACCCAAGATTTGGACAATAAGTTAAGATATAAGACCTAACCAAATGGGAAACCTAAAAATGAGTAAAAAGAGAAAATAATTCAGCAATGAATTTAAAGCAAAAGTGGCCATTGAAGCCATCAAAGTTCAGAAAAGTATTGCTGAACTTGCTTCATAATTTGGAATTCACAGTACACAGATCAATAATTGGAAAAAGCAGTTACTAGCGTGTGCAGCCGATAGTTTTTCCAAAAAGTTAGAAAATAAAGAAGCTGAACATGAAAAGGAAAAAGAGCATCTTTATAGCCAAATAGGCCAATTACAGGTGGAGGAAAACTGGCTGTCAAAAAAGTTGAAGATGTTCAACTGAATACGGATGAAAAACGGTGTTGCATAGAAAAGAGCA
>JAUJGA010000143.1:0-15169 GCA_042095675.1 Gammaproteobacteria bacterium
TTATGATGGTTATAAAATAGCCAAGGCCGTACGATATAATGAACGTTCATCCGTAGAAAGAGTTAATGGTCGGCTCAAAGATGAATTTAATGGACGAATGGTCAGAGTACGAGGTCCAAAAAAAGTCATGTGTCATCTAATGTTTGGAATGTTGGCTTTAACTGCTGATCAATTACTAAAATTTGTCACATAGACTTAAAAAATAGTTTTAGTTTTATAAGATTTCTAGTTTTAAAGGGCTTACCTATGCGAGTCTAATGGATAATTTTGTAAGTATATGATAAAATACGGTTAAAACTGTACAAGTATCATAAAAAAATCGGTCACTCCGTGACAGGAGTATTTTTAACATTTAGCCTCTGGAGTCTTGCAAGATGCTCAACAGATTAAATTATAAATTAAAAAATTCTGGAAACTATTTAAAACATGCTTAAATCAATCACTCAACGAATTGCTGAAGAACTTGCGGTTAAAGAATCACAGGTAGAAGCCACTATTGACTTATTAGATGGAGGAGATACGGTTCCTTTTATTGCTCGTTATCGTAAAGAAATTACAGGTAGTCTTGATGATACTCAATTAAGATTATTAGATGAACGTTTGATTTATTTACGTGATTTAGATGAACGCAGAGAAGTGATTATAAAAACCATTGCTGAGCAGGGAAAATTAACTGACCTGATTAAAAAAAGTCTTTATGAAGCTGAGACAAAAACTCGTCTGGAAGATTTATATAAGCCTTACAAAGTTAAACGTTTGACTAAGGCACAAATTGCTCGTGATGCCGGATTGGAACCTCTGGCTCAATCTTTATTAGATAATCCAACACTGAACCCTGATATTGAAGCTGAAAAATATATTAATGATAAAAAGTCCATAAGTATAGTTAAAGAGGCATTAGATGGTGCTAAACAAATATTAATGGAGCATTTTGCTGAAAACCCTGAGTTAGTCGGACAGCTACGTGAATACCTATGGGAATATGGCTTAATGCATTCTAAAGTAGTTGAAGGTCAGGAGGAGGTTGGCAGTAAGTTCTCTGATTATTTTGATACTCAGGAAAACCTCAATAAAATGCCCTCACATCGTATCCTGGCATTATTTCGTGGCCGTAAGGAAGGTTTTTTAAGTATTAATACAGAATTAGATGAGGCTGATTTAAAGCCTGCACAATTGTCAATTATGGAGCATAAGATTGCTCAATTTTATAACATAGATAATAAACAAAGAGCTGCAGATGCATGGTTAATGGAAGTAGTGAAATGGACCTGGCGTATTAAAGTTAAAACTGCTTTGGATATGGATGTTAAGAAACGTCTCAGAGAAATTGCTGAAGAAGCAGCTATTGATGTTTTTGGACAAAATTTAAAAGATTTATTATTGGCAGCACCTGCTGGCCAGAAAATCACCATTGGATTAGATCCTGGTTTAAGAACTGGTGTTAAAGTCGTGGTAATTGATGAAACGGGTAAGTTTTTAGATGATGCTACTATTTATCCTCATGCACCCAAGCGACAATGGGATCAATCTATTCATGTTCTGGCAGCTTTGGCAAAAAAATATAATGCAAAGCTAATTAGTATTGGTAATGGTACAGCTTCAAGAGAGACTGATAAATTAGCAGCTGATCTGATTAAGCAATATCCACAGTTTAAACTCAGTAAAATTGTAGTTTCTGAAGCAGGTGCATCTGTCTATTCTGCATCTGAACTGGCAGCAAAAGAATTTCCTGATCTGGATGTATCTCTGCGTGGTGCAGTTTCTATTGCCAGAAGATTACAGGATCCCTTGGCAGAACTGGTTAAAATAGATCCAAAGTCTATTGGTGTAGGGCAATATCAACATGATGTCAGTCAGGTACAACTGAGTCGTAAACTGAATGTTATTATTGAAGATTGTGTTAATGGTGTTGGAGTTGACCTAAATACCGCATCAGCACCATTATTAGTACAGGTTTCTGGTTTAAGTACTAGCATTGCCAGCAATATAGTTACTTATCGAGAGCAAAATGGTGCCTTTAAAAACCGCAAACAATTACTTAAAGTCCCAAGGTTGGGCGATAAAGCCTTTGAACAATCTGCTGGCTTCTTACGTGTAATGAATGGTGATAATCCTCTGGATGCATCAGCTGTTCATCCTGAAACTTATAATCTAGTTAAAAAAATTGCCCTACATCAAAATTGTGATATTAGAAAGTTAATAGGCGATGCACAATTTCTTAAATCCCTTAATCCTGCTGATTATACGGATGAAACATTTGGTGAATTGACGATAAAGGACATTATCAGCGAGCTAGAAAAACCTGGTCGTGATCCTCGTCCGGACTTTAAAACAGCCGAATTCAAAGAGGGTATAGAAGAACCTAAAGATCTAAAGCCAGAAATGATTTTACAAGGTGTAGTAACAAATGTGACCAATTTTGGTGCCTTCGTTGATATTGGTGTGCATCAGGATGGTCTGGTGCATATTTCTCAATTAGCAGATAAATTTGTTAAAGACCCACGAGATGTAGTTAAAGCAGGGGATGTTGTTAAAACAAAAGTGGTTGAAGTTGATTTAAAAAGAAATCGTATTGCATTAAGCATGCGTCTGGGTAAAAAAATACAAGTACAAGATAAATCCATGGCAGAACCATTAAAAACCAATCGTCATAAGAAAATTGCTCAGCAAAAACCACCGGAAAATAATGCTATGGCTGCAGCCTTTGCCAAGCTGCGATAACCAAGAACTAAAGAGTAAGAAATTTTCTTACAATTCTTATGACTATTACTTGCTTTAATTAAAAACATATCTTAGAATAACCAACAGATTTACTAAGGTATTATTTTATTATTTGTTTTATCTAGTCCTTATTATAGAAACTAGAAACAATCCATAGGAGAAATGGACAATGAGCGTATTAGTAGGCAAAGCAGCACCAGATTTTACAGCCAACGCAGTAATGGGTGATGGCGAAATAAAAGCAGACTTTAATTTTGCTGAGCATATTAATGGTAAATATGCAGTATTATTTTTTTACCCTCTTGATTTTACATTTGTATGTCCTTCTGAATTAATTGCTTTTGATCACCGTATTGAAGAATTCACAAGTCGTGGTGTTGAAGTAATTGGTTGTTCAACTGACTCACACTTTACACATAAAGCATGGAAAAATACTGCGATAAACAATGGTGGTATTGGTGAAGTTAAATACCCTCTAGTTGCTGATCTTAAACAATCTATCTGTAATGACTATGATGTTGAGGTTGGTGGTGGTGCTGGAGAAGATGGTGCTTACAATCGCGGTGCTGGTATTGCATATCGTGCTTCATTTCTAATTGATCAGTCTGGTGTTGTACGTCACCAGGTTGTTAATGATCTACCTCTTGGTCGTAATATTGATGAGATGTTACGCATGATCGATGCACTACAGTTTACCGAAGAGCACGGTGAAGTTTGTCCAGCTGGCTGGAACAATGGTGACAAGGGTATGATTGCAACAACTGAAGGTGTTGCTGATTATCTAGCTGAAGAAGCTGATAAATTATAATATATAGATCATTCTATATATTATAGTTGTAAGGGGCTGAGTCTTTTTGATTCAGCCCCTTTTTTTTTGCTTATAGTAAAATTATTTTACCTGTATAGAATTTTTTTGCTGAAACGCTAAACCTGACAGGGTATACTATAATATTATATTAATTATTAGTGATTTTGTAATATGGGAGTTAGAAAGTGGAATTATCAGGTTCCGAGATTATAGCGCAATTTCTTAAAGATGAAGGCGTTGAATATCTTTTTGGTTATCCAGGTGGTGCAGTATTGCATATTTATGATGCATTATTTCAGTCCGATACAGTTAAACATATTTTAACTCGTCATGAACAAGCTGCTGTACATGCTGCGGACGGTTATTCTCGTTCTTCTGGTAAAACCGGTGTGGCTTTGGTCACTTCTGGCCCTGGTATGACTAATGCCGTAACTGGTATTGCAACAGCATACTCTGATTCTATACCCTTAGTGGTGTTAACAGGGCAGGTATCTACAGCATTTATTGGTAGTGATGCTTTTCAGGAAGTTGACTCTGTCGGTATTTCACGCCCCTGTGTGAAACATAATTTCCTAGTCAAAGATGTAAAAGATTTAGCTGAAACATTAAAGAAGGCATTTTATGTTGCATCAACCGGTCGTCCTGGTCCAGTTGTTGTGGATATACCAAAGGATATTACTGATCCAAATATAGAAATACCTTATACGTATTTACCTTCGATCAGTATGCGTTCTTATAATCCTGTAACCAAAGGGCATCCTTATCAAATCAAAAAAGCTTTGAAGTTGATAAAGCAGGCTAAAAAGCCAGTAGCTTATACTGGTGGGGGAGTTGTCCTTTCAAATGCATCAGAGTCTTTAACTTCTTTAGTCAGACGCCTTAACTTACCTATTACCAGCACTTTAATGGGCTTGGGTGCTTATCCGGCAACTGATGAACAGTTTTTAGGTATGTTAGGTATGCACGGTACTTATGAAGCCAATATGGCTATGCATGATACGGATGTCTTAATTGCAATTGGTGCACGTTTTGATGATAGAGTGACCGGTCATCTTGAGCAATTTTGTCCTGATGCAAAGATCATTCATATTGATATTGATCCGGCTTCTATTTCAAAAACGGTTAAGGTTCATGTACCCATAGTAGGTGATGTTGATGATGTTCTAACCAGTATGCTGGAAATCCTCAAAGAAGATGATAGCAGTACAGATGAGATAGCATATAAAGACTGGTGGAAGCAGATTACTCAATGGCGAAAGAAAAATTGTCTGCGTTATAATAAGAAAACTAAAACCATTAAACCACAATATGCTGTTGAAAAGCTATATGAAGTGACTAAGGGTGATGCTTTTATTACTTCAGATGTTGGTCAGCATCAAATGTTTGCTGCACAATACTATAAATTTGATCAGCCCAGACGTTGGATTAATTCCGGTGGTTTGGGCACCATGGGCTTTGGATTGCCGGCAGCAATGGGCGTGCAACTTGCTAATCCGGGCGAAACAGTTGCCTGTATTACTGGTGATGGCAGTATCCAGATGAATATTCAGGAACTAGCCACGTGCTTACAATTTAATTTACCGATAAAAATTATTAATTTGAATAATCAGTTTCTAGGTATGGTAAGGCAATGGCAGGAGTTTTTTTATGAAGGTCGTTATGCCATGACTTATATGGATTCCTTACCTGATTTCGTTAAATTGGCAGAAAGCTATCATCATGTTGGTATTAGAGTCGATCAAACAAGTGATGTGGAAGATGCATTTAAAGAAGCATTTTCTATGAAAGGCAGATTGGTTTTTGTTGATGTTGTAATCAATCGGGAAGAAAATGTTTATCCGATGATTGTTGCCGGTAAAGGGCATCATGAAATGCAATTTGCACCTGATAGTGAGCTGGTTTAACTATCAATTATCTATATTAAGGAAAGGTAAAAATAATGCGTCATATTATTTCTATTTTATTAGAAAATGAATCAGGTGCTTTATCTCGAGTAGCGGGACTTTTTTCAGCCCGTGCTTATAATATTGAGTCTTTAACAGTTGCACCGACTGAAGATCCAACATTATCAAGAATGACATTAGTAACCAGTGGTTCTGATGAAGTCATTGAACAAATTATTAAACAACTCAATAAGTTAATTGATGTTGTTAAACTAAATGATTTAAATGAAAACGGTGTTAAACACATTGAGCGTGAAATGATGCTGATCAAAGTAAAAGCACCCGTATCAACTCGTGAAGAAATTATGCGCTTAAATAATATTTTCAGAGGGAATATTATTGATGTCAGTGAAGATTCTTATACTATTGAATTAACCGGTACTAGTGATAAACTGGATGCTTTTATTGATTTATTTGAGTGTGATAGTATATTGGAAACTGTGCGTTCTGGTGTTATGGGTATTTCACGCGGACATTCTGCATTACATGTGTAAAAAAAATTAATAATTTATAAACTATTTTTTGAAAATAAGGATAAGGCTGGATAATGAATATATTTTACGATAAAGATTGTGATCTTTCTATCATCAAAGGTATGAAAGTAACTATTGTTGGTTATGGTTCTCAGGGTAATGCCCATGCAAACAATCTTAAGGATTCAGGCGTTGATGTGACAGTTGCATTACGTCCTGGTTCAGCTTCTGCAGCTAAGGCTAAAGCTTCAGGTTTGACTGTAAAAACAGCAGCGGATGCTGTAAAAGACGCTGACTTAGTGATGATTTTAACACCTGATGAGTTTCAGTCACAATTGTACAAAAATGATATTGAACCTAATATTAAACAGGGTGCTACTCTAGCCTTTGCTCATGGTTTTAGTATTCATTATAATCAGGTTAATCCACGTGCAGATCTTGATGTGATTATGGTTGCTCCTAAAGCACCTGGACATACAGTTCGTTCTGAATTTGTTAAAGGTGGTGGTATTCCTGATCTGATTGCGATTCATCATGATGCTTCTGGTAATGCCAAAAATGTTGCTTTATCCTATGCCTCTGGTGTTGGCGGTGGTCGTACCGGTATTATTGAAACCACATTTAAAGATGAAACTGAGACTGATTTATTCGGTGAGCAGGCAGTTCTATGTGGTGGTGCCGTTGAACTTGTTAAAGCTGGCTTTGAAACTTTAACTGAAGCTGGTTATGCACCTGAAATGGCATACTTTGAGTGTCTGCATGAATTAAAATTAATTGTTGATCTTATGTATGAAGGTGGTATTGCCAATATGAATTATTCAATTTCGAATAATGCAGAATATGGTGAATATGTTACCGGACCTAAAGTTATCAATGATGAAAGTCGCAAGGCCATGAAAGAAGCTTTAAATAATATCCAAAATGGTGAATATGCAAAGCGTTTCATTATGGAAGGCCAGACTAATTATCCAGAAATGACAGCATGGCGTCGTAATAATGCTGCACATCAAATTGAAGTAGTTGGTGGTAAACTTCGTGAGATGATGCCCTGGATTACTGAAAATGCTCTAGTTGACAAAAACAAAAATTAAGTCTATCTTTAAAAATAGAGTTTAGTATGTATATAGCCTGCTTTTGCAGGCTATATTGTTTTAAACCCATTATTTTTATAAAATATCATTAAGAGCTATTACCCATTTATGGACAATCAAACTGATTTAATTGAACAGGAAAACTCTGATCATGAAATCCCTGTTAAAAAAAATAGGGGTATTTATTTACTGCCTAACTTATTTACAACGGGTGCATTATTTGGTGGTTTTTATGCCGTAATTGCGGCTATGAATGGTCACTTTGAAGCAGCAGCTATCGCCATATTTATTGCTATGGTTTTAGACGGCTTAGATGGTCGTGTTGCCCGTATGACTCATACTGAAAGTGATTTTGGTGCTGAGTATGATAGTCTTTCTGATATGGTTTCTTTTGGTGTTGCACCTGCTTTAGTGATGTATACATGGTCATTATCTACTTTAGGCAAAGTAGGCTGGGTAGCATGTTTTATTTATGTGGTCAGTGCTGCATTACGCCTTGCCCGCTTTAATACTCAGGTAGGTCATGCTGATAAGCGCTATTTTCAAGGATTGGCCAGCCCGGTAGCTGCAGGATTTGTAGTAGGCTTTGTCTGGTTATGTACTGAAAATAATTATAATGGCGAACAAATGAGTTATTTGGCTTTTTTGGTTACTATTGGTGCCGGTATTTTAATGGTTAGTAATGTTAAATATCGTAGTTTTAAAGACTTAGATTTAAAAAATAAAGTACCATTTGTCAGTATTTTAATTATGGTATTAATTTTTACCACAATCGTTTATCAACCCCCATTTATTTTATTTGCTATCTTTGCTCTATATACCTTCTCTGGCCTGTTTGGCTACCTGCTCAGAAAAATTAAAAAAAGCAAGTAACTTTACTATAATACTATTTAATTCTGCTATGATAGAATTAAATAGATAAATACATTAATCTTTATATCTCTATAAAAGTGAATTCGATATGTCTGATAAATTAATCATTTTTGATACAACCTTACGTGATGGTGAACAAAGTCCTGGTGCATCCATGACTAAGGATGAAAAGGTTCGTATTGCTAAAGTGCTTGAACGCATGAGAGTAGATATCATTGAAGCTGGATTCCCCATTGCCAGTCCCGGTGATTTCGAAGCTGTTAAAGCTGTTGCCGATAATATTAAAGACAGCACCGTTTGTGGCTTAGCTCGTGCTCTTGAAAAAGATATTGATAGGGCAGGTGATGCACTTAAAGGTGCTAATTCATCACGTATTCATACTTTTATAGCTACTTCTCATATTCATATGGAAAAAAAGTTGCGTATGTCTCCTGATCAAGTGGTTGAACAGGCTGTGGCTTCTGTTAAACGTGCTCTTCAATATACCGATAATGTAGAGTTCTCCCCTGAAGATGCAGGGCGTTCTGAACTAGATTTTTTATGTCGAGTAATTGAAGCTGTTATTGATGCCGGTGCGAACACTATCAATATTCCAGATACAGTGGGTTATAATATTCCACATCAATTTGGACAGTTATTACATAACTTATTAGAAAAAATCCCCAACTCAGATAAAGCAATATTTTCAGTACATTGCCATAATGATTTAGGTCTGGCTGTTGCCAACTCATTATCAGCGGTTCTAAATGGTGCTCGTCAGGTTGAATGTACGATAAATGGCTTAGGTGAAAGAGCAGGTAATGCCTCTCTTGAAGAAATAATTATGGCTATACGAACTCGTCAGGATGTTTTTAGCTGTGATACAACACTTGATACTACACAAATTGTTCCAGCATCAAGATTGGTTTCTAGTATTACCGGATTTCCAGTACAACCGAATAAGGCCATTGTCGGTGCTAATGCCTTTGCTCATGAGTCAGGTATACATCAGGATGGGGTCTTAAAAAATCGTGAAACTTATGAAATTATGCTGGCAGAAGATGTGGGCTGGGCTGCACAGCATATTGTTTTAGGTAAACATTCAGGTCGCAGTGCCTTAAAAAGTCGTTTAAAAGATCTAGGTATTGTATTTGGTTCTGAAGAAAGCTTAAATCTGGCCTTTGCTCGCTTTAAGGATTTAGCTGATAAAAAGCATGAAATTTTTGATGATGATCTACAGGTATTAGTGTCTGAAACCAGTGCATCAGAAAAAGATGATTCTATTAAGCTTGTCTCAGTTAAAGTTTGCTCTGAAACAGGTGAAATTCCAACAGCCAGTATAACTTTAAGTGTTGATGAGCAGGAACATTCTGCTGAGGCTGAAGGTTCTGGTCCTGTAGATGCGGCTTTCAAAGCCATTGAAAAAATAACTAATAGTGAATCCAAACTTATCCTGTATTCAGTTAATAATATCACCAGTGGTACAGATGCACAGGGTGATGTGACCGTACGTTTAGAAAAATCCTATAGAATTGTTAATGGACAGGGTGCTGATACAGATATTGTGATTGCTTCGGCTAAATCTTATATCAATGCATTAAATAAGTTAATTCAGGTAGATGAAAGGGCACATCCACAGCTTTAATTATGAATGTTTCATTATTATTCAGGATGTTTATAATCAATAACCCTTTTAGGCATATGCTCACTCGTTTTTAAGACTTTTAAAACTCGCTACGCTCAGACAGTTCAAAGTCTTAAAAACATGCAATCATAGGCCATTGAATGATTCATGGCGAGTAGTTACAATGTATCTATTATGAATAATAGCTTAAGACATCAGTATCTCAATACGATGGGTATCCAGACATGGCTTTTAAAAAATAGTCCGGATATTATGTTCATTGAGGAGCAAATTAAAACTGATACAAAATCACAACAAATTAAAAACCCTCTTGACCTTGTCGTTCAAGTTGATGAAGCAACTGAAGCTAATCAAGAACCAAAGGTTCAAGTTAAAAATATTGTAAAGCCTCAAGTTGAAGCTGTGTCCGATATTCCCATCGAAGCAGAAACATTTCAACATATTGAATCTTGTGATCTTTGTTCCTCACGAAAAAATCATTTGCAGGTTTTAACGGGTAATGGAAATGCTGATGCCAATGTTTTTTTTGTTTGTGAAGCACCTACTGCAGATGAAGACAGGGAAGGGCATTATTTAACTGATGATGTGCAATCTCTATTTAGTAAAATGCTGGATACTATATCAATCTCAAAACAATATTTTTTTACAGGCCTGGTCAAATGCCATTCATTAGATGAGTATCTTGTTTCTCAAGATAATATCAACAATTGTAGTGAACATTTAATTAAACAGCTTGAGGAATTTAAACCAAAAGTCATTGTGTTATTGGGATCTGTTCAGGCACAATCTTTTTTAAAATCCAGTGAAACCTTCAACCAGCTAAGAAACAAGGTTCATAGTATAGAAGTTAATAACAATTCCTATCAAGCAATTGTCAGCTACCATCCTGCTTTTTTATTAAGAAATCCTTTGTATAAAAGAGAAGCACTGAAAGATTTGATTATGATAAAAAGCATAATCAGCACCTCAAATGATCAAAAGAATGCAAATTGATCCATTTATCCGTAAAATAACCGATTTTGATATTGAGCCTATTTTAGCTATTGAAAATGAAGCTTATGAATTTCCCTGGTCCAGAGGAATTTTTAAAGATTGTCTGACATCATATCATTGTCATGTTTATGAGGTGGACTCTGAAATCAGAGGATATATTATTTTCAGTACGGTTCTTGATGAAGTGAGTTTATTAAATATTTGTATTGCACCTGAATATCAGCACCAGGGACATGGAAGTGATTTATTGAACTGGTTTATTTCTTATGTTAAAAACCAGGGCATCAAAATTTTATATCTTGAAGTTCGTCGTTCTAATAAATCAGCGATTAATCTTTATGAGTCTATTGGTTTTAATGAGATAGGTATTAGAGAAAATTATTATCCAGCAAAAAAAGGCAAAGAAGATGCATTGTTATTTGCTGGTGAATTGGAATATTGTTAGTTAAACCTAGAAAAATCAGTTTTATATTTATATTAGTGGAAATATTATGAGTAAATTTTTTGATGAAATAAGACGCAGGCGTACTTTTGCGATTATTTCACATCCTGATGCAGGAAAGACAACCCTAACAGAGAAACTCCTGCTTTATGGAGGTGCTATTCAGATGGCAGGGACGGTTAAGGGTCGAAAAGCCTCACGTCATGCCACATCTGACTGGATGGATATGGAAAAAGAAAGAGGTATTTCTGTGACCTCTTCGGTAATGCAGTTTCTCTACAAGGACTGTATTATTAACCTATTAGATACCCCTGGACATGAAGACTTTTCAGAAGATACATATCGTACATTGACTGCGGTAGACTCTGCTTTAATGGTAATTGATGTAGCCAAAGGTGTTGAGCAAAGAACTGTTAAATTAATGGAAGTCTGTCGTTTACGCGATACACCTATTCTAACCTTTATCAATAAACTTGATAGAGAAGGACGTGATCCCATTGATTTAATGGATGAGGTTGAAAGTGTTCTTAAAATAGACTGTGCACCGATTACCTGGCCTATTGGTATGGGAAAACGCTTTAAGGGTGTTTATCATCTTTATAATGATAAAATTAAGCTTTTTAGTGCAACACATGGTGGTAAAATTCAGGAAGGCGAGACCATTATTGGGCTTGACAACCCTCGTCTGGATGAGTTAATTGGTGAGCAGGCGGAAGAGTTACGTGAAGAAGTTGAATTGGTACGTGGTGCAAGTAATGAATTTGATCTGGAATTATTTCTGGAAGGTATTTTAACACCGGTTTTTTATGGTTCTGCTATTAATAACTTTGGTGTAGATGAAATGCTGGATGCCTTTGTTGATTATGCACCAGCCCCGCAAAATCGCCTGACCTTAACAGAAGAAGTTAAGGCCGATGATGATCAAATGACAGGCTTTGTTTTTAAAATTCAGGCTAATATGGATCCACAGCATCGTGATCGTGTTGCCTTTATGCGTATTTGTTCTGGTCAATATACCCGTGGTATGAAAATGCGTCATGTACGTATTGGTAAAGATGTTCAGGTGCCTAATGCCATTACTTTTATGGCTCAGGATCGAAGTCATGTTGAAACTGCCTATTCCGGAGATATTATTGGCCTACATAATCATGGTACAATTCGCATTGGTGATACCTTTACACAGGGTGAAGAATTGAAGTTTACTGGGATCCCTAACTTTGCACCAGAGCTTTTCAGAAGAGCACGACTTAGAGATCCTTTGAAAATGAAAGCCTTACTTAAGGGTCTTGAGCAATTAAGTGAAGAAGGTGCAACACAATTATTTAAACCCTTTAATAATAATGATCTGATTTTGGGTGCTGTAGGTATTCTTCAATTTGATGTGGTTAAAGAACGTTTAAAGAATGAATACAAAGTTGATTGTGTATTTGAGAACGTCAATGTTCAAACAGCAAGGTGGGTTGTTTGTGAAGATGAAAAGAAATTAGATGATTTTAAGAAGAAATTAAGTGATAATCTCGCTTTGGATGGCAGTGGTGATTTAACCTATATCGCTCCCACTCGTGTTAATTTAAACTTAACAATGGAACGTTGGCCGGAAATTGAGTTTTTAGCCACTAGAGAACATTAAACTAATTAGATATTATTTTGGAGATATACCGCTGATCAATGAAGGTGCTTGATTTATAAATATAAAATAGAATCTATAGATTAATTAAAGTTATATTTATTGTTTCAGTCCGCTAGTCAAAACTATGAACTTTATTGCAATGCTTTAGCTGCTACACATTTTAAAAGGCAAATGTTAGTCTATGATTTATGAAAGAACATAGAAGAAATGGGCATAACATAAGTATCTTAATGGTTCATCTAGTTTGGGTGACAAAATACAGATATCCAGTGCTACAAGGTGATGTACAAATAATGTGTCAAAAATTGCTGATGCAAATCTGTGATTCTGATGATGCTCAGATATTGAAAGGTGTTGTTAGTAAAGATCATATTCACATGCATATTGAATACCCTGCAAAATTATTGATAAGTGATTTTGTGAAGAGACTAAAAGGACGAAGTTCCCTAAGGCTTCAGGACGAATTTCCAGAGCTAAAAAAGCGTTACTAGGGAAGGCATTTTTGGGCAATAGGTTATGGAGCATGGTCAACGGGAAATATTACTGACGAAATGGTGAATGAATATTTGGAACATCACCGTAATCCTTCAAATGCTGATACAGGTAATATGATTCTTGAATAGGAATTTCAGTCCATCGTCGTTGAGTTTATCAATGGATTGTAAGGGTATGGACGGATACTAGTTATTAGTTCAGCTGGGACCCCTGGTGAGAATGACTGATTAATAATGTGGTGGAGGTGGTTCTGGAAGTTCTTTATCATTACTTTCTTGTAAGTTACTAATTTTATTCTGTATCTGTTCTAAATGTCTGCTGATTGTATCGATACTTTGTTGTTGTTGAAAAATAATTTTATTGAGTTGTTCAATAGTATCCTCAAGATGAGAATTTTTAATTTCCAGTTCCATAATACGATGTTCAATGTCAGGCATATATTTTTAAAGGCTCTTTGTTTAGTTGAGGATTTTTATTTGTTTGATGACTCTTATTTTACAGCAGTAAATCGTAACCAGAGATAACCACAGGTTCCGGCTAAAACTGAGGCAAATAAAACACCGGTTTTTGCCATAAGAAGATATTCTGCATTAGCAGAAAATCCCAGTTCAGCAATAAAAATGGACATTGTAAAACCAATACCGGCTAAAAATCCTACACCAATTAAATGATATCCAGTCATACCTTTAGGTAACTTACCTAAGCCCAATTTAACCGCTAGCCAAGTGATGCCTGCTACACCAATTAGCTTACCTAGAATCAAGCCTGACATAACTCCCATCGCCACAGGATGAGTCATTGTTTGCCCTAAGGTACTGATATCAACAGGAATACCGGCATTGGCTAATGCAAACAAAGGGATAACAACAAATGCAACTGGCATGTGCATAGCATGTTCTAAACGTTGTAGGGGAGATTCCACAGAATGTACGCCGTTTTCCAGAGTTTGTAGCATTGCACGTGACTCATTATCATGGATAATACAAACATTTTTGCTATCTGTATTTTTATTCGGTGTACTGATTAATTTTTCAAGTATACCACTCATATGAACCACAAATAATTTGTGATCAAATTTGGGTTTAACTGGTATTGTGAGAGCCACTAAAACACCTGCTAGAGTGGCATGAATACCGGATTGCATCATCGCAAACCAAATGATAGTACCGACAATAAAATAAGGTAATGGTCTTCTGATCCCCATACGATTAAATATAATTAAGATAAAGATAGTGATAATAGCTAAAATCAGCCAATTAAAATATATTTGTTCGGTATAAAATAAGGCAATGACGACTACTGCGCCCAGATCATCAACAATGGCTAGGCCAACTAAAAATGTGAGCACTGTTTTGGGCACTCTGGAACCCAGTAATACCAGCACCCCGACAGCAAAGGCAATATCTGTTGCCATGGGCACGCCCCAGCCAATCGATGCATCAGTATTACTATTGATAAAATAGAAAAATATTGCAGGGACAAGCATACCGCCAATAGCAGCGATTATCGGCATCATGGCGGCTTTTGGATCAGATAATTCTCCCACAATCACTTCACGTTTTATTTCTAAACCCACTACCAGAAAGAAAAAGGCCATCAAGCCATCATTAATCCAATGATGCAGTGTATATCTTATTTCACTGCCGCCAATAGAGATGGCAATTTCAGTATGCAGAATATGTTCATAATGATGAGCTAAGAAGCTATTTGCAAAGATCATGGCTAAAATAGCACTGATCATTAAAATAAAACCGGAGGTGGTTTCTTCATGAATAAATTCTTCAAACGGGTTCGCCACTTTTTGAAAGGACTTTTCCCAAGGTTGAAAATTAGTATCTGATTTTTTCATAGTTAGTATTATCAATGTTATTGCTTAATGTAGAGTAAGTAGTTACGAATGTTTAACTATACCTTAGAGGTACTTGCAAAACTAACAATTTAAGAGAGTTTCTTAGCTGAATTGCTAATTTTTGAATAAAATCCAAGCCAAATTTGTTATAATATGTTTGTGAACAAAAACAAAAAAGCTTGGATTATTAGTATGTTAAGAGACACTTTAGCACAGAAATGGGAACA
>JAUJGA010000144.1:0-8078 GCA_042095675.1 Gammaproteobacteria bacterium
TTTAAAGTTTCTCCTCCTTCTAAAAGTTCGATAACCAATTTTGATTTAAATTCTGCACTATATCTTGTTCGTTTTTTGCTCATTTTATCCACCTGTTATTTTTAGTACAAATTGCAACATTTGGAATAAGAAATTTTCTATGATTGGTTTCAACTTAGGGGTCGTTATACATGGCATTGTAACCCTGAGTCTTGTTTAATTTACAGGGTGTTTGCTCAGCTACTATCAGAGTTCATGCACTTATTTATACGAATTCAGCTAAGTCAATTTCTCTTTGACTGGCAATTTTAGCACTTTCTTCGGTTTTATTGACTAGATAATTGGTTACAAATGCGGTTAAAAATAATATGCTACCCAAAAGTCCAGATTGAGTATAATTTACAGAAAAGTTATAACTAAATTGTAGAGATGCTTGCTCTAAAAGTAATAATACACTGGCCAGAGCAGCATAAAAAAGTGAGGAACGTGCCATGGATAGAATACTAATTGATGCAATCGGGATAAGTAGTAATAAACCAACGCCACTTTTTACTCCACCACTGGTATGCATTAGCAGGATAATAACACAAATATCAATAAGAATATGGACATGTGTTTGTAGCCATAAGGCAGGCCAACGAATGGTGATACCATTAAGAAAACTCACTGTGAGATAGGCAAAACTCATAAACTGAAATAATTCAGGTAACATAATGCCGAAAAGAGGAAGCTTGACGCTGGTAAAAATTAAACTGACAAAAATACCTGAAATAAATAAGCGATATAAATTTAGAAGGTATAACGGGCGCTATTGCTTTTCCTCGAAAGAAAAAGTAGGTGTGAATTTTGGTAAAAACAGGTTTTGTTTTGATTCTTTTATAATGCTATGAAAAGTGATGTTTATTAGTGCTTATGTTCAGTTTTATGCTTTAAAAAGCTATCGAGATGCTCATAACTACAGAAAAAGTCACCATCCTGATCAATTCCCTCATTCTCAGGAATATGTGTACTACAATAACAACAAGCTTTAATTTGTTGAATTTTTTGTGTTTCGTGCTCTTGTGATTTTACATCATTAAGTCTATTAATCCATGTTTTTTTTAAAAAACGATAGCATATCCACATAAAGAAAAAAATACCAAGAATAAGTAATAAACGACCGATCATCGTTTGCTCCAGAATTTGTTTAGCCTCATAAATATGCAATGAGGGAGTTGCAACTTGTTCTTATTTTATCAGAAATTGTCTGTTTATGTATAAATTGTTGGAATTGGTTGACGTTTATGTTCTGTGAGCGTATATATGTTAATGATTTTTTCCTTTACTTCTTCTGTAACAGGCTTACCTTCAAGAAAGTCATCAATCTGATCATAACTGAGCCCTAATACATCTTCATCGGCCTTGGAAGGTTCAAGACATTCAAGATCTGCTGTTGGAGTTTTTTCAATAAGTTTCTTTGGTGCACCCAATGCATCAGCAACTTGTCGAACTTGTCTTTTATTTAAGCCAAATAGAGGTGTAATATCACAAGCTCCATCGCCATATTTGGTATAAAAACCGGTAACATTTTCAGCTGAATGATCGGTACCAAGTACTAAGCCATTTAATAGCCCTGCAATTTCAAATTGTACTATCATTCGAGTTCTGGCCTTTACATTACCTTTGGCAAAGTCAATTGCTGAGTCTGACTGTGTGGTTAGATTAGACTTTGCAAAACAATTCAAAACTTCCTGATGAATTGCTTCTGCCCCGGGTTTGATATTAATGACTAAATCTCGATCAGCACAAATAAAATTAAGTGATGTCTGTGCATCCTCTTCATCTGCTTGTGTATCATAAGGCAGTCGAACGGCATAAAAACGATAACGATTATCAGGAAATTGTGTATTGAGATTATTAATAGCTAGCTGTGCTAAACGCCCGCATGTTGTTGAGTCAATACCACCACTAATTCCCAACACTAAACTTTTCATTCCGGAATCTAGCATTTTTTTTTGAATAAAATCAATACGCCTTTTAATCTCAAACTGAGGATCGATTTGAGCTAATACTTTCATTTCATCGATAACTGTTTGTGCATCCACTTGTTTAGCTCCAATAGCTGTTTAGCCTAAAACATGGAAAACGTTTTCCAAGTTGAAAACTCCGTTCTAGGTTTAATATAAATAAGTGCTATAATATACCGAGTAGTCCCTATTAATCAAAGGAATAGAATAAATGAAAAAAATTGATGTGATTATTAAGCCATTTAAATTAGATGACGTACGTGATGCATTGTATGAAATTGGTGTAACAGGTATGACTGCTACTGAAGTTAAAGGTTTTGGACGTCAAAAAGGTCACACTGAACTTTATCGTGGGGCTGAATATGTGATCGATTTTTTACCTAAGGTGAAGTTGGAGATTGTTGTTCAGGAAGAAATTCTGGAACGTTGTCTTGAAGTGATCAGCAATGCAGCCAGAACAGGAAAAATTGGTGATGGAAAGATTTTTGTCACTGCAGTGGAAAATGTAGTTCGCATCCGCACGGGAGAAGAAGATAGGGATGCGATTTAAACAAACATTGGTTATTTTGTTTGTTCGTGTAAAAATTGTTTAAATCTTCATCCACTCATGCATACTGGGGATAATACTCTCTTCTTCATAGTACACATCAGGATAAAACTTGCTCTTATTCGCGTCATAAACTCTCTGGGCATCGTGAGCTAGTTGTGGCTGACCCATCAAGCTATATGCTTTAACCATAATGAGTAATGCTTCACTGATAGCAGGAGTTTGTTGATAATGTTCAACCACAAATGAGGCTCTGTTAACTGCAGCAATATATGCCTCTCTTCTCATATAATAATTGGCAACATGGAGTTCATGTTTAGCAACTTTATTACGTAAATAACGCATCCTGGCAGTGGCATCTGCGGCATATTTACTATTTGGGAATTTATGTGTTAATTCATTGAAATAATTAAATGATTCAAGAGAAGCATTAGGATCTCGTTTGGACTCATCCTGAGGAAATGCAAATTCAAAGACACTTTTCCGCGATGTAAATGTGGTAAGACCACGTAGATAATAAGCATAGTCTACATGAGTATGACGAGGGTGTAGTTTAATAAAACGATCAGCAGCAGCAATTGCAGATTCAGGTTCTTCAAATTTATAATAGGCATAAGCGGTTTCAAGCTGAGCTTGCTGTGCATAAGCACCATGCGGATAACGAGCTTCTAATTTTTCATAGAGTTCGATGGCGGATTTATATTCTCCTTCTGAAAGATTTGCCTTTGCTTCTGCGTATAACTTACTGGCTGACCAGGTTTTTGTTTCATCAGCGTTATCAGGCATCCAGGATTGGATCATAGAGCAACCACTACTGAATAGACTGATAAAAATCAGTAAAATAATTAATTGAAATCGGTTAAAATAAATATGCTGCATTTTGCTTGTTTTCCCTAAACAATATAATAGATAAAGTCTGAATTTGATAGCCAGTATACTTGTTTTATGGGAAAATATCGATAAGAATTATGAGAGAAAATAGAGAATAAAAATTTTGAAAATTATAAAATACAAACAGTTTTATCTGCCTTTATGGATATTTTGTTGCATGATATATCCGTTTTTGAGTCATGCAGAAAGTCCAACTAATCATAAGCAGCTAAAGCTTTATGAGGCAAGTGTTCAGGTCGATGAAAAATCTACTGAGAATGAGCTTATTAATAAGGCATTTGCTCAGGTTCTGATCAAGGTTTCAGGACAATCTGAAATTGAACAATCACCTCATTATACAAGCATTCTAGAACAGTCAAAAAATACAATTTCACAATTTAGATATGATAATAAACTAATATCAGATAATTCCACAGCTGCAACGAAGGAAGTTCTAAAAAAAGAAGTTCCAATCAAAGAAAGTGAACAAAAGAAGCAAAAATGGTTTTGGGTAAAATTTGACTCTAGAAGTGTTGATGCCTTATTAAAAAATACCAATATAGCAGTTTGGTCTAATGCCAGGCCAGCAACATTAGTCTGGTTTTCTCAGAAGATTAATGGACAACGTCTACTACAAAGTCAACATGAAGATCCTGAAGTACATAAAATATTGCAGCAAGCATCACAGCAACGGGGAATTACTCTGAAGTTTCCATTTATGGATTTACAAGATCAAAATAGTATCTCGTCTAATGATATATGGAATAATTATAGTGATACCATATTGCTTGCATCAAGGCGTTATTTAGCTCAGACAACCCTAACTATTCGTTTGTTTCAGGAAAAATCAGGTTTATGGAATAGTCAATGGAATTTATTATTATTAGGTAAGAGTCAGCTCTGGACTATCAAAGATAAAGATAAAACTGTAGTTCTTAATTCTGGAGTCAATAAACTTACAGATAAATTAGCTCAACAATTCACCTCAAATTTTAACCGCAATGATATTCTGATTGATAAAGGTAATGACGTTATTCTATTGCAGATTAATAATGTTCGTGGATATCCTGCATTTCAGAAACTCAATGCATATTTTAGTAGCTTGGCAAGCGTCAGATCAGCAATTTTATTGAAAGTTGAACAGGATCATGTGATTTATAAAGTAAAATTTTTAGGGGATAAAAATACACTGATTCAGGAAATTAAACTGATGGACTTATTACAAGCTATTGAACGTAATAATGTTGATAATAGTTTAAAAGATAATCAAGACTACAAAGCAGTTATTCTGGATGATTTAGATAAAAAATTAAGCCCACAAAATCAACTTGTAAATACTGCAGAGCAGGCTTCAATGGAAGCCCCTAAAGTAGTGCAGTCACCTTTGGTACTACCCAAAGTGGAGCAGTTAATACCTGAACTTGAATATTGGTTTGTACAATAAGGATCTGTAATGACTGAATCACAAAAATGGATGTCATTATCTATTGTATTACTTGTGGGCTTTTTATTTTATTTATTGTCTCCTATTCTTAGTCCATTTCTTGTAGCGGCTTTAATTGGCTATTGTGGGGATCCTCTGGTTGATCGGCTGGAAACACATAAGCTCTCACGCATAATGTCAGTGAGTATTGTTTTTAGTGGCTTTTCTATTTTAATTTTAGCTTTATTATTTCTCCTGATGCCTTTGTTGGAGCATCAAATACTGGCATTGTTACATAAGCTGCCTGATTTTATTGATTTTATACAAACACAAATTATTCCAAAATTACTGAACTTTACAGGCCTGGAAGATAAGAACTCAAAATATGGTTTTGATTATGCAGAGATAAAACAGACAATCCGTGATAACTGGTGGCCTATTAGTGGCTTTGCCAATCATATAGTTAATACCATTTCAAAATCTGGACTTTCAATTATAGCCTGGGTCTCTAATATGGTATTGATCCCCGTCATCGCTTTTTACTTTATGCGTGACTGGGATGAATTGGTGAAAAAAACACTACATTTATTACCACGGCATATAGAGCCTTTGGTTAAAAAATTAGCCCACCAGTCGGATGAAGTCTTAGGTGCCTTTATTCGAGGTCAAATGGTCGTTATGGTGAGTTTGTCCGGCATTTACTCTATTGGTTTGTGGATTGCTGGTCTGGAACTGGCACTTCTAGTCGGCTTATTAGCAGGTTTAGTCAGTTTCGTTCCCTATCTTGGTTTTATTGTTGGTATTTTGGCTGCAATCGTTGCTTCTTTAATTCAATTTCATGATTTGAGCTTATTGATATCTATTGCAATTGTGTTCAGTATCGGCCAACTGCTCGAAAGTCTACTATTAACACCTTTATTAGTAGGGGATAAGATAGGACTTCATCCTGTTGCTGTTATTTTTGCTATTATGGCTGGCGGACAATTATTTGGCTTTGTTGGTATTTTAATTGCTTTGCCAGTCTCTGCCGTTATTATGGTCTTATTACGCCATCTTTATCAAAGTTATGTTTCCAGTAGTCTTTATGGTGGTGAGCAAGTTCAGGAAGAAAATATTTAATGCAAAATATATCCTATCAATTACTTAAAAAGCGACTTGCGGCTTTAATAACTCTGCCTGAAACTAGTTTGTTGCAGAGTAATTTAATTGGCATTGAAAAAGAAAGTCTTAGAGTGAATACAACAGGTGGTATTGCACAAACACCACACCCGAAGGGCTTAGGAGCTGCTCTAACTCATCCCTATATTACAACTGATTATTCTGAGGCGATGAGTGAATTTATTACGCCGCCTTTTGCAAAAATTAATGAAGCATTAGAATTTCTACAAAACACTCAAAAATTTGTTTATAAGAATCTGGATAATGAAATCTTATGGGCTACCAGTATGCCTTGTGTGGTTGCTGGAGAATCCAGTATTCCATTGGCAAAATATGGTCATTCCAATGCAGGTACCATGAAGACCACTTACCGAAGAGGTTTGGGGCATCGTTATGGACGTGTGATGCAGGTTATCTCTGGAGTACACTTTAATCTTTCTATTGCAGAAGACTTTTTGCCAGTTTTACAGGAAATAGAGCAGCATGAGTCAGAAGAAAAATTAGTTTTACAGGAATTTATCAATCAAAGATATTTTGATTTAATCCGTAATAGCCAACGTATGGGCTGGTTAATTCCATATCTTTTTGGGGCATCTCCTGCAGTTTGTAAGTCTTTTGTACATGGTGTGTCAACCACTTTGCAAGAATTTGATAAAAGTACTTATTATGAGCCTTATGCGACTTCATTACGTATGGGAGATATTGGATATCAAAATAATAAAGAAAATGAAACAGGTATTAAGGCTTGTTATGCCAGTGTGGATAGTTATATTAAAAGCCTGAGTTGTGCTATATCTACGCCTTATGAAGGTTATGAAAAATTTGGCTTTTTCAAAGATGGTAAATATCAACAGCTTAATAATCATATTCTACAAATCGAAAATGAATACTACTCAACAATTCGTCCAAAACAAATTCTTATGGGCAATGAAAAACCAACCATTGCATTGAGAAAAAGAGGGATAAAATATGTTGAATTACGCTCATTAGATGTCAATGCATATGATCCTTTGGGGATCAATGAGAGTCAATTACATTTTCTTGAAGCATTCCTGTTATTCTGCATGCTGCAAGAGAGTCCACTGATTGATGCTTCGGAAAGAAAAGAAATTGATCATAATGAAATGCTTACAGCACATCGAGGACGTATGCCAAGAGTAAAACTGCTGAGAAGTGGTAAAAATCATGTTCTAAAAGATTGGGCTATGGAAATTATGCAGGAGATGGGAAGAGTATGTGATTTGTTAGATGCTGATAATCCTGAAAAACCATATAGAGAAAGTCTTAAAAAACAAACAGCAAAAGTGAACAACCCAGAATTAACGCCTTCAGCAAGAATGCTGGATGATATGCGTCAGGATCATGAAAGTTTTTATCATTTTGCAGAACGTATGTCTAAAAAACATTTCCACTACTATAAAAACCTACACCTGAATACTGAACAGGAAATATTTTATAGAAATGAGGCAAAATTATCAATTGAGAAACAACAGGCAATGGAAAAAAGTGATCAAATTAGTTTTGAACAATACCTCTCCAATTATTTCGCACAAGAATGATTAAAAAAGAGATTTTTCAATAAAATCACGTACAAAGGGTTCTCTTTGTGCACTATGAAATCTATCCACTTCCTCTCCATCAATGAAAGCAATAACAGTTGGAAAACCTCGAACTTTATAACGCCCGGCAATACGCATATTTTCATCAGCATCAACCTTTGCCAATAAAAACTCACCGCCAAACTCTGCAGCGAGCTTTTCTAATAAAGGCATCAACACAATACAGGGGCTACACCAATCAGCACTAATATCAACTAAAACAAGCCGTTTCTGAGACTCTGTAATAACAACATGTTCAAAATTTTGTTCCGTGGCATCAAAAACCAAGTCGTTCGAGGTTAACTGAGGCTGTAAATCCATAAAGTATTCTCTTTAGAGGTACTTGCAAAACGAATAATTTAAGAGAGTTTCTTAGCTGAATTGCTAATTTTTGAATAAAATCCAAGCCAAATTTGTTATAATATGTTTGTGAACAAAAACAAAAAAGCTTGGATTATTAGTATGTTAAGAGACACTTTAGCACAGAAATGGGAACA
>JAUJGA010000145.1:0-4702 GCA_042095675.1 Gammaproteobacteria bacterium
TAAAAGTTTGCCATAATATACGTATTCCCAAACATAAAGTTTTCGAAGGAATTGCAGCTAGGGGCAATTCATCAATGGGTTGGCTTTATGGATTTAAATTACATCTTATTATCAATCATAAGGGTGAAATTTTAGCAACAACATTGACAGCTGGAAATGTGGATGATCGTAAAAACATGACGGCAACAGCCATGTCAATTTGGGATAAAATTATGCTCAGAAAACGGTTTATTATTGAGATAGTTAATGATCAATTAAAATCCATTTCTCAAATTGAACACTCAAGACATCGCAGTGTACATGGTTTTATGCTCAATTTAATGGGTTCACTGATTGCTTATTGTCATAAAGAGGCTAAGCCTACAATAACTGTTAGCGTTAATGATATAAAAACATTGACTATTTGATTGTACATTAGTATTTTCTTATCCAGATATGGGGTTATTTATTAATACAATTCAGCTTGATCAATTAAAAGAACAATTATCAGAAGATGATATTGTTATAGAGGAAAGCAAGTCAAATGCTCATGTATCCTGGGCACAAATCTCCTGGAAGCACTCAAAAATAGCATAAATTTTATCATTATCCTAGAAAATACTTGCTAAAATTGTCTAATTGGTGCACTATTCACGCCTTTATAAATTCATATAAATTCATATAAATTAAACAGATAGAAAATATTAGGCTTGGTGATAGGTAATGGCAAAAGAAGAAGGGATTGAAATGGATGGCACTGTGGTTGACACACTGCCTAACACAATGTTCAGAGTTGAACTAGAGAACGGTCATATCGTGACGGCTCACATCTCTGGAAAAATGAGAAAAAATTATATCCGTATCTTAACAGGTGATCTGGTAACCGTTCAGTTAACACCTTATGATCTCACTAAAGGCCGTATTACTTACCGGGCTAAATAAGCCTTCCATATGAATTGAGGCTGACTCAATTCATATATATCATCTTAATGAACATTATCTGCTTTAACTTTAACTGACTCTCCTTCCAGTACAAACGTCAATTCACCGTTTTCTTGCGAAACAGTCACTTTACCACCATGTTCTAACTCTCCAAATAATAATGCTTCAGCAAGTGGCTTTTTGATACTTTCCTGAATCAGTCTTGCCATTGGTCTAGCCCCCATTTTTTCATCATAACCATTTTCAGCCAGCCATTTACGTCCATCCTGATCCACATAAAGCTCAACTTTCTTTTCTGCTAATTGTGTTTCTAGTTCAAAAATAAATTTATCAACCACGCGCTCCATTACCGCAATAGATAATGAATCAAATGGTACAATGGCATCTAAACGGTTGCGAAATTCTGGTGTAAAGCCCCGCTTAATGGCTTCCATTCCATCACTGCTATGATCTTGTTTGGTAAAACCAATAGAGGAACGTGACATCACTTCAGCTCCTATATTGGTCGTCATAATCACAATTACATTTCTAAAATCAGACTTACGGCCATTATTATCGGTTAATGTACCGCGATCCATAACTTGCAGCAATAAATTAAACACATCAGGATGTGCTTTTTCAATCTCATCAAGAAGTAAAATAGAATGTGGATGCTTATTTATTTCTTCTGTTAATAAGCCACCCTGATCATAACCTACATAACCCGGAGGTGCACCAATCAGTCTGGAAACGGTGTGACGCTCCATATACTCTGACATATCAAAACGAATCAGTTCTATGCCCATTAACTTAGCTAGTTGTTTGGAGACTTCTGTTTTACCTACACCGGTTGGACCTGAAAACAGGAATGCTCCAATAGGCTTATCTTCACGACCTATACCGGCACGCGACATTTTAATAGCATCATCCAGTGTTTCAATAGCCTTATCCTGACCATGAATCACCAGCTTAAGATTTCTTGCCAGTTTTTTCAGTGAGTTTTTATCACTGCTACTGATTGTCTTGGGTGGAATTCGGGCAATAGTGGCAACAATTTCTTCAATATCTTTTACACCAATTGTATTTTTACGCTTTGATGGTGCTTTTAATTGCTGATTTGCTCCTGCTTCATCAATGACATCAATAGCCTTATCCGGTAAATGACGTTCATTGATATAACGCTCAGATAAGTCTGCAGCACTGCGTAAAGCCTGTTTGGTATATTTAATCTGGTGGTGATCTTCAAAACGAGAACGCAGGCCTTCTAAAATATGGAATGTTTCATCAGTAGATGGTTCAGGAATATCAATTTTTTGAAAACGTCTAGCCAAGGCATGATCTTTTTCAAATATTCCTCGATATTCCTGATAAGTTGTTGAACCAATACAGCGTAGGTCACTGGTAGACAGTGCCGGTTTAATCAGGTTTGAAGCATCCATAGCCCCGCCAGATGCAGCACCTGCACCCACAATAGTATGTATTTCATCAATAAACAAGATAGATTTCGGCTCTTTTTTTAGTTGATTTAAAACACCTTTGAGACGCTTTTCAAAATCACCACGGTACTTTGTTCCAGCCAGTAATGCACCCATATCCAACGAGTAGATAACATTTTCATGCAAAACTTCAGGTACTTCATCATCAACAATTTTCTTTGCTAAACCTTCTGCCAAAGCTGTTTTACCTACCCCAGCTTCCCCAATTAATAAGGGATTGTTCTTTCTTCGACGACAGAGAATTTGAATTGTTCTGTTTATTTCTTCTTTACGACCAATTAAGGGATCAATTTTTCCTTCTTTAGCACGTTCATTGAGATTAATTGCATATAAATCCAGCGGGTTTTGATAAGCCTTTGCATCCGCTGTCTGTGTACTACTGGAATCCTGACCGATTTCATCACCTTCACCTGATGTATTATCTTCCATCTTACTAATGCCATGAGAAACAAAACTCACCACATCTAAGCGGGTCACATCAAATTGACTTAATAAATAAACTGCTTGAGATTCCTGTTCATTAAAAATAGCCACCAGAACACTGGCACCATTCACCTTTTTCTGACCTGATGATTGCGCCTGGAAAATCGCCCGCTGTAAGACTCTTTGAAATCCTAAGGTAGGCTGGGTATCACGCTCATCTACTTCAGATAATATTGGGGTTGATTCATCAAGAAAAGCCATCAGCTCATTACGCAGATGCTTTAAGTTGGCGGAACAGGCAGCCAGTACTTCTTCCGCTGCAGGATTATCTAATAACGCCAATAGCAGATGCTCAACTGTCATAAATTCATGACGTTTTTCCCTGGCTTCTTTGAAAGCCAGGTTGAGTGTAAATTCAAGCTCTTTACTCAGCACAATTAATTCCTTCTATTTTGTACAAAAAGTTCTAATCTACTTCCATAGAACACATTAATGGATGGTCATGTTCTTTAGAATAGTTATTTACCTGCAAAGTTTTTGTTTCAGCAGTATCACGTGTAAACAAACCACAATTACCTTTACCCTGATTGTGAACATCTAACATGACACGCGTGGCCTTTGCCCTGTCCATAGAAAAAAAGTTTTCCAGAACATGCACCACAAACTCCATAGGCGTGTAATCATCATTATTGATCAATACCCGATACATACGGGGTTTCTTTAACTTAGGTTTAGCTGTTTCAACCGCTGTATCACCATCGCTATGGTCTGGTTCATTATCATGGTCATCATGCCAATCATTTGAATTTTTAATATGAGTCATGTCACTTAAAGCCTGTTGCTAACATATAAAGTCTATACTAAGTATAGAGCATAACTTAGATTTAAAAAGGACGTTCGGTAATGTGAGTGTTTTAATACGTGCTTCGTAGTATGGGCTTATGTTTCAGGGGACGCTCAAGGCCATCCATGGCACGCTATGTAAAACTTCCATGCTTTTACAATCCCCTGAAACATAAGCACATACTCCAAATCACTCTTACGTCACATTCCCTCTCTGGGAGCGAAAAAGCAAGAACAGAAGAAAAATCAAGAGCAACATCTAAAGAGATAGGTTCCCGCTAAAAAGCCTGCCCCTAGCGAATGCAGGGGAATGCGCAAATGACGGAGTTTTGTTGCTACTGCTATGTTTTAGCTTTAGCTTTAGCTTTAGCTTTAGCTCTTTATCTTTTGTTCTTCAACTACCCAAAGTGAGGATAAATACAGCGCGAGAGTGTGCAGAGAAATGGTTTTCCAAAGTACTTATCCGAATGCATACCCCATTTTTTGATCTTTGTCCGTTAAAGTTGTATTTCTGTAATGACCCAATAGGTCAATTTATACTAGCATAAATGGGGATCTATCTCTTTATTACAAGCAAGATTAATTCTTTATCACTATACATAGAATTAATGTAAGTATTTTCCAATAGTGGAATGAATCTGAACAAGGTGGATTTTTCTCAATCCAAATATCAGTAGTAGTCTTATCCACATATCCACATCCCTGAAATTGACCGGAGACGCTTGCGATATATCTCAAGGTTTATTTCTTGGGTTGTGTGTATCTGGATAATTCGGACTTAGAGGCTAATTTCCTCTGTAGTTCCACTTAACTTATCTTTAATTCTCGTTTATCAATAATTGATTGAAATAGTGACATGCGGGCTTTTGCAGCCGTTGAGCCGATTGATTATATGTCATGGCATAAGCAATTTTATCCATTATTTCAAAAATATTACCTTTCTTCAAATATTTTTCTGCTTCAGTCAGTGATTTCAGCTTATCATAAGGAGTCATCATGCTCGTATAAGGATATTTCTTTCGTTGTTTACCTTTTTTATC
>JAUJGA010000146.1:0-16410 GCA_042095675.1 Gammaproteobacteria bacterium
ATCTTCAGGTGTTTTTACATCTTTAGCAAGTTCTTCTGCTAACGCTTTTAGTTTTTCTTGATCCATTATTCTGCTCATTAGTTATTACCTTTTGGTATATTAACAAAAATGAACAGTTACACACTTATTTTTACACCCTCGTGGATATTTTATATCTTATTTTTTAACTGACTTGTCTTGACGATAGGGTCCACTTTAGTTTGGGTAGAATGCTTTTGATTCTAAGGACTTTTAGTCCTACTTACAACCTATGGACTTTCATTCCATAGTCGTTGAGTGTTACATAATACCCCCACACCAGTACAGTCATGCCAAAGCAACCATTAGCCAAATCAATGGGCACTATCCAACTGATGGCTCATATCATTATTTTAAAATATGCAGATGGTTTACCACTTTATCGAATGGAAGGCATATTATCATGTTATGGTGGTGATATTACCCGAGCCACCATGGACAACTGGGTAATTAAGTTGGCTCGAGAGCTACAACCACTGATGAATCTATTACGATACTACCAGTTTGAAAGTGATATTATCCAAATGGATAAAATAATACTCAATGTTCTAAAAGAGCCGGGGCGAGCAGTCACTTCTGATAAATACATGTGGGTGAGTCGCGGGGAACCGCGCCAGGCAAACCCAGTGTGCTATTTGAATAGGATCCTTCTCGTTGTAAGTAAGGTGTTGTTACGCCTATTAGGTGACTTTAGTGGTTATTTTCAAGCCGATGGCTATGCCGGTTACAATGCTGTCTGTGAACTCAATGAGTTAACTTCTGTTGGTTGTTGAGATAATGCTCGGTGGTACTCTGGGAAATCGAATTAATGATAATTTTCAGGTGCTAATTCCTGCATCTTGAAGGGTAATGGGTATAGATTAAAAAAATGGTAGCTATAACTGGATTTGAACCAGTGACCCCAGCATTATGAATGCTGTGCTCTAACCAACTGAGCTATATAGCCATATTAGATATTGTTGGAAATTTATTTCCTTAAAATCGCTTATCCTAGTGATTAACTTTTTACTACACTTTCTGCAATAGTTTATCATGCAGATGACCACTTTTTTCCATAAGATCCAGAATCAGCTTGGTTAAAATCAACTCCATGGCATATTGCATTTTTCTTCCTGGAATCACCAAAGTGCTGTATCTTGTGATCTGAAGTCCTTCAATTAAACCTTTTAAATGTAAATTGTATTCAACCGAGGGTTGAAATTTAAGGGAATGGATCACGACAAGACTCTGATCTGCTGTTGGTATTTTCCTCACCATAAAAGGGTTAGATGTATCGATAATGGGTATTCTCTGAAAGTTAATATGAGTATTAGAAAATTGCGGTAATATGTAATTCATATAGTCGTACATACGACGATAAATTGCATCACAGACATATTCATGATCATAACCACGCTCTTTGGTATCACGATTAATTTTTTGAATCCACTCCAGATTAATTGAAGGGGCTACACCAATCAACAAATCGACTTCGTCCGACAGGTTATATTTATCGGTGATCACACCACCATGCAGTCCCTCATAAAAAAAGCAGATCAGTGCCATTTGGGATTTTTTCCCATGAAGAAAATGTCCCTGGTTTACATCCGTAAATAGCAGCTTCTTCTTCATCATGAATGTATTGCCGTCTCTGGCCTGTTCCATTCTTGCCATAACTCTGAAATAACTCTAATTGCTTATTAAACAAATTCCCTTCCGGGCCAAAATGACTGAGTCGCTTACCATTCTTTTTTGCTTTCTTTTTCTCTTTTTTCATTTCACTGCGATCATAACGATGAAAGCTGTCGCCCTCCACAAAAGCAGCTTGAGCACCAACTTGCTGAAATATAATATCAAGAGTATCTTTAACCGTTGTTGTCCCTGCACCGTAAGAACAAGTTATTGCTATAATTGGATGTCGTTGTGACATAATAATTACTCCAGTACCTGATAAAGATTAGTGTTATGATTATGAAGTTGACAAATACGACAATGCACTTTGCCAGACAGCACGTTATGATGATGTATATGTTGTTGTGGTATATGAAAAGTGTTTCCACAGGCTGTACAGGTGTTTTCTGATAAATCAATTTGACTGGATGATGAGAGTAACCAACTGTGAATGGAAATGGCTTCAGATTCACATACTGTGGAACAGATGCCACATCCTGTGCAGTTTTGCGGGTTGATTTCATATCTTAATTGTACTGGATTTAATTCATACATTTCTGATGAATTTTCATCACTATGGTACAGATTTAAAGCACCAGTTGGACAAAGTCTTATACAGGCATCACAACCATTACATTGTTTTTCATCAAGGACTGGCACCCATGGCCAATGGACTTTCTTTATCTTACTGTCTGGTAGTAACTGGCCAGGAGGAATGGTCTGAAATTCAGAATGATTGAGCGGATCAATTATCAGTAATTGTTTGCGCAACTGTTGTCCACCGCCACGTAGGAAATCACGTCTTGATACTTGAGTACCACTGCTGACTGTTTCATCAGTTCTAAAGATTTTAATCCATGCCTCATTTGAACGCTGCAAGATAATTATTGGTGATTTATTATGATCAAAAAGTAATTGATTGAGTTGTTCCAAACGCTGATAGATATTCTCTGACTGGTATCGAGAGCATTCTTTGCATTCTGAAGTTGCCAGCAACAGATGATTAATACCAGAATTATACAGCTGTAATAATTGACGCAGTCCTAATGCATGAATGCAGGGAAGCATTCCGCTACTCTCATTGATACCACTTTTATCACAAGCAAAAAGAGCCACCATACGTGCACCAATTTGGCGTGTCACCCAGGGGAAGTGGATTTGTAATGCACCGCATGGACATGCAGGAACACACAGACCACAGCCATCACAAGCCTCAATATTGAGTCCCAGAGTTTCATCATCAAGCACCCATGAATGTGTGGGACAAGCATCGACACAAGCATGGCAATCAGTATTATTGCATAGTGCATGTACACATGCGTCAGCATCTACCACAGGCAGACGAAACTCCTGAGTGATTTTTTCAAAAAGATGACTTTTTGTGCTGTACATTCGTTACCTTACAAAGGGTGTTTATTTTTTCAGAGTACGGATATAAGCAACCAGATCGTTGATTTGGGCATCAGAAAAATCAGGTCGACCAGGCATACCCACATTACCACCGTATATTGCCGCACCATTTTTGATGCTATTACTTAAATCTGAATCGCTTCCAGTATTGCCGTCACCATCAGTGTCCAGTCGAAAAGCAGCACTCACAAAACTTGCAGGTTTTGGATTAAATGCAACAGCAGCAACACCATCGCCAGCACCAGTTGCTCCATGGCAGGAAGTACAGGCACCTGCACCGTCATAAATTGACTTTCCGGCAGTGGCATCAGCTGCTGAAACTGGAGTTGTCATGAGGCAGGTAGCGAAGGTAACAGGAATAATCTGTAGTAGAGATACATAGCTTTTTTTCTTTGAGAAAATCATAAAAATCCTTTTGCTTATTGTTCGTTAAATAGTGAGATATAAATACAGTGGTATAAAACTCATGAGTTTAAACAGCTGGCCCCATACCAGGCATAAACTTAACCGGCATTTCTTCTGTTTGAGGTTGCCTGGGTTTCATTCGTTCTTCTATTTCTTCCCGTGTGGGGCGAGCTTGTTCCAGAATCTGTGCCAGAATGTCACGAAGCTCTTCACAATATGCGGCAGTCAGTGCAGCGATACTGGCAAAGTATTGTGTATCACAACGCAGCAATACACGCTCGCCAAAGTTACCCAGCCAACGTAGCAGATGCACATCCATAAAGATGGCAACCTGTTCTAATGTTTCTAAACTTTCATCTTTATCCAATAACTGTGCGATAAATTGCAGTTCATAGACAATATGATCGTCAGGTCTTTTTCGCCAGTTCTGGATTTCCAAACCATGGGATTTATACCAGTTACGCACATCAAACATGCTCTGCTGGCAAACCAGACTGTCTTCATCCAGCCAGACGGATTCTTCAGGTGATGCAGAAATATTATGAGTAAGATAAATGCTGGCATAATCAGCAGCGAGTATATCTAGTATGCTTTCATCGATTTCACCAGAGAGCTCTGCCAGAGTCTTTTGTAATTTAAAGACAGCGTCTGAACCAGGGCCACTATCTGGTATGATCGTGAGGCAAAAAGGAAAATCAATTTTATGGAGTTCTTTCAGCAGGACTGAATCAGGTTCACGATCATGCAGTGTTGCCATTAAATTAAGATCTTCAGCAACACGCATTCGAAAAGTACTTAAAAAATCTGGCAGATCAGAATTTGGCAATGCTGCGTTCATTTTAGTTTTCCTTTGCTGTGGGCGACAAATCCAATAGAAGGTTTGGTTAATTCAATATTGGCCATATTCTTAACCTGACGGGAAACTGTATCTTTTCCGCCATATGCCACTGTATTAAGCTTACCATCCCAAATTTCTTCAATGGGACCAATATCCAGCACTCGCATCATACAGGCCATGACGCAATAGGGTTTTCTACCTGCATCAATTTCATCCACACACATATTGCATTTTTTAACAATATTTTCGGAAGGATCATATTGGGGGGCACCGTAGGGACAGGCAGCTTCACAGCGCCGGCAGCCAATACATAATGTGGAATCAATATCCACAATACCGTCTTTCTTGCGTTTGAAGATTGCTCCTGTCGGGCAGGTGGGTAGACAAGCTGGTTCAGCACAGTGATTACAGGACATATTCACTTTATAGGCAAATACATCTGGATAAGTACCACCCTCAATATACTGCACACGGCGAAAACGAGGGCCTGGAGCCAATCCATTCTTGTCCTTACAAGCAATTTCACAGGCGCGGCAACCAATACAATCGACATTATGATGAATAAAGCCCATTTGCATTGTAGATTTAACTGGCGTATAAGTTTCACGTTTGGTGCGTTTAACCGCTTCACGGATTTTCTTGACATCTTTCTTCGTTGACATGCTATATTCCTTCAAGTCTGATTAATAGTCGCGACGAAAAACGTGCGCACGGGAAGTGGCCAACTTGTCCCAACCAGGACGATGAGCCAGTTTCGTTTTCTGTATATTGCATAACACTGTGTTATAAGCAAAGGCACCGGCTGGGCTTGGCTCATCCAGAGTCAGAAAATCTGGATTGCCTGCACGATCGACTCCGTTTTCATCCAGATCCATCCATACACCTTCATACAGAACTAATACACCAGGCATACAGCGTTCAGTCACGTAGGCTGGTACAACAACTTTACCGCGTTCATTCCACAGCTCGACCGTGTCACCATTTTTTATCCCTATCCGTTTGGCATCTGAGGCATTAATTGTCACTTCCTGTTCATAAGTTTCACGCAGCCATGAGCTATTATTGAAGATTGAATGAGTCCTATGACGTGGATGAGGTGAAATTAGATGGAAAGGCCAATCTTTTGTCTTGGGTGAGTTTAATGATTCCCAGGGTTCAATCCATTTTGGAATGGATGGAATGTGGTAGCCGTACTTGGTTTTTTTCCAATCTCCAATATTAGCCAGCTCAGTACTGAGAATTTCGATTTTTCCAGAAGCAGTTTCAAAACGCTTGCCTTTTTCAATTTGATCCTGAAAAGCTACATGAGGGCGATCCAATTTGAATTTATAAACACCAGTTTTTTTGAACTCAATCCATGACATGTTGACATGCTGATGTGCCATGACTTGTTTTTCCCACCATTCACGTAAATAAGCTTCATCCACAGCATCATTGTTGATAAAATAATTTCGATTAGCTTTGGGATTATAAGCTTTACCGAAGACATCACCGCCGATTCGATAGGCCAGCTCAGTAAACACCTGTATATCAGTTTTTGATTCTCCCATGGGTTCAATGACTTTAGGACGGTGGATATAATAATGACCTTTATACCAAGGCAAGGCAGCATCATGTCGTTCAAAGTGAGTGGATATCGGTAGAAGTACATCAGCCCATAAACCTGATGGTGTGATGGTTGAATCCATGCAAACAACTAACTCAAGCATTTTTATTGCTTCGAGATCCTTGTTGATATTAGTGAGCTGGTTCAACCAATCTGAACCCTGCCAGAAAATCCCTTTAATATTTGGGATCTGACCATCGGTGGCATCCTGCCGGGGCCATAAGCCGACTTCTTCACGTTTGACATTAGGATAATTAATTACACAATGAGCCCAGCGATCAGATTTGATTGCCTGGAACCAGATATTAGCATATTGATCATAAGGATAAGCGACAGATTCAGCATGCCATCCCTTACCGACACCTTCTGCACAACCACCAATTTTTCCAATATTTCCTGTCATAGCCTGTAATGCAGCAGCCATACGACTATATTGTTCACCATAGGCATTACGTCCAGGCCCCCAGGAAGCTTTGAGTGCTGCCGGTTTTGTTTGTGCATACATGTCGGCCAGCTTGATAATGTCTTTGGCAGGTACGCCACAGATTTCTGCTGCCCATTCCGGTGTTTTAGGTTGGTTGTCATTAACACCCATAATATAATCTTTAAAATTTTCCTGGCCATTGAGGGAATTTTTACTCCAGTCAGGCATGGTTCCGGCGTCCATACCCTGTACGAATTTATCAATAAATTCCTGATCTTGTAAATTATGGGTAAAAATATAATGCGCCATACCGGCCATCATTGCGGCATCAGTATTAGGTTTGATGGGGATCCACCAGGCATCATATGCTGCAGCGGAGTCGGTATATTGCGGATCAACCAGTACAAATTTACACCCACGCTGCTTGGCCATACGCATATACATAACCGTATTACCACCATGAAAGGTATATGCCGGATTCCAGCCCCACATAATCATGAGTTTTGATTCAGCGAAGGTATCATCTTCATTACCATCTTGAATGGTACCATAGGTCCATTTGGAACTGGCAGTGGTTGCTTCATAGGAAGGTACAGACCAGGAATTGGTTCGACATCCAAACATACCGAGAAAACGGCCAAGCAACCCTTCGATCTGATCAGATTTGTGTAATACTCCAAAGGATGCACCAGCATAGCTTTGATCCAGAATAGCAGTTGGTCCATAAGTGCTTTTGAGATGATTCATCTTTTTGACGACAAAATCCAATGCTTCATCCCATGAGACACGTTTGAATTTTCCTTCACCCCGTTCACCTACTCGCATCATAGGATAGAGCAGGCGTTCAGCGGAGTATATTCGTTGTCGATATGAACGTCCTCGTAAACAAGCACGCAACTGAGGTTCTTCATTAGAGTCTTTGCCGAATTGTCCGCCTTTTTGATAACTTCCATCATCAGTGGAAAGCCGTACAATCACGTCTTTCCATTTGTGTGCCACCAGCATGTGGCGTGAGCCGCAGTTGTGTGCACAACTGGTGACAATAGTTTCCAGTTGATCATCTTTTGGGTAAGGTTCATAGGCAAAAGCCTTTGCTTCCTTGCCATGTTTTATTTCTATTAATCCACCTGCTGCCAGAACACCTGCACCAGTTGCTGTGTTTTTTAAAAAAGAACGTCTGGTCAGATTCAAACGTTGCTGAAGCTTATCAAAGCTTTCTTTAATACTCATAGTTTTTTCCTTTACACCAGGTTCGCTATTTTTGGGTTATTTTTTGTGATGTGATCCGAAATCTGGGATTGGATTCGGTGGGTCGATCTTTCGCCCAATCTGGAGTTTCCTTGGCCATACCATTCCATGCATGTCGTGGGTAGGGATAGGCAATTCGATACCACTGACGTCCACCATGACAGCCAAAGCAAACATCAGAATCTTTTTTACCTGCTGTTTCTATAGCTTCTGCTTTAAGGAAATTAACCTGGTGGCGATTCGTTCGAACACCGGTATGGCAAATCATGCAATTGTTCTGAAATATATCTCTTGACGTGTTCCAATGAGAGGTCAGCCCCATACGTTTGTAGTCTGAAAATTCACCATGGCACATCAGACATGTTTCAGGATTGACTGACTTACGTAAGGTAAAACGAGTTTGCTCGTGATTGGGTGGAATAATGGCTTCTTCTCGAGGGTCGTTTCCCTGGTGACATGTGTTGCATTGCATGTTCATGACCTGCTTTGAAAGGGTACTGGTCAAATGTCTCTGATGAAAGGTTTGCTGTTCACCTTCATAGGTGGTGAGTGTTTGGTACCATGCTTTAGTGGATGTTGTTGCAAGTCCCGCAGGTGATTTTTTAAGTACATTGCGATCAAGCACCTCCTGATGACAGCTTAAACATTGCTCATTGGTTGCAGTAGCAATCTCTGGTTGAAAATGAATGGAATCCCACTGAGCACGTTGATAATCTTTGTTGGTTGATGTTTCAGCTGCTGAGAGTGCCATAGCATATGTTGATAGCAGGAGTAGTGCCAGGAATAAATAGTCTCTTTTCATTTTGTGTCGACCTCAGGCTACTGGGTTCGTCATCAACAGAAAATTTTATTGATGAGTTAATTAATTTCAAGGTAAAAAGATGGCGCATTTCAGCGCCAAAAATTGTGCGTCCCTGCACTTTTAAAAATGCATCCTTGCAATTGTTAAGAGAAGTGTAACTTTCTATCTCCAGGCATTCATTCCAGACATACCGTTCATTCCAGACATCCCGTTCATTCCAGACATACCGTTCATTCCAGACATACCGTTCATTCCAGACATACCGTTCATTCCAGACATACCGTTCATGCCGGACATGCCAGACATACCTGTTGCTGGGTAGAAGAAGATTTGTCCTTGAGGAGTGATTTTGAAGTAGCCGTTCATGCCAGACATGCCAGACATACCAGACATACCAGACATACCGTTCATGCCTGACATGCCGTTCATGCCTGACATACCGTTCATTCCTGACATACCGTTCATTCCTGACATACCGTTCATTCCTGACATACCGTTCATGCCAGACATACCGTTCATTCCTGACATACCGTTCATTCCTGACATACCGTTCATGCCGTTCATTCCTGACATACCGTTCATGCCGTTCATTCCTGACATACCGTTCATACCTGACATACCGTTCATGCCGTACATTCCTGACATACCGTTCATGCCTGACATACCGTTCATGCCGTACATTCCTGACATACCGTTCATTCCTGACATACCGTTCATGCCTGACATACCATTCATGCCTGACATACCATTCATGCCTGACATACCATTCATGCCTGACATACCTGACATACCAGTAGCTGGGTAAAAGAAGATCTGCCCCTGGGGAGTGATTTTGAAGTAGCCGTTCATTCCAGCCATACCAGACATACCTGACATACCGTTCATGCCTGACATGCCGTTCATGCCTGACATGCCGTTCATGCCTGACATACCGTTCATGCCTGACATGCCGTTCATGCCTGACATGCCGTTCATGCCTGACATGCCGTTCATGCCTGACATGCCGTTCATGCCGTTCATGCCGTTCATGCCGTACATTCCTGACATACCAGACATATTTGCACTAACTGAGGTTGCTGCAACAGCGCCAACAACTGCTGCTACGCCCATAATTTTCTTAATTTGTTTACTTAGTGTTTGCATTCGAAGTTTCATACTTTCCTCCTCAGGAAATTAATTCTGACTTTTATTATGTTAGTCAGGTGCTAAAAGGATTTGTAAATAAGTGAATTGTTTCCCCCTAAATCACAGATCCAAAAATTGTTTAACAAGTTAGGTGATTTACTTATGCCATTTACGAATATCATATGGCCCAACCATTCCCGGACTAGTGAAGGGTGTGTACCAATTTCCCTGATTGTCAAGAAAATACAGGCTGCGAGGATAAGGTGCATCAACACCTACCAGTGCTTTTTCATACCATTTGTGATCATGTTGTACAAATTCGATGAATGGTGCATCCACAGGTCGTTGCCAGGGCGCAGTGCCAGCGACGGAATAACCTGCAACTACGGCTGATGAATAAATAGTACAGATCATACAAAACAAAAACAATATTAAAGTTGCTGAAATAGTATTTATATTTGTATTTATTGTCATAAGTCTTATCGCTCTTATCATGTCCGTTTATGTTACGTATTGAATCTTGATGTGATTACGTCTGAATGTCTTGTAGCAACGCTTGTGCCAGCACAATAAAAAATCATCTAATAGACTGAAATATATATAAATAAATGGATTTTTTTAAAGTGGTGTAAGATTAAAAGAAATAAAAACATGACTTTGTGTCATGGTATCTTTTAATGATTGAGTAGTACGTACAGGCATACTTTTTTAGCATGTAATATAAATCATAAAATAATATTAAAAAACATAGGTCTGTATAAGTTAGTTCATGTGTTTTATTGGTAGTGACAATTTGTCAGGATACAGAACTGCATCCTGACTTAAGGGATCAGTTAAGGAGAATCACAGCTCCATTATTGTTTTTTATAGCGATCTGATGCATGAGAGTATAAGGGGACTTATCAGAAACAATACTGATAATATATACATTAAATATTTTACGTATTTTTCCCACAGTGCTATTAAGAATAGACTCATTTTCTAACCACCCCCGTGCAATGTCATATGCTTCCTGCCAGCTGTCAACGGGTAATGAGACTTCAACGCTTGGCTTTATACCCTGACAAATATGGAGTTTTTTTGCAGCAGGATTTTGAGGTGGATAAAGAAAAATACTGCCATCGAGATTATTGGTGACATTCCAACCACTTTCTTGCAATTTTTTCTGTGTCTTTTTAAGCGTATCTTTTAAATGGGTGTCTGCAGTACTTTTTATTGTTTGACTGGGAAGTTCCGACTTTGTTGAAGGGGCAGTATCGGGTGGTGTCAGATGCATAGAACCGTCTGTATCAAGAACGGCAGTCCAGCCAGCATCTTTAAGTTTCTGCTGCAGTTGTTGCCATTGAACATTTGCTGTGGTGTTTTTATCAGCCTTTTTGTCGGAAAAAATTTCAGAGGAGTTTTCAGAAGCTTTTCGGGGAGCTAAAATTAAACTGCCATCTGTTTTGTTTTGAATATCCCAGCCACGAATTTTTAGCTCATGTGCCAGTGCTTCCATATCAAAATCAGCTTGTGTTCCAGCAAGTCCATTTTCTAATTGAGCTTGTTTGACGGGGTCACTCTTATTAATAAGAGATTGTTCAAAGCTTGAGACTGATTCCTGAGCATAAGTGTTACATATAACGCTCAACAAGGATGCGCTGAGCAGACCTTGTAGTCGTATCGTTTGTTTTTGCATGTCTTTTCCTTAGCTGATTGATAATTTTAAAAAATACTTACTTTGATGATGAAGCAAGAGATACGCCACTCATTGAAAAGTAATGGCTATTTGTACTAGCAAGAGAAAAACAGTGTTCTTTTATTGTCGTTAAAGGGTATTTTTTTATCAGACATGACATAATGTCAGAGATATATATTTTTTCATTAGTATAATAAGAGTGAAATTACCGCTTGCTTCCTATGAAATAATGCATGAGATTAACATTTGTCGATGTGTTTTGGAGAATGTATAGTTATGACAAAATTAGTAAAAAGCCTCAAAAGCCTCAATTACAAATTTACTTTGGCTACTATTACTGGTTTTTTGATTAGCTCACTTGTCTTTCTTTGGTTGTTCTTAATGTTCTATCAGTCTGAATTGGAAGAAGAGCGTTCTATGGCTGCCCGTGATGTCAATAACCTGCTCCAATCTTCATTGGAGAATGCTATGCTGAAACGAGACTTAGAAGGTTTAGCCTTTATTGTGGATCGTTTAGGTCAGCAAGCTAATATAAACAGAGTCATGATTGTTAACACTGCAGGAAAGGTTCGTTTTTCCAGTCATCCGGAATTCGTTGACAAGGTGATGGATGGAAAATGGATTAAGGAACGCATGCCACAAACCAATTTTATTCAGGACGCACAGGGCGTTGAGGTGCTTCGGAGCATCAGGCCGGTACACAATAAAACCCATTGTCAAGAATGCCATGGAACAGTGGTTGACAATCCTGTCAATGGTATTCTGCTGATAGACTATGATGCATCCTCTATTCGCCATAAAGCACGTTATACGACTCTGCTCCTTATAGGGGCAGGTGCGCTGATAGTGATAATTAATTTACTAGGCGGCTGGTGGTTTATCCGCCGTTTCATCTTGCAGTCAGTAAAAACCCTTAGCAATGCCAGTCATTCCATTGCTCATGGTCAATTAGATACTCGAGTCAAACTATCTGGTAATGATGAATTGTCAGTGCTGGGTGAAAACTTTAATTTAATGGCTTCCAATCTTCAGTCCAGTATGCGCAAATTAGAAGAGAATCAGATTTTTCTTCAGGCTATGGTGGATGCTATTCCTGATGGCTTACGCATTATCGATGATGATTTTAATATGCTGCTGGTTAATCAAACATTTCGAGAACAAACCGGGTGTCATGGTCAATCATGGGTTGGAGAGAAATGTTACGTCGCCACTCAGAATAGTGATACACCCTGCCCTGAACAATTAATGAACTGTACTCTGAAAGAGATTCAAAAAACAGACAAGCCCTTTAAAGTCATTCGTCATCATGTTCAATGTGATGGTAATATTCTGGATGTTGAAGTTTTTGCTGCACCGATGAATATTATCAAAGATGGCAAAGAAAAAAAATTTATAGTGGAATCTATCCGTGATCTCAGTCATGAAGTTCAATTTACTCATGAACAGCGATTATCTGAATTAGGCCGTCTGGCAGCTAATGTGGCACATGAAATATATAATCCATTGAGTTCTATGAAATTAGCCTTGAATTCACTGGATATGATGCTTAAGGGTGAAAATCAATCTCATGATGATAACAAGAAAAATTCCTATGAAATCAGCAATTACCTGAATATTGCCTCCCAGTCGATGGAGCAATGCATTCAAATGACTGATCGTCTGCTGCGCCTTAGTGCTGCACCATTAGGTCAGCAGGAACTAGTTGATATTCACAAAGCAATAAGTGATATTCTCAGTCTCGTTAAATGGGATGCTGAACTGACATCAATTGAAGTGATTGAAGCTTTTCCGGAGCAACTATTACGAGTTTTTGCCAGTGAAAGTGAGATGAGAATGCTTGTCTTGAATCTAGTACAAAATGCTTTTCATGCGATGCCTAAAGGTGGGCAGTTGAAAATTACCGGTCGATTGGAAGAGGGACAGGTTATTATTCGATTTGAAGATACTGGTATTGGGATATCAAAAGACAATTTATCGAGAATTTTTATGCCTTTTTTTAGTCGACGTGCGGACAATATATATGGTACTGGATTAGGTTTGCCCATTTCTATGGCAATTGTAAAAAGTTGTGATGGCAAGCTGGAAGTAGAAAGTGAGCTGGGTAGAGGCAGCTGTTTTATTTTGACAATACCAGAAGCTTCTATGCAGAGGGTAAAACAATGAATGCTAAAATACTGGTCATTGAAGATGATGAGCTTCTCAATCAGATGGTGGTACATCAATTGGAAGGAATGGGACATACTGCTTTTGGTGTAAACAGTTTTGCTCAGGCAGAGGAATACCTCAGGCAGCATGAACCGAATTTGATTATTTCAGATATGCGTCTTCCTGATGGTGAATGTATTAGTCAGTTACCCATGTTGATTGATTCACATCCTGTGATTGTTCTTACTGCTTACGGTACAGTGCAGAATGCGGTTGATGCTATTCAGGCTGGAGCGGCACATTATCTTACTAAGCCAGTGAGCCCTGATGAACTGACTTTGACTGTCCAGAGAGTGCTGAAAATTGCAGCTCTGGAAGATGAACACAAGTTCTATAAAGCACGTATTAAGGATCAGAATGATAAGCTGCCTTTTATGGTAGGGCAGAGCCCTGCTTTGGAATATGCAAAGGAACTGATTGATGCCGTAGCACCGAGTGATATGACGGTATTGATTTTGGGTGAAAGTGGTTCAGGTAAGGAACTGGTTGCAAGAGCTATTCATGAACAAAGCAATCGTTCTGAGAAAAATTTTGTAGCGGTGGATTGTTGTACATTACAGGAAAACCTGTTTGAATCTGAACTGTTTGGTTATGAGAAAGGTGCTTTTACCGGTGCAAATGGAAAGAAAAAAGGCCTCATTGAAGGTGCTACAGGTGGGACATTGTTTCTTGATGAAATTGGTGAAATACCGCCAGTTATCCAGGCAAAGCTGCTTCGTGTTTTAGAAACAGGTAAATTTCGAAGAGTGGGAGGAACTCTAGATCTTTCCTCAGATGTAAGAATTGTGGCAGCCACCAATAGGGATCTGAAGAAAATGTCTGAAACGGAAGATTTTCGAGCCGATCTTTACTATCGCCTGGATGCCTTTAGTATTTATACGCCACCACTGAGAGAAAGACGTGATGATATTCCATTTCTGGTCGATCACTTTATCCGTAATAACAATTTTTCTATGTGTGTGAAAAAAACATTGGCCAAAGAAGCGATGCGAAAGCTTATTTCGTATGACTGGCCAGGAAATGTACGTGAATTAAAAAACATGATTGAAAGGGCTATTATTCTTTCACGAAAGAGTAAGATCATTCGTGGGCAGCATCTGAATCTAAGAGACTGTGATAAATCAAAAAATGGCTTTCAATTAGATATTACGCCGGGTGTAGACCCAACGCTTGAAGAAATTGAAGTGTCATATTTGAAATTATTATTGCAAAAATATGCAGGACATCGTACCACTATTGCACAAGTGATGGGGATCAGTGAGCGTCATGTGTATCGTCTTATCATTAAGTATGAGTTGGCTGAAGAGGCTTCGCTCAGACAATCAGAATATCAACATCGTTCGAAAGATACTACTCAAAAAATTAAGGATTAAGCTGTTTTAATAATTGTTTTTTTTGGTACATTTTTTGCTTACTTTATTGTAAGCAGAAAGCTTTAAATTAAACAGACAATGAAGGCGTGATCAATGTTCAATGAAGCAATGTCCAAACATAGTGAATGGCTTGATTTAATAAAAGAAGTGTATGAACGACATCATGCTAAAGGTGCTTTTCAAATACTATTTCCAGAATATCGTCCTGATCTGTCTCTTGCCCTGGCAGATTATTTAGATCTTAACTTTTTTGATTATCGTGAAAGTGCAATGTTGTCAGAAGGTTGGAATGCTGGAAATATCAATTTAGACACCATGACAAATACTTTAATGGATGAATCCAGAAAATCAGGTTTAGTTGTTCATAATACAGAAGCTTTATTATGTACTAAAAGTCAGAAAGAACGCCGACAATGGCTGGCTGAATTTTTCTCAATTGACTGGCATAATGTTATTATTCTTCCTATTACCATCTATCAGACTGATACGCTTGAAGCTCATCCCCGTATTTGTGATATAGAGCTTGTTCAGTTTCCCAGACAATCCTTTTTAATGCAATTGGCTCTGTAATTATAGTAAAGCATAATGACTGACTTATATAAAATATGAAAAGTGGATTGCCTGATAAACTGACTTTTTTTTGTGAGTTATATGAAGATGAGCTGGTCGGACTTTTTTCTGATTCTTATCTTATTGAACAGTTAAAACAATTAGGTGCAACGGTCAGTCTTGGGATCGTGGATTTAAGTGAACAACGAGCCCGTATCGTACGTCAGTTAAATAAAAATGGTGTGCCCGTTATAGCCTGGCAACTCTTGTCAATGGAGCAGGGGTATTGGTATAACATGGATAATGCTGATCAGGCTGTTTCAGGTTATGAAGAGTTTCTTAAATGGAGTAATAATTACAATTTGTGCTGGTCTGGTCTGGGTGTGGATATTGAACCGGATATCAAAGAATTTCAACATATACTCGCGAATAAAATACGAGTACTTCCTATACTACTTAGACGAATATTTAGAAAAAAATGTTTTGATGATGCCTGCAAAACATATCATACCTTAGTGACTAAGATGAAGACTGATGGTTATGCGGTTGACAGCTATGAATTTCTATTTATGGATGATGATCGTAGATCAGGTTCATGCCTGCTTGGACGAGTATTAGGGGTGACAGATGTGCCTGCAAATCGGCGAGTATTAATGCTCTATTCTAGTTTTTTTCGACCTTATGGTGCGGCTGTTCTATGTAATTATGCTTGTGGTGCGGATTCTGTTGCTATCGGTTCAACCGGTGGTGGTGTGGAGTTCGATGGTATGGATCAAACGCCTTTGAATTGGGATGAGTTTTCAAGAGATCTAAGACTGGCGCGCTGTTCGTGTGATGATATCCATGTTTTTAGTTTGGAAGGATGTGTTGAGCAAGGTTTCATGGAGCCTTTAATCAACTTTGACTGGGATTGCCCGGTCAAAAAACCAAGGCTATTAATCTCTTTATTTGCGCTTGCCCGTATTATTTCATTTCCTGTGCTTTGGTTAACCGCCCATCCTTTTATTGCATGTCTGGTATCAGGACTTATATTGATGTATCTGTTTGTCTAAGAAGCTTATGAAGCTTATGAAGCTTAT
>JAUJGA010000147.1:0-8065 GCA_042095675.1 Gammaproteobacteria bacterium
TTGTCGTATTCGAGGTTATTTATCGACTTGTAAAAAACAGGGAGTCACATCTGGCTATGCTATGAATTTACTCTTTAAGGGAAAACTGCCTGATTTTATCAGTTAGTTTTATATGAATAAAAAATTACGCTGAATAGTTACGTTTTTTTAATATAAAATCCTTTTAAAGCGAGTAAAAAAAGGTTGTATAGATTATTAGTATATTCTGTTTTAGTCACTAAAAAACAAAGAAACTTTTTTTACTTGTATTGGAATGAATTCATGCCATATTTTTTAATTATAGCGGTATTTCTGGCTTATTTTATCTTACATTCACTGCTGGCTTCCATTATGCTGAAGCAATGGCTTGCAATAAAATGGCCAGCTGTAATGCCCTATTATCGACTGGCTTTTAATATGCTGGCAATTATTCTATGTATCCCCCTACTTATAATTATGCTTCTATATCCCGGAGAAGTTTTATGGCAGAGGCAGGGGCTCAGTTTTTATATAACTTCGGCAATTGCTGTATTGGCTTTAGTGGGTTTTATTGTTTCTCTGCAATATTATGACTTATCAGAATTTTGGGGAATACGGCAATTAAAAGAATGTAATAGTAGTGTATATGATCAAGAGAATTTCCACATTTCACCCTTTCATCGTTATGTGCGTCACCCCTGGTATTTTTTTGCTATAGTAATCATATGGACAAGAGATGTCTCATCAGTACAATTATTAGTTTATCTGTTAGTAACTGCTTACTTCTTTTTTGGTTCATTTCTGGAGGAGCGCAAACTTATAGCATATCATGGTGAAGTATATAAAAAGTATCAGCAAAAAGTTGCAGGAATAATTCCTCTGCCCTGGAAATTTCTCACTAAAAAGCAGGCACAGGAGTTACTAGATGAAGCTAAGGAACGTTCCTAAATAATTTTAGACAAGCAATGAATTACATTTAAAAAAACTGTACAATAATCCAAAAATCAATAACTGAGAAATAATATGATTGTACTTGCAGGGGATGTCGGTGGAACTAAAACCAATCTAGGTATTTTCAATGTTGAGAATAATGATGTTCAATCATTAATAGAATCCACCTGGAATAGTGCAGATTTTCATTCGCTGGAATCCATTATTGAAGAATTTTTGCTTCATATAAAAGAACACTCACATGAGCAAACAGGAGATTTAGATTTTAAAAATTCTTGCTTTGGAGTGGTAGGTCCTGTAACAAAAAATTATTGCCAGCTCACTAATTTATCCTGGGATATTGATGCTGAAAAAATTAAACAACAATTTAATTGGGACTCAGTCAGCTTACTCAATGACCTGGAAGCTAATGCATGGGGCATTGCAGCTTTACAGGAAGATGACTTTATCACTTTAAACCAGGGTGATGAGCAAGCGCAGGGAAATATATCAATTATTGCAGCAGGTACAGGCCTGGGTGAAGCCGGCATGTTCTTGGGTGATCGACAACACCAGCCTTTTGCCTCGGAAGGTGGACATACAGATTTCTCTGCGCAGACAGATAAAGAATATCGTTTACATCAATATTTAAGCAAAAAATATCAGGGACATGTCAGTTGGGAACGTATTGTTTCCGGAATGGGTTTAGAAAATATTTATCAATTTTTGTGCATTGAATCAGGTTCCCAACCTCCCACCTGGTTAGCAAAGAAAATGCATGAATGTGATAGTGCCGCGGCAATTTCACAGGCTGCAATGGAATCTAAAGATGATATTTGTGAACAGGCCCTGGCTTGGCTGGTTCATTTTTATGGTGTGGAAGCATCTAATCATGCGTTGAAAATAATGTCTCTTGGTGGTGTTTTTCTCGGTGGTGGTATTGCACCTAAAATTATCCAACAACTACAATCAGGTCGTTTTATGCAGTCTTTTCTGGCTAAAGGCAGGCGCGAGTCGTTATTAAAAAAAATGCCGGTTAAAGTCATTATGAATGATAAAACAGCACTTTATGGTTCTGCTATTTATGCGGCGTCCTTACACAACTGAATTACACAACAAATCCATCAATTTATTATGAACAATCACACACGCTGGCATCAACGTAGTAATGCTGAAGAAATTGCACATTCTGCGGTGCACTGGATTTTACTTAAAGCGCAGGAGGCTATTTCACACCATAGTGTGTTTAAAATACTTCTGGCTGGCGGTACGACACCCAAAAGAATTTATGAAATCTTAGCTGAACAGTCTCAGGAGTGGTCGTATTGGCAAATCTATATAGGTGATGAACGTTGTCTTAATGCCAATGATTCAGAACGAAACAGCCTGATGATTAAACAAGCCTGGTTAAATAAAGTAGATTTTCCCATGGAAAATTTTCACCCGATTAACGCTGAACAGGGAGCAGAGCAGTCTGCTAAAGAGTATGCTCAATTGATTAAGCCTGTATTACCTTTTGATATCAGTCTCTTAGGGATTGGTGAAGATGGTCATACTGCCAGTTTATTTCCCGGATATGAGTATAATGAAAATGAGTTAGTGCATGCTATTTTTAATTCACCCAAGCCACCTTCAGAACGTGTCAGCCTGAGTAAAAAAGCATTATTTCAAAGTCTAAAACTAGTTGTTTTAGTCGCAGGTTCTGGAAAACAGTCAGCTGTAAAACAATGGCAGGCTGGTGATGATTTACCTATTACAAAAATTGATGCCCTAAATGGTATTGATGTACTTATTAATAATGATGCCAGTAATAATAATTGACTAAACACTAAAAAATGGATATTTCTCAAATAATCTACCCCCTCAATAAGGCACAGCGACAAGCTGTTTGTTCTGAGGCCCAGAATACGCTTGTGTTGGCCGGTGCTGGTAGTGGTAAAACACGGGTGCTAGTACATCGAATTGCCTGGCTGGCACAGATTGAAAATGTTTCTCCCTACAGCATTATGGCCGTGACCTTTACCAATAAAGCTGCTGGTGAAATGCGTTTTCGCATTGAAAATCTACTAAAAACGCCATTGCGCAATATGTGGGTAGGTACATTTCATGGTCTGGCTCATCGCTTGCTACGTGCCCACTGGATGGATGTCAAGCTGGTGGAAAACTTTCAGATCATTGATAGTGATGATCAATTGCGTTTGATTAAACGTATTATGAAAGAAATGGGTATTGATGAAAAACAACACCCTCCTAGGGAGACACAGTGGTTTATCAATGACTGCAAGGATAATGGTCATAGAGCAGAACATCTCAATTCACAGGAGTTTCATGGCCGGGAGTTTATGCTGGATGTTTATTTTCGTTATGAAGAACTCTGTCAGCGTACTGGGCTGGTGGATTTTGCAGAGTTATTATTAAGAGCCCACGAACTCTGGCTTAAACAACCACATGTACTGAAACACTATCAACAACGCTTCAGTCATATTTTAGTGGATGAGTTTCAGGATACCAATACTATTCAGTATGCCTGGTTAAAAGTACTCAGTGGTAATAATTTACCGGATACTCATATCAATACTTTTGTAGTCGGTGATGATGATCAATCCATTTATGGCTGGCGAGGAGCAAAAATTGAGCATATTCGTGATTTTTCTCGTGACTTTAATGCAGGTGCTTCAGCCGGGAAAAAAGTTTCTGAAACAATTAAACTTGAGCAGAATTATCGCTCTACAGGGAATATATTAGAAGCAGCAAACTCAGTTATTGCTAATAATAGTGACAGATTGGGAAAAAAACTCTGGACTGATGATAGTGAAGGTGAATTACTACAGGTTTATAAAGCTTTTAATGAAATTGATGAAGCCAATTATGTCGCAGGACAAATTGATAAATGGATAGAGAATGGTGGAAAGCGTAGTGATATTGCTATTTTATATCGCTCTAATGCACAGTCCCAACCCCATGAATATGAGCTGGTTAAACGTGGTATACCATATCGGGTTTATGGTGGCTTACGTTTCTATGAACGAGCAGAAGTGAAAGATGCTCTGGCCTATATCCGACTGGCTACTAATCGTCAGGATGATTCTGCCTTTGAACGGATTATTAATACACCTACCCGTGGTATCGGACAAAGAACTGTTGATATAATTCGTGATGCAGCCAAAAATAATCAGCAGTTTTTATGGAAATCAGCACAAGAGTTAATAGAGAGTAAACAATTATCTGCACGTGCAGCTACTGCTGTACAAAAGTTTATGGACTTAATTGATGAACTGGATTGTAGTACTCAATCAGATGAGATGAGTTTATCTGAGCAGGTAACACATATTATTGAAGTGTCGCTCTTAAAAGAATTTCATGGCAAAGACGATAGTGAACGTGCTCAGGCAAAAATTGAAAACCTTGATGAATTGATCAATGCTGTTAAGCGCTTTGATGATGACGGTGACCCTTTAGAAGCGGTAAAAGAAAGTATTCAGGAGATGGGTAACAATGATGATGAAGTGCTTACTAATCCTATGAGCGAGTTTTTAGCGCATGCAGCATTGGAAGCAGGTGAAGGCCAGGCAGATGAATGGGAAGAGTGTGTGCAGCTGATGTCTCTGCATAGTGCTAAAGGCCTGGAGTTTGAACTGGTTTTTTTGAGTGGTGTGGAACAAGGCTTATTCCCGCATAAAAATGCTTTACAGGATTATGTGGGTGGAAAACTTGAAGAGGAACGCCGGCTTTGTTATGTTGGAATTACCAGAGCCAGACAGCAACTTCATTTGACCCATGCAGAAAATCGAACCATGTATGGACGCAGTGAAATGGCTTCTCCATCACAATTTTTGTCTGAAATCCCTGCTGATCTGATTAGTCAGGTAAGAGCTGTGAATAATAATATAAGCTCATTTAATTCTTCATTCTACAATAAGAGCTCATTCAGTGCTTATGATGAGAATGAGGGTGAGGGTGAGATTGCAATTAGTCAAAGAGTGACACATAAAAAGTTTGGTGACGGTACAGTAATTGACATAGAAGGTAGTGGTGCCAGAGCAAGAGCACAAGTGAGCTTTGATTATAATGGTACACGCTGGTTAATGCTCAGTGTGGCAAATTTAATATAAATACCTTCCCTTTTTTAACCAAAAGTAGGGTCTTTTAGGCGAAGGTGACACAGTATAACTACTTTGTAAACAAATTAGTAAATTGAGGTGGTTTAATGAAAAGAAGAGATTTTATCAAAGGTGCTGGTGCTGGAACAGTGACTACAGCCGGTTTATTAGGTGGTATGCAATCAGCATCTGCAGCAAAAACAATTAAGTGGAAAATGGTCACATCCTGGCCAAAAAACTTCCCTGGCCTAGGTACAGGAGCCAATTTTCTGGCAAAAACCATTAATGAAATGAGTGCTGGACGTATTAAAGTGAAAGTTTATGGCGCCAATGAAATCGTCCCTGCTTTGGAAGTATTTGATGCTGTATCAAGAGGTACAGCTCAGATGGGACATAGTGGTGCTTACTATTGGAAAGGCAAACATCCAGCCACACAATTTTTTACTTCAGTCCCTTTTGGTTTAATTGCTCAGGAAATGAATGCCTGGTTATACCATGGTGGTGGCATGAAACTTTGGGAAGAGCTATACGATAAATTTAATTTGATCCCCAATGCAGCAGGAAATACTGGCGTTCAAATGGGAGGCTGGTTTAATAAAGAAATTAATAGCATTGATGATTTCAAAGGCTTAAAAATGCGACTGCCGGGTCTGGGTGGAGAAGTTCTGAAACAGGCTGGAGGCACACCTGTAATACTACCAGGTGGAGAAATATACACTTCCATGCAATCGGGTGCCATTGATGCAACAGAGTGGATTGGTCCTTATAATGATATGGCTTTTGGCCTATATAAAGTAGCTAAATTTTATTATCATCCGGGATGGCATGAACCTGGCTCAACAATGGAAGCGATGATTAATAAAGATGCTTTTAATGAACTACCTAAAGACCTGCAGGTTATTGTGAGAAATGCATGTCGAGTTGCCAATCATGATATGTTGGCAGACTATACAGCTAAAAATAATCAAGCCTTACAAGCTCTGGTGAACAAGCATAAAGTAGATTTACGTCAATATCCTGATGATGTGATCAAGAAATTGCATATACTTTCAAATGAGGTAGTTGCCAAAGTAGGGGAGCATGATGAATTGTCAAAGAAAATTTATCAGTCTTTTACAGAATTTAAAGCCAATGTGATGCAATGGAGTGAAGTGAGTGAGCAATGTTATATGAAGGCAAGAGCCTTGGTATAAAGATAAAAAATAGCAGTATTTTCTCTGCAATAGTGGTATAATCCTATTTTCATCTTAAATTTTCACCAAGTGGTGGAATTAGTAGATACGCTAGCTTCAGGCGCTAGTGCTCGCAAGGGCGTGGAGATTCGAGTTCTCTTCTGGGCACCATACATAGTAAGGGTTTTAAAAGTGTTAGACTAATTTAAAACATCAAACATATTTCAAAAACTTCTTTATGGCGATCTTGTGGCGATCATTTGAAGGTTTCAGTCAATATTCCCATCACCCACAAAGCAATCAATAAATCCCTACAACAATTGTCCGAAAATTCCTACATAATTCCAGCTCTTCACAACCTATAATAACCATACTGTAGTAACTCAATAGGAGTGCAACATTGTGGAAGATCGTATATTAAATAGGATTATGGTGCTGAAACATAAGATCAATAGGATATTAGCATTAAACGGCAATATGTAAACTGCTGACGTAGTGCGGTATAATCATGCTATTGGTGCGTTGATTGGACTGTTGGATTGATAATACCACATAACATCACTCGCTACTTGAAAGTGCACTAGAACTAAATACAGGTAATAGAATGATAGATAATACTGACTGCCTATTTTGTCATATACCCAAAGAAAGAGTCATAGCAGAGAATGAACTTGCCTTTGCCATGCGTGATGGTTTTCCAGTAACAAACTTGCACACCTTAGTTATCCCGAAACGCCATGCCATTGATTATTTTGCTTTAACCAATAAAGAGTTATTAGCCTGTGATTCTCTTTTACACTCTCTAAAAGATGATATATTAAAAATTGATGATACTGTAGAAGGTTTCAACGTAGGTATGAACTCTGGTGCTGTTGCAGGTCAGACTATTTTTCACTGTCATACTCATCTAATACCAAGGCGAAAGGGAGATGTTGAGAATCCTAGAGGCGGTGTAAGGTTTGTAATTCCAGAAAAAGCGAACTATTAAAGAATGAAAAAACTTACTCTATCAAATTCCTATACCCGTGAAGATATTCATAGTATCTTTTCACCTGATACAGTCTTTACACCTCAAGCTGGTACTTGGGGTCTGCATGGTGTAGTGCAAGTACCAGAGCGTAAAAATGATTTTGTCTTCTTTGTAACCTATGGACAAAACAAGCCGACCATGAATTTGATGAAAGTATCACTGATGATGGTGTTCTAACTTGGCAGTCTCAACCTAGTCAAACACTTGATGAAAAACGTATAATTAAATGGATTAACCACAATGACCTCATCAATAACATCTATTTGTTTTTGCGAACTGAAAAAAATCAACCATATCAGTACATGGGACGATTGGGATATTTAACCCATGATCTCCAGCAAGAAAAACCAGTGTATTTCCAATGGCAGTTACTTGATTGGGAAGATTTTAGAAGTAATAACAAACTAGTCATCGAACCTGCTCAGAATACTTCTGTAATCCCAGAAATTAAACCAAAAGGATTAACCCAAACGAGCATACCTGATTCAAAAAGAACATCACAAGAGAAAAATACATCTTTTAAAATAAGACGTAAACCTGACTATTCTAAAATGGATATTCAAAACAGAAAACTTGGATTGGCTGGTGAGTTATTAGTTCTAGAGTATGAAAGGAAAAATTTAATTGATGCTGGACAAAAAAATTAGCAGAAAAAGTACAGCATGTCTCTGTTGAACAAAGTGATGGTGCTGGATATGATATTCGTTCATTTTCAATAGAGGGTCATCCTCGCTATATATACCGCTGATCAATGAAGGTGCTTGATTTATAAAAATATAAGGATCATTATATACCTTATGAAAGAAATAAGGTTAACACCAGAACAAAAAGTTGATTTAGATGCACTTCATGATGCCAGTCGTGATAAGCGTGTT
>JAUJGA010000148.1:0-3760 GCA_042095675.1 Gammaproteobacteria bacterium
CATATGAATATGATCTTCTGGCATTTCAAGCTCAACGATATCAATATCGTAATCATATCCAATTTTCTGAATAATCGCCTTCATCGTTGTACGATAAGGCTCCATAAAAACTTTATGCCTATATTTTGGTATCCAGACAAAATGATATATTAGCCTAAAGACATGATGCGTATTTCTTTGAAGTTCCATGTACTGAATAATATAGACAGGGACAAGCCATGTCTACACTATTCAGCACGGGTGCAAGCCCCGAGATTTTCGCGACGCTCTGTTAAATTATTTTCGGTTCGGTTGAGACTATTATTGATTTGATTTGAAGCACTAATTCCTAAGCCCATGACGATCTCCAATTCTGCAGTTATATAGGCACATTATGAACCTAGAATACACTTTTTTCTATAAGTACTAACAATTTATGTGAAGCAGTTCACAGTTTTAAACACAAAAAAGATTTTCAATCAAAATCACAATAAAAAAAGAAAAATCGCCCCTGAGAAAAATCAACTTTCAAGCTAGCCCCATGGTAGATCCCATAATCCACATAACCCAGAATAGCTGAATTTTCATGACACTCACCGGCATGCTGCGACGACTCAAAATCCCGATCCCGGTCATACAAGGAAAGCAAGATAAGAGCTTTTTCTCTTGCTCTTCCACTCACCGCGAGAAAAATGATGTCGTTAGTAGTCTGTGAGGACGGATTTCACATACAAATCATTTTTCGAACCTACCTTATTACTATTGTTTTAATGTTCACAAACTCTTTAATCCCATATTCACCTATTTCCCTGCCATAGCCTGATTTTTTAATACCACCAAAAGGTAACCTGGGATCACTTTTAACAAAATCATTAACCACACAAGTGCCTGCATTGATAACATTTCGAGCCAGATATCGACCTTTTTCAATATCCCGTGTAAAAATTGCTGCTCCTAATCCATATTCACTATCATTGGCTAGGGTAATAGCCACAGCTTCATCTTTAGCGGGGATAATACTAGACACCGGACCAAAAAGTTCATCTCTGAATGCTGTCATATCTTTTGTCACATGACTTAATACTGTTGCTGGATACCATGCACCAGGCTTGTCAGGAATTTCTCCCCCCATTTTTAACACTGCCCCTTGCTCTATACTCTTTAGCACTTGCTGATGTAGCTCATCCCGTAATTTTACCTTTGCCATAGGACCAAAGTTGGTGTCAGTATCCAATGGATTGCCCATTTTATAAGTGTTCATCATTTGCAGAATTTTTTCTTCAAATTCTTCACGAATGGATTCAACAACAATGAAACGTTTTGCAGCAATACAAACCTGTCCGCCATTGAGCATTCTTGATAATCCACAGCTAGATACCGCCAAATCAATATCAGCATCTTCGAGGATGATATAGGGATCACTTCCCCCCAGCTCCAGAACACTTTTCTTTAAATTTCGCCCGGCTTCCATCGCCACATACTGACCTGCTCTTTCACTACCTGTAAGTGTCACAGCCATTACATACGGATGGGCAATAATATCCTTTGAGGTAGCAGAGCCTGTTAATAAACTACGAAAAATATTTTTAGGAAAACCAGCATCTATAAATAATTGTTCAATAGCCAGAGCACAACCAAATACATTAGAAGCATGTTTTAATAACACAGTATTACCAGCCATTATGCTACTGGCCGCCCCGCGAATTACCTGCCAAAAAGGAAAATTCCAGGGCATAATCATAAAAAGAATGCCCATAGGTTGAAAGCTGACAAAACTCTCGCTACTTTCAGTTTTTATGCTTTTATCAGCCAGATATTGTGCTGTTTTCTGTGCATAATGATCACAAACCCAGGCACATTTTTCTATCTCCATCATCCCCTGACTAATAGGCTTGCCCATTTCATTGGCCATAAGCTCAGCATATTGTTCCTTGCGTTCTCTGAGTAATACTGCCATTTGCACAAAAAATACCGATCTTTGAGAAAAGCTCAGTAGTCGCCAGTTTTCAAATGCTTCTTGTGTATCGTTGATAACAGGTTCAATTTCCAGCATAGTCCAGTTAGGGAATTCTTCAAAATTGGATTCATTAGCAGGATTAATTGACTGAGTTATTGGATTCATAAGAAATTACCCCAAGTCCTTTTTAAACTGTTAAAATAAAAGTTCTAACATACATTTCAGGAAATATTATGTCCATCTTATCACGTTCTCTATTCGTTTTTGATTCCCGATCACGACTTATTCTTATATTCACTATGACTTTAATTTTAGTTGCTTGTTCATCTGTACCATCAATTACTTCACTAATTGGTGTACGCCATAAATACGATCATGCACAAAACTTTGAACGTATGAAAAAATATGATTTTAGTCCCATATCAAATAAGCTGAAAGCCAATCCAGACTTTAAATTTTTACAACAATCCGGTGCTCAATTAGCCATTGAAAATATTATGGCAACAAAAAGAATCAGCAAAGAACGTCATACAACACCTGATTTTTGGCTAAACTATTACTATACAGGTGAGCATGGCATCACAGTTGGAGGATTAAATAAATTTTTTAATTATAACCTGGGGCTTGCATGGGATGATAAATATGGTGTGGGCAATAGTATTGCCAATACTGGTCATAACTTTTCTACAGGTACACTCATTATTGATCTGATTTCAAGAAATAATAACAAACTAATCTGGCGTGGTTCAGCTCCAGTGAATATAGATAATGATGATACTTATGATGAAAAAAGACAGGCACTACAAAAAAGTGTCTCTGTTATCATGAGTCCATTTCCACCGAAAAATAACTTTTCTTCTCTAAAACAAGCAGTGCCTGAGTAGCATAATAAATAAAATCATTCGATTTCTTTTAAAAATTTGATTTCTTGATTATACTTATTCTGTAGAGAAGCTCTTAGCCAACTTATATATTTACAAATATGATGCTTGTAAATTTTAAGTTCTTCAAGAGATATAGGGAGTCGGACTTATGAATACTTATTTTATTAATAACTCAGAGTTTATTGATAATACAATCTTGAAACTATCTATTATTGCCATCGTCTGCGTGGGTGATTTTTTCTCCTTTGACTTCCTCAAAACCTCTGACGATCTACGCCTTTATTATGATGTCACCATTTTTCACCCTAAAAAAGCTTTCTTTCCTCCACAACAGATCATTCTTAGATTCAATAAAGGAAAATTTGAAGGCACAGTGAATGCAAAAAAAACAGGTATTATTCGGAGTATAATGTTCCCTTAAATTAAAACCAATTATAGAAAATTTCTTATTCCAAATGTTACAATTTACTAAAAATAACAGTTTGATAAAATGAGTAAAAAACGAACAAGATATAGTGCGGAATTTAAATCAAAATTGGTTCTCTAACTTCTTGAAGGAGGAGAAACTTTAAATCAAATGGCGAGTAAATATGAGATGTTGCCCAAAAATCTGATGAACTGGAAGAAACAGTTTTTAGAAAATATGAGTTTGGCCTTTGATAAAAGTAGTGTGGTCAGAGAATATAAAGAAAAGATCGTAGAATTAAAAACTGAAGGCGATCAACTGGCTAAAAAATTAGGAAAAGTGATTATAGAGAGGGATTGGGCTGTGGGAAAGCTCGGAAGCTTGGACTTATCGACTAAAAAAGCAATCTTAGATCGAAAAGAAGGAGAAACCAAGCTATTGAAATAAAAAATACTCCTTCATTGAACAACCAGTTAAATATGCTAAATATAAGTAAAACAGCCGTTTATTATCAGGCTAAAGCAAAATTTGTCT
>JAUJGA010000149.1:0-13226 GCA_042095675.1 Gammaproteobacteria bacterium
TGAGGAACGAAGGAAATTCACGTTTTGTCCACACGGAGATCACCCGTTCAGATGTTCAGACTGCCTCCTGATAAAACACATCATCATTCATTGCCTTTGAATAGGCTTCATGAGGCGTAAAATAGTCAATAGCTGAATGTAATCGTTTTTTGTTATATTTATCCATATATTGACCAATCCCTTTTATGGCCTCAGTTATGGTGTTGTAACCATGGATATAAATAATTTAATGTATCTCCAAAATCTCTCTATGAAAATATTATCTATGCTGCGCCCTTTGGCATCCATGGAAATTGAAATATTATTTTTCACTAAAATATTAACGTGCTCATTTGCTGTGTACTGAGATCCTTGATCAGTATTCATAATTTGTGGCTTCGGGTACATTAATAAAGCATCTTTTAAAATACCTATTGTTAATGAAATACCCATTGTATTAGATAATTTCCATGATAGAACCTTTTTTGTATCCCAATCCATTATTGCAGCAAGATAAGAAAAACCGTGTTGTAGATTGATGTATGTGATGTCAGTTGTCCACACATGATTCGCTTTTCCAATAACAACCTGGTTTTTATCATTCTTAAACTGTCCCAATAAATATGGATATTTCTTATGCTCTCTTTTATGGCTATTTTCGTTTTAGGTTTTGGATATATAGCTTTGATCCCCATAAAAACCATCGCACTTCTAACTAATTTTCTACCGACTGTAAAATTATCTCTCAATAATTGCATCCATATCCGTCTATGGCCGTAATAAGGAAACTCTGTATAAATTACGTCAATTGCATGTAATAATTTAAAGTCAGAATTTGTACTAAACTTTGCTTTAGCCTGATAATAAACGGCTGTTTTACTTATTTTTAGAACTTAGGCTCTTTTTTTATAAGAAGTCACTACGTTCAGGCAGTTCTAAGTACTAAAAACAAGCAAGCATAAGACTTTTGTTAATTTAGACTGAGTAGTTATAAATAATTTACAACTGCTGAAAAATATGATTTAGTTTATTTGTGTTCTATGCTAGTATGTTCGGTTAATTTATTTAATTCACCTGAAGGATTTTCCCTATGCGAATCGTTGAAGAAGCACTCACCTTTGATGATGTTTTACTTATTCCTGCTTATTCTGAAGTCTTGCCTAAACAGGTGAGTCTGAAAACTAAATTAACCAGAGATATTAGTATCAATATCCCTATGGCAACAGCGGCTATGGATACGGTGACTGAACATCGTATGGCGATAGCAATGGCACAACAGGGTGGCATTGGTATTATTCATAAAAATATGACCATTAAAGAACAGGCAATGGAAGTATGTAAGGTGAAACGTCATGAAAGCGGAGTGGTTAAAGATCCTATCATTGTTTCTCCTGATAAGACGATACGAGAAGTCATGGAGTTAACTCATATTAATAAAATATCCGGCGTTCCAGTGGTTGATGGTGATGATTTAGTGGGTATTGTAACTAGCCGTGATTTACGTTTTGAAACTCACTTAGATGATGTTGTGAGTACGATAATGACACCCAAAGATCGTTTGGTGACAGTATCAGAAGGAGATAGTAGACAGGAAGCCATGGATCTTTTACGTGATAACCGTATTGAAAAGGTCTTAGTGGTGAATGATAAATTTCAACTAAGGGGTATGATTACTGTTAAAGATATGCAAAAAGCCACCGATTACCCTCTTGCCTGTAAGGATGATATGGAACGTCTTAGAGTGGGCGCTGCTGTAGGTGTTGGTGCAGAAACTGATGAAAGAGTGTCGGCCTTAGCAAAAGCAGGTGTTGATGTAATAGTTGTTGATACAGCACATGGGCATTCTAAAGGTGTTTTAGATCGTGTTAGCTGGGTAAAAAAGAATTTTCCTCAGGTGCAGGTTATTGGTGGAAATATTGCCACGGCCAGTGCTGCCAGAGCCTTAGTTGATGCTGGTGCTGATGCGGTTAAAGTCGGTATTGGTCCAGGTTCAATTTGTACTACTCGAATTGTTGCCGGTGTTGGTGTTCCGCAAATCACAGCTATTAGTAATGTGGCTGAAGAGCTTAGAGGTACAGGCGTACCGCTCATAGGTGATGGTGGTATTCGTTTCTCAGGTGACTTTTCTAAAGCCATTGTTGCAGGTGCATCCTGTTGTATGTTTGGGAGTGTTTTTGCAGGTACTGAAGAAGCTCCTGGAGAAGTTGAATTATTCCAGGGACGTTCATATAAGGCTTATCGTGGTATGGGTTCTATGGGAGCAATGTCACAGCAACAGGGTTCCAGTGATAGATATTTTCAGGAAAGCAGTGATGCAGATAAGCTAGTGCCTGAAGGTATTGAAGGTCGTGTTCCTTTCAAAGGCTCAATGCAGCCGGTGGTTCATCAAATGTTAGGTGGTCTGCGTTCTTCAATGGGTTATACAGGTTGTGTGGATATTGATGCGATGCGTCATAATCCGGAATTTGTACGTGTTACCAGTGCTGGTATGGTGGAAAGTCATGTTCATGATGTGACGATTACAAAAGAAGCACCAAATTATAGAACTTAAGAATACCCCCAAGCTCAGCCCTAGAAAACCCTCTCCCAGCGTGAGAGGGATAAAAACAGGATATCTCAATGACACAAAATATTCATCAACACCGTATACTTATTCTTGATTTTGGCTCTCAATATAGCCAGTTGATTGCTCGACGTGTGCGTGAAGCTGGTGTGTATTGTGAAATACATCCTTCTAATTATGCTGCAGATCTGATTCAAGCATTTAATGCCAATGGGATTATTCTTTCCGGTGGTCCTGAAACAGTGACTTCCTGCGATACCCCAAGAGTTGCAGATGTGGTTTTTGAATTGGGTGTACCAGTATTGGGTATTTGCTATGGCATGCAGACTATGACTCAGCAATTAGGTGGCCAGGTTGAAAATGCCGATCATCATGAATATGGTTATGCTCAGGTCAGAGCACATGGTCATACTCAATTACTTAAAGATATTGAAGATCATGCTACTGAAGAAGGTTATGGGATGCTGGATGTGTGGATGTCTCATGGTGATCGGGTAGTTCAGATGCCGGAAGGTTTTAAGCTGATGGCCAGTACAGATAATGCGCCGATTGCTGCCATGGCTGATGAAGCACGTCGTTTCTATGGTATCCAATTTCATCCTGAAGTGACTCATACAAAACAAGGTCAACGCATTTTTAAACGTTTCATTGAAGATATTTGTCAATGTGAGACTTTATGGAATCCGGGTAATATTATTGCTGATAGTATTAAAAATGTCCGTGAGCAGGTGGGTGAAGATGAGGTTATTCTAGGGCTTTCCGGTGGTGTTGATTCCTCTGTGGTGGCGGCTCTTTTACATAAGGCCATCGGAGATAAACTGACTTGTGTGTTTGTAGATAATGGTCTATTACGTCTTAATGAGGGTGATCAGGTGATGAGTATGTTTGCTCAACACATGGGTATTAAAGTCATTCGTGTGAATGCAGAAGAGCGCTTTTTAGGAAAACTGGCAGGCAATGCTGATCCGGAGAAAAAACGTAAAATTATTGGCCATGAATTTATTAATGTATTTGATGAAGAGGCTGGTAAATTAAGCAATGCAAAGTGGCTGGCTCAGGGTACAATTTATCCTGATGTGATTGAGTCAGGTGGTCAAAATGGTACAGCACATTTGATTAAATCTCATCATAATGTGGGTGGTTTACCGGAAGATATGAAGTTAGGGCTGGTAGAACCTTTAAGAGAACTTTTTAAAGATGAAGTCAGGGAGCTTGGTTTGGAATTGGGCTTAGCATATGACATGGTTTATCGTCACCCATTTCCTGGTCCTGGTTTAGGTGTGCGGATTTTAGGTGAAGTAAAAAAAGAATATGCTGATATTCTGCGTGAAGCTGACGCCATTTTTATTGAAGAGCTGCATAAGAACGATCTTTACCATAAGGTATCACAGGCATTTTCAGTCTTTTTACCAGTGAAATCTGTTGGTGTAAAAGGGGATGGTCGTTGTTATTCTTATGTTATCGCGCTAAGAGCAGTTGAAACCATTGATTTCATGACGGCTCGCTGGGCACACATTCCTTATGAAGTGCTGGAAATTATTTCTAGTCGTATCATTAATGAAGTTGAACATGTCACCCGTGTCAGCTATGACATCTCCTCGAAACCGCCTGCCACAATAGAGTGGGAGTAGGTGTAACTTGTTGAAAAACATAAAGTTATATGTTAGATAAGGATTGGATGGCTCATGCTCTTACACTGGCAGATAAAGCTGCTCAGTTAGGAGAAGTTCCTGTTGGTGCTGTATTGGTAAAGGATGGAGATTTGTTAGCAGAGGGCTGGAATCAGCCTATTGTGCAGCATGATCCTACCGCACATGCTGAAATTATGGCTATTCGTCAAGCAGCTCAAGTTCTGCAAAACTATCGCATTCCTGGAACGACACTTTATATTACCATTGAACCCTGTAGTATGTGTGCGGGAGCTATTATTCACGCGCGTATTGCACGGGTTGTTTTTGGTGCATATGAGCCTAGATTCGGTGCGGCAGGTAGTGCAAATAATCTGCTTCAGGATACACAGTTAAATCATCAGGTTGAAGTGACTTCGGGTGTGTTAGCAGAAGAGTGTGGTTTGATATTGAAGAAATTTTTTAGGGAAAGAAGAAAAAAGGTAATTACTCAGCATATTGACTAACAGACAACCGTTGAGCCTTATGCTCACTTATTTTTAGAACTTAGACTCTTTATTACAATAAGTCACTACGTTTGCTATGCACGCTTTTTGGTACAGACAGTTCTAAGTACTAAAAAAAGCAATCATAAAATTTTTGTTAATTTAGAGTAATTAGTTACGAAAAAAGAAGTAATTTGAAGTGGTAGATAAAGTAAACTACATCAAATTATTATAAATTACTGGCCTTTGATTTCTAATAATTCGATTTCAAAAATTAATGTTGCACCTGGTCCGATAACTGGAGCAGAGCCTTGATCGCCATAGGCTAAATCTGAAGGGATGGTTAAACGCCATTTTGAACCGACGGTCATTAATTGTAATGCTTCAATCCAACCTTGGATGACGCCATTAACAGGAAATTGTGCTGGCTCACCACGATCAACAGAACTGTCAAATACAGTACCATCAGTTAATGATCCATGATAATGAGTTACAACCATATCACTTTGAGCTGGCTTAGCACCATCACCTTCAGTAATAATTTCATATTGCAGGCCAGACTCTGTTGTAATAACGCCATCCTTCTTTGCATTTTTATCAAGAAATGACTTACCTACTTCTTTGTTAGCAGATGCTGCTTCTGCAGCTTGAGCCTGAACTTTTTGATTGATAGCTGAAAAAGCAGCCTGCATTTCATCTTCAGGAAAGCGTAATGCCTGTTCATTGAAAATATCGCTGATGCCGATAATTAGTGCATCAAGACTGAAATCAGGAAAAGATTGTCCTTTGACTTGTTGGCCTAATTGTAAACCAATGCCATAGCTGACTTTATCTTCATCTGTTTTTATTGCATATTCTGTATTGCTCATTTTTTACTCACAGTGTTAAATTTTAGTAGATGTCTACTGAGTTTATTAGAATAATTCTATCTTACTAAGTGGGGGCTTTTTGATAGCTTACAAGGATGAATTATGAGGAAAAATGAATTGTTCAGTGAATATTAAAATCTTTATCTATAAGATACTTTGATTTAAATTTGAATGGAAGTTCCTTGGTGGATTCACAATATTGAGCCTGATTTCTACCGAATAACTTGGCTTGCTGTAAAGAATAGTCCACGCACTGCAACACATCAGATAGACTTAATTCTTCATGTGCAAATGAGAAACCAGCACTTACTGTGATCCCAAACTTAAACTCGTTGATATTAAAAACTGTTTCAGATACAGAATTAATAATACGTTCTGCTGTCATATTAGAACCATGAAGCTCTACTTCGGGAAGAATAATAATAAAACGGTCACTTTCATAATGAGCCAAAAAGTCTGTGGGTCGAATAGTCTCTTTCAGCAGTTGGGTAATTTGAATAAGGGTAAGCTCACAAACTGCTTCTCCGTAGCTACGGTTAACTGAACCTAAATGATCAACGTCGATCATCATCAGGCAATAATTTGTGTGATAGCGTTGATGACGATGATGCTCATCAACTAAGCGTTTAATAAAATAGCGTTTATTATAGAGTTTGGTTAGACTATCTTTTTGTGTGATATCTTCCAGAAACAGATCTTTATCTCTGATTATTTTGGATAATTTCATATAATTTTCTGCAATACGCTCAAATTCACTATAGGAATTTAACTCTAAGGGCTTGAGTTTACTCGTCTCTGAACGCTTAGAAACCCATTTTTCTAATAAGTTAATAGGTTTTAATATGGACTTATTAAGATAAATAATGCTGATCAGTGCTGTTAGATAAGCCAGGATAAGAAATAGGCCGAGAAATAGAAATAATTGATATTTTAATTGCTTGGTCTTGTGAAAGTTTATCTTTGTTCGATCCTGCATATTGAGATGTAATTGATCCAAAATTAAGGTTGTAGCTATGATGTTTTGATAAAAACTATGGAGTAATTGATAAGGGATAGAAGGGGTATTGCTTTCTATCTCAGCCATAATTTTGAGTGAAATACGATTGGCTTTCCTCCAGCTGAGGTAAGCTGTGCGGCATAGGTCGTTTGTTAGGGAATTATCCTCATTACCGAGTTTTATGGTATCTGTAAGAAAGAGCTTAATTTCATCACTATATTTTATAAATTGATTTTTTTCATCGGGCTCAAAATTTTCCAGATAACGGTTAAATGCAATAATACTTAGTTGTACTTTATCTTTAATTTGTGTGATAGGTACGATATTAGAGGCAATATCATCAATGGCTATATCAAAGGCATTACTAAGTTTCTGAAAAAAGAAAAAACCTGAGATTGATAGAAATATCAAAGGTAGTACAACAGCAATAAAACTGATTTTCAGATGATTTTTTAAAAGGGGAGCAGTACGGTTTTGATTTTGAGAGTTATTAGAGGTTACTTTTTCAGATTGTTTTAGCATGGTAGCAACTAAATTCTCATTTATTATTTATGCTTATTCTAGCATGTTTTGATTTAAAAAGAATTCATGATGAATGAATAATTGACTTGAAAGTGATCCATTTACCCCTATATTATTTTTAAATGAAATACTTAAACCTAAATTTAATTTAGGTTTATATAACCCTATAAAAGAACGTTCTTTCACGTTTTTTAACTAAATAACGAGGTCGAGACTATGGATGTTATGCAACGCATTGATGATGCAGTAAAGAATAATGATATTGTGATTTTTATGAAAGGAACACCACAAATGCCTTCCTGTGGGTTTTCTTCTCGTGCCAGTGAAGCATTAAAGAATACTGGTGTTGAATTTGCATATGTGAATGTATTGCAAGATCCTGAGATTTTTGAAAGTCTACCTCGTTATGCGGACTGGCCAACTTTTCCACAGATTTATATTAATCATGAACTTGTTGGTGGTTGTGATATTGTATTAGAAATGTTTCAAAGTGGTGATCTAAAAACTGCTTGTGAAGCAACTAAAGGTGCTTAAATAAGCTTACTAGTAATTTTTAAAATAGCCTCATTCTATTCTTGAGTGGGGTTTTATACTCTGCCTCCAATTGTCAAAAGCTTGTTTTTCCCCAATTCTACTTTATTTATCTATTGTGTTACTTCCAACTGTATTCAAAAAAATCCAAATTATGTGTTGATAAGAAGTAGAGAAAACTATAGAATTTATAGTTCAATTAATATTAGAATTTATTAATCAGTTGGTATCGTGTTAAACCATCGTTTAAACATAGTTAACTGATTAACCAAGAGGCGTTAACATGCTTGAAAACTATCTTCCTGTTTTTATTTTTATGGGAGTTGGGCTTTTGGTTGGAGTTGGTATGACTGCTATGGGTCTTATTTTATCCCCTCACAGACCCGATCGTGAAAAAAACTCACCCTATGAGTGTGGCTTTGAAGCTTTTGAAGATGCCCGTTTAAAGTTTGATGTGAGATATTATCTGGTTGCCATCTTATTTATTATTTTTGATTTAGAAATTGCCTTCCTTTTCCCATGGGCCGTTGTACTGGATACGATTGGTACTTTTGGATTGCTTGCCATGGCTTTATTTCTTGGTTTACTAGTGGTTGGATTTATCTACGAATGGAAAAAAGGGGCACTTGAATGGGAATAGAAGGTCTTTTAGAAGAAGGGGTTATCACCACTACGGCTGATAAACTCATCAACTGGGCCAGAACCGGTTCCATGTGGCCAATGACTTTTGGCCTGGCTTGCTGTGCTGTTGAAATGATGCAGGCTGGTGCTTCCCGTTATGACTTAGATCGTTTTGGTATTGTGTTCCGACCCAGTCCAAGGCAATCAGATGTGATGATAGTTGCTGGTACTCTGGTGAATAAAATGGCACCAGCCCTACGTAAAGTTTATGACCAGATGTCTGAACCACGTTGGGTTATTTCTATGGGGTCCTGTGCCAATGGTGGTGGTTATTACCATTATTCGTATGCCGTTGTCAGAGGCTGTGATCGAGTTGTACCGGTGGATATTTATGTGCCGGGTTGTCCTCCAACAGCAGAAGCATTGATGTATGGGATTATCCAGCTGCAAAACAAAATTAAACGTACTAATACTATAGCTCGCTAAAGTTATTAAGAGATTATACTGAATGTCGCAATATTATTCTGAACTATCTGATAAGCTTATCGCTAAACTCGAAGGGATTTCAGCCAATGCTGAAGTAGCCTATGGCGAGTTGACCATTGAAGTTGATAAAGATGAATTGATTCAAGTTTGTCATATTTTACGCGATGATCAGGAATTGGCTTTTGATAGTCTGATTGATGTGTGTGGTGTCGATTATAGTACTTATGAAGGCTCTAAACCCTGTCAGAGTCGCTATGCTTCTGTATATCATTTGCTTTCTGTAAAAAACAATCATCGCATTCGTGTCAGAACATGGCTGGATGATGAATTGCCTATGGTGGATTCTGTGGTTGGTGTCTGGAGCGGTGCCAACTGGTTTGAACGTGAAGCCTTTGATTTACTAGGTATTATTTATTCAGGTCATCCGGATTTACGCCGTATTTTGACCGATTATGGCTTTATTGGTCACCCTCTGCGTAAAGACTTTCCTATGGTTGGTCAGGTTGAAATGCGTTATGACGCTAATAAAAAACGTGTCATATATGAACCTGTCACGATAGAGGAACGAATCAATATCCCCAGAATTATAAGAGATGATAATCGCTATGCAGAGCGACTGAATGCCAATGAAGAACAGAACGAGGAAAGTGCATAATGTCAGAAATTCAGAATTATACACTGAACTTCGGTCCTCAGCATCCGGCTGCACACGGCGTGTTGCGTCTTATTCTTGAGCTTGATGGTGAAGTCGTACAAAGAGCCGATCCTCATGTGGGTTTATTACATCGCGGTACAGAAAAACTAGCGGAAAGTCGTATTTATAATCAAACTATTGGTTATATGGATCGTCTGGATTATGTTTCTATGATGTGTAATGAACATGCATATTGCATGGCTATTGAGAAACTGCTGGAAATTGAAGTGCCTGAACGTGCACAGTATATACGTGTCATGTTTGATGAGATTACACGTATTTTAAATCACTTGATGTGGCTGGGTACTCATGCATTAGACGTGGGTGCAATGACCATGTTCCTGTATTGTTTCCGTGAGCGTGAAGATTTATTGGATGCCTATGAAGCCGTTTCCGGTGCACGTATGCATGCTTCTTATTATCGTCCCGGTGGTGTCTACCGTGATTTACCTGATTCTATGCCTCAGTACGAAGCATCACAGTGGCATACTGCTGCTGAAGTACATGAACAAAATAAAAATCGTCAGGGTTCCTTATTAGACTTTTTAAAAGACTTCACAGATCGCTTTGAAGGCTATGTTGATGAGTATGAAACCTTATTAACCAATAATCGTATCTGGAAACAAAGAACAGTTGATATCGGTTGTCTGACAGAAGAACAGGCAAAAGATATGGGTATGACAGGACCTATGTTACGTGCCTCAGGGGTTGCCTGGGATCTACGTAAAATGGATCCCTATGAGGTTTATGATAAGCTTGATTTTGATATTCCTGTGGGCACAAATGGTGATTCTTATGACCGTTATGTGGTACGTATTGAAGAAATGCGTCAATCGAATCGAATTATCATTCAATGTATTGACTGGCTACAGGATAATCCCGGTCCGGTAATGCATGAAGATCACAAAGTGACCATGCCGGAACGTATGGATATGAAAAATGATATGGAAGGTTTAATCCATCATTTTAAACATTTTACAGAAGGTTATGGTGTACCTGAAGGTGAAGCTTATAGTGCCGTTGAGCATCCTAAGGGTGAATTTGGTACTTATATTGTTTCCGATGGAGCCAATAAGCCTTATCGTTTAAAAATCAGAGCACCCGGTTTTGCTCATCTTTCTGCTATGAATTTTATGGTGAAAGGTCATATGTTAGCGGATGTGGTGACTGTGATAGGTACACTGGATATTGTTTTCGGGGAGGTTGACAGATAATGTCTCAAGCGACTCAAGTAACTCAAGTAAAAGACAGTAGCGAATCATTATTAGATTTAATCAATGACTCATCTCGTGAAGAGATAGATATCTGGGTTGCAAAATACCCTTCAGATCAAAAACAATCTGCTGTGATGACCGCTTTACGTGTAGTACAGGATCAACATGGTGGCTGGTTGACTACTGAGTTAATGGATGCCGTGGCATTATATCTGGATATGGACAAAATTCATGTCTATGAAGTGGCTACTTTTTACTCTATGTATGAACATAAGCCTGTGGGCAAGCATAAGATCTGTGTTTGTACCAATATTTCCTGCATGTCTTGTGGTTCTTCTGAAATTGTTGATCACCTGGAAGATAAATTAGAAATAAAAATGGGTGATACTACAGCAGATAAACGTTTTACTCTTAAAGAAGTTGAATGTTTAGGTGCTTGCTCGGGTGCACCTATGCTGCAGATTGGTGAAAATTATTATGAAAATCTTGATGCGGCTAAAATTGACAAAATTATATCCGATTTAGACTAGTTCGGAGTATTGAATGACAAACGAAGTTTGTTTTAGAACATTATATCTTGATGAACCATGGACACTGGAATCTTATTTGAGTGTTGGTGGTTATAGTGCTTTGAAAAAAATTCTGACAGAGAAGATCCCTGCAGAAGATATTATTGAAGAAGTTAAAACTTCGGCCCTAAGAGGTCGTGGTGGTGCAGGTTTTCCAACCGGTTTAAAATGGAGCTTTATGCCGCGCCAGGCAGAAGGCGATAAATATATTGTTTGTAATTCAGATGAAGGCGAGCCGGGTACTTGTAAGGACCGTGATATATTACGCTATAATCCTCATCAGCTGATTGAAGGTATGGCGATTGCTGCCTATTGTATTGGTGCTCAGGTTGGATATAACTATATTCGTGGTGAATTCTGGGAACCCTTTAGCCGTTTTGATAATGCTTTAAAAGAAGCACGTGAAGCCGGTTATTTAGGAAAAAAATTATTTGGTTCAGACTTTGATTTTGATGCTCATGCTCATTTAGGTGGTGGTGCTTATATTTGTGGCGAAGAAACAGCATTATTAGAATCTATTGAAGGTAAGAAGGGTCAGCCTCGTGTTAAACCACCATTTCCTGCCAGTTACGGTTTATACGGCAAGCCAACAACGATTAATAATACTGAAACACTGGCTTCTATCCCAGTTATTATAGAAAAGGGGGGACAGTGGTTTCTTGAACATGGCAAGCCCAATAATGGCGGAACCAAAATATTTTCTGTATCAGGTAATGTGAAACGCCCTGGTAACTACGAAATCGATATGAGCACACCATTTTCAGAATTGTTGGAAATGTGCGGCGGTATGAAAGATGGCTATAAATTAAAGGCAGTCATTCCAGGTGGTAGTTCATCTCCGGTGATTCCGGGTGAACAAATGATGGATGTCACGATGGATTATGATGGCATCAGTGCTGCAGGTTCTATGTTAGGTTCTGGAGCGGTAATTATTTTAGATGATAAAATGTGTATGGTAAAAGCTCTGGCTCGCCTATCTCATTTTTATCATGAAGAGTCCTGTGGACAATGTACACCGTGTCGAGAGGGTACAGGCTGGTTATCTCATGTGATGCATCGTATTGAGCATGGCAAAGGAAGGCAGGAAGATATCGATTTATTAGATAATGTGGCTGGCAATATCATGGGACGTACGATTTGTGCCCTTGGTGAAGCAGCGGCAATGCCTGTTAAAGGCTTTTTAAAGCATTATCGTGAAGAGTTTCAGTATCATATTGAGCATAAGAAATGTATGGTTGGTTCGGATAGTTAGATTATGCTATCCCCTTCTTCAGAAGGGGGACGTTAAAAAGACAAACAAAATTTTATATAAAATACTATAGAGGTACTTGCAAAACTAACAATTTAAGAGAGTTTCTTAGCTGAATTACTAATTTTTGAATAAAATCCAAGCCAAATTTGTTATAATATGTTTGTGAACAAAAACAAAAAAGCTTGGAGTATTAGTATGTTAAGAGACACTTTAGCACAGAAATGGTAACAAATACAAGGCTCACTTTTTTCTTGGATAGTAGAAGAGATTGGTGAGATATCTGAAAAACAGCAACAACTCATTAGAATTCTGGAATTATTAAGAGTAGAAGAATATACACTAAGTTCTAATGCACTGGTTGGTAGAGTAGAAAGTGATAGATCTCCTATAGCCCGAGCGTTTGTAGCTAATGCAGTTTACAATATGCCAACAAGAAGAATGTTGATAGAGCGTTTGGAATCAGATATCAAAATAAGACGTATTTGTGGTTGGGAAAGAAAAAGTGATATTCCAGGAGAGTCCACCTTTTCTCGTGCTTTTGCTGAATTTTCAAATAACCATTTAACAGAACGAGTTCAAAAAGCACTGATTACAGATTGTTATAAAGACGATATTATTGGCCATCTCTCCAGAGATTCAACGGCTATAAAAGCAAGAGAATAACCAGCAAAGAAGGTTGTTGAGGAAAAAGTAAAACGTAAGCCAGGCAGGCCAAAGAAAGGTGAAGTAATAGCGAAGGAAACAAGACGTATAGTAAACCAGATTTCAGGTATGTCATTAAAAGAAATGCAGAATGACTTACCTAAAGCCTGTGAT
>JAUJGA010000150.1:0-3736 GCA_042095675.1 Gammaproteobacteria bacterium
GTGTTTATAGCTCATTTGTAGCCTCTGCTGTTGGTGTCGTAACATGGCATTGTAAACCTGAGTCTTGTTTAATTTACAGGGTGTTTGCTCAGCTACTATCAGAGATCATGCAATTATTATACGAATTCAGCTCAGTTTAAGTAAATAGTGACTTGAAGCATCAAACAATATTGATTTCGATCAACTGATTGTAGATAAATAAAAAAAGTGTGTGATATGACATATTTTTTACCCTAGAAAGCTGTTAATATTCATAACAGATTTAAAAATCAGCTTTAACATCTGACTTTCTTTATAAAAAGTTAACCAAAATTATAAAAAGTTTATCAACAAAAAGGATGCAAACATGAAAATAGTAAGCAAGAGCGTTGTCTCATTGCTAGCTGGTGTCAGTATTGCTATGGGTGCTGTCTATAGTGCTTCTGCTTCTTCTCTTGAAGATGTAATGAAAGCTAGAGGTTTAACTCAGAAGGATTTACTGGCCGCTGCAAAAACTTATACTCCGACAGGTGGACGTGATGAATATATCGCTGTCAGCTCCGGTGGTCAAAGTGGACATATCATGATTTATGGTATTCCATCAATGCGTATTTTAAAATATGTAGCTGTATTTACGCCAGAGCCTTGGCAGGGTTACGGTTTTGACGATGAGTCAAAAGCAGTATTAGCACAGGGTCAGATGCATCCGACTGAAATTACTTATGGTGATACTCACCATCCGGCGTTTTCAGAAACTAATGGTGAATATGATGGAAAATTTATATTCATCAATGATAAAGCCAATCCAAGAATTGCGGTGATTGACCTGCATGACTTTGAAACTAAGCAAATTGTTATCAATCCAGTATTCAAATCATCACATGGTGGTGCTTTCGTTTCTACTAATACAGAATACGTAATTGAAGCTGCACAATATCCAGCGCCTTTTGAGCAGTTTAAATATGTACCCTTAGAAGAATTTAATGAGAAATACCGTGGTGGTATGACTTATTGGAAATTTGATCGTAAAATCGGTCGTTTAGATCCTAAGCAGTCATTCACTGTTATGGCGCCTCCTTATAGTCAGGATTTATCAGATTTTGGTAAAAATGCTTCGGAAGGTTGGTCGTTCACTAACTCTTTCTGTTCTGAGCGTTATGTCGGTGGTATTGAGAAAGGACGCCCTCCTTATGAGGCAGGTTGTTCTCAGAAAGATACTGACTTTTTACACGTGGTTAACTGGAAGAAAGCTGAAGAGCTTTTCAAAGCCGGTAAAACAACCAAGTATAATGGTCACGATGTTATCTCTATGGAAACAATGGTTAAGAATAATGCATTATTCTTGATTCCTGAGCCAAAGAGTCCTCATGGTGTTGACGTTTCTCCAAATGGTAAATACATTATTGTTTCTGGTAAATTAGATAGCCATGGTTATGTTTATGACTTTGCTAAAATTCAGAAAGCCATCAAAGCTAAAAAGTTTGAAGGTAAAGACCCATATGGTATCCCCATTATTGCTATGAAGGATGCTCTGCATAAGCAGGTTGAATTAGGTCTGGGTCCTTTGCATACTCAGTATGACTCTAAAGAATGTGTGGTTTATACTTCTTTATATGTTGACTCTATGGTAGGTAAGTGGAACTACTGTGAAGGTAAAGTACTTGATAAGATAGCGATTCACTATAACATTGGTCACTTAATGACTATGGAAGGTGATTCAGTTTCTCCAGATGGTAAATATCTGGTTGCTTTAAACAAACTGGCTATTGACCGTTTTAATCCTATTGGACCTCTACACCCTCAAAATCATCAGTTGATTGATATCTCTGGCGACAAGATGGAACTACTATATGATATGGCAGTCCCTTTGGGTGAGCCACATTATGTTGTAGCGATTAAAGCAGACAAGTTAAAGCCTGCAGTTCGTTATAAGTCTGGTTGGAATTCACGTACTGATAAGCGTTCTGAGTTTAAGACTCGTGCTGGCCGTGAAAAGACTACTCGTACTTGTGATGCCAATGGCAAATGTACAGTTGTTATTAAAGGTACAACCATTCGTTCACACATCACTCCTGAGACAATTGAAGCTTTCGTGGGCGATACAATTGAACTACATTTAACCAACCTTGAACGTGCACAGGATGAAACTCATGGTTTCGCTGTTTATGGTCACAATGTGAATCTTTCACTTGAGCCTGGTAAGACAGTTAGTGCAACATTTAAAGTACATAAGGAAGGTGTTTATCCTTACTACTGTACTGAATTTTGTTCAGCACTGCATTTGGAAATGGAAGGTTATCTGTTAGTTAAACCTAAGGGCTACAAAGCGAAAGCTGGTAGTGTTAAGGAAGGTCAGTCTTATACCAAAGCTGATTATGATAAGCAGGTTAAAACCAATAATGCTACTCAGGATATCATTAATTCAGTAGTTGGTTACATCACCAGCACTAATTATAAAGATTTCCCAGCAGTTGTTTCTCTGGTTGAAGATGCAACTGACCAATTAGGTCATGCAGATGGTGCTAAGAAGAAATCTGAAGCAGCTGCAGCCAAGAAAGATTGGCAGAATGCAACACTTTGGGCTGGTCAACATTGGCAGTATCAAGTTAAAACTGCAGACATTGGCCTGAGAGCTAAAACCTATCTTGAAGAACATGGTGCTAAAGTTATTAAAAAATAAATTTAGTACTTGATTTAATCAAGATTGAAAATAGGGGAACATTTATGTTCCCCTATTTTCGTCTTTTTATCAGAAGATTTGATATATATTAAGTGATTCAGCTTTTATTAATGTACACTACGGTATCTTGAAAAAGGTATATTATAAATGTATATTAATTTATCTGAATTGACTTATGTTTTGACAATCAGTCTAAATATCAGTTAAAAATTAGTTTTAACAAAATAAGGAATAAGCAATGAAAAAATTATCTAAGATCACAATGGCTGTTGCTTTTGTTGGCGGTGTAAGTTTTACTTCTAGTGCAATGGCTCTTGATGGTGCTGCTTTATATCTGGATGCAACAAAAGGCGGTTGTTCTGCTTGTCATGGTAAAGATGCAAAAACTCCAATTATGCCTTCGTACCCAAAATTAGCAGGTCAAAATGCTGATTATGCATTTAACCAGATGAAAGATATTCAAAGTGGTAAAAGAAACAATGGTATGACTGCAGCGATGAAGGGTATTGCTCACCTGACAACTGATGAAGAGAAAAAAGCAATTGCAAAATGGCTTTCTGAGCAGTAAAAAGTTTACTTGATTACACATAAAGCTCCGCCATCTTCAGGAGCTTTCCATTCATTGGTGGCGTTTTCATCGCCACGCATAAAAACCTTGGCATCATGTCTTTTAAGTTAAAGCGTCTATTAAATCGATAACAAAATTCTGCAAAATACCGAGGCAAATGTTTTGAGTTAATGGAGTGATAGCTACCCTTCATAGAGTTTTTGATATTACCTATCATAGTGTTAACCCAGATAAACTCAATTTTATCAACACTGGTTGCACCACCACCCGTGACTAATGGAACATGCTTACAGTCAGCTTCTTTAACAGAGCGTAGCGAAAATCTCTGGGGCTTGCCCCGTGCTGAATAGTGTAGACAGGGCTTGTCCCTGTCTATATTATTCAGTACATGGAACTTCAAAGAAATACGCATCATGTCTTTAGGCTAATGTATCATTTTGTCTGGATACCAAAATATAGGCATAAAGTTTTTATGAAGCCTTATCGTACAACGATGAAGGCGATTATTC
>JAUJGA010000151.1:0-2315 GCA_042095675.1 Gammaproteobacteria bacterium
CATTCAGGATAAAATTGTTGGTTAAAATCATCGACATCACAGTACAAAGCATCTATAGTTTCCATTGTCAGTCTCTAGTTTGATCTTTTGGATTAGTATTTAAACTATTTGATCATGGACTGACTCTTTTTTCAATTATTTTTTGTTTTCTTATCCAGTATTCAGGTTAGTTAGCAATTAATTATGTAAATTATCTGCTGCATCCACTGTATTTTGTAATAAAGTCGCCACAGTCATTGGACCGACGCCACCGGGGACCGGTGTAATATAGCCGGCTTTTTCTTTAGCTGTATCAAAATCAATATCCCCGACTAAACGACCATCATCAAGTCGATTAATACCCACATCTATGATGATTGCGCCTTGTTTGATCCATTCACTATTAACAAGACCTGGTTTGCCTACAGCGACAACAACAATATCTGCACGGCGAACATGATCTTCCAGATTTTTAGTAAATCTATGACAGGTTGTAACTGTACAACCTGCTAATAAAAGTTCCAGACTCATAGGCCGTCCAACAATATTAGATGCTCCAACAATACATACATCCTTACCTTTAATAGTTTCGCCGGTACTTTCCAGCAGTGTCATTACACCTCTTGGCGTACAGGGACGCAAAACCGGTATACGTAGAGCCAGGCGTCCAATATTATAGGGGTGAAAGCCATCAACATCTTTATCAGGATGAATTTTTTCAATAATAGTTTCTGAATTAATATGATCTGGTATCGGCAATTGTACTAATATCCCATCAATCGTATTATCTTCATTGAGCTCATAAATAAGTGATGATAAGAATTCCTGAGAAGTTTCAGCAGGTAAATCATGGGCAATAGATTTAATGCCTACTTGTTGACAGAAGTTGCGTTTATTACGCACATAAACCTCAGAAGCCGGATCGTCACCGATTTTAATGACTACAAGTCCCGGTACTCTCAATCCTTGTTTAACCCTTTGTTCAACCCGTAGCTTTAACTCTTCTTTGATATTATTGGCAATGTTTTTACCATCAATTATTTGTGCACTCATAAAAATTGCCTCATTATTTAAGAACGTTATAGTTAAGGAGGTACATTTTACATAAAAAGGCCACAATAGAGTAATTTAACTATAAAAAATAATGGATTTATTCATCATTATATAAATATGAAAAAAATGCTTGCATTGATAGGTTAAAATTATTATTATACGCACCTCTTAATGAGTAGTGCTTATCAAAGTAATACTTATTATTCGGGGTATAGCGCAGTCTGGTAGCGCGCTTGCTTTGGGAGCAAGATGTCGGGAGTTCGAATCTCTCTACCCCGACCAACTTTTTAGTAGAACATTACTAAATCATAATACTTTACCAATGAGTTTATTCGACAATGAATATCCTTTTGTATTTGAAATAGCAATTAATTCTGCGCCCGTAGCTCATCTGGATAGAGCAATAATAAACCCCAGAAATGTTACCGCTTTCGAGTGAGTGACTGAGTGAAAGGCTTTAAGAGTAGGTAATATTACCTTTTTTGAGTAATATGTTACCAATATATTTAAATGTGTTACCAACTATGCTTTGGTCACGTATTTGAATCTCAAAATTTATAATGTCTCATTAGCTCAGCTGGATAGAGCAACGGCCTTTAACTTTTAATCACATTGTTGATTATCAATAGGAGCCTTGTTAGGGAAACCTTGCAAGTGGATGGAGTCAAATTCAGGGAAACCTTACTGCTTATATCAGCAGTTGGCAATCCTGAGCCAAGCCTTGATAAAAGGAAGGTGCAGAGACTAGACGGCTTCCATCTAAAGCATTTTTATGCCATGATGAAGGGATAGTCCAGACCACAAAACTTAAAAGTGCAACGAAAGTTGTAGTGGTAAGCTAAGCCGTAGGCCGCAGGTTCGAATCCTGCATGGGACACCACTTCCACGTTTGTAGTAGACCAAAAATAAAAACTACTATAAATGTTTAAAAACATTGTAACTATTCAGCGTAATTGAAATTAAAAAAGATGAAAAAAACACTTGACAAGTATTTTGAGCCACATTTTTAAAAATGACAGTATTTTGATTGCAGTCAGATTATAGTCTTAAACGATCAAATTGATCCATAGCGATCTGAACAGAGGAAAAGAATACCCTAATTATAATGTCTTAAATCGATCAACAGATCGATTTGAGCTAAAAAAGCCCATGATACAATAGCTGTATTGATTAATAGTTTTTTGGGCACCGCGTGAATATAGACGGTTTAGATATCGACTCAACCATAAAAGAAGTTGAGTTAGCACTAAAAAATGAAAAAGACTTATCACCTTCATTAAGAA
>JAUJGA010000152.1:0-3464 GCA_042095675.1 Gammaproteobacteria bacterium
TTTAAAGTTTCTCCTCCTTCTAAAAGTTCGATAACCAATTTTGATTTAAATTCTGCACTATATCTTGTTCGTTTTTTGCTCATTTTATCCACCTGTTATTTTTAGTACAAATTGCAACATTTGGAATAAGAAATTTTCTATAATTGGTTTCAACTTAGGGGTCGCTATACATGGCATTGTAACCCTGAGTCTTGTTTAATTTACAAGGTGTTTGCTCAGCTACTATCAAAAGTCATGCACTTATTATATGAATTCAGCAAATATTATTCTTAATTTTTAATCATTTTGTGCTTATGCTAATACCCTTTTTGTTTTAAGTTATTTGTTAAAGTATTATTAACAGACTTATCCACAGATTTTGAGAGTAAAAATCAGTTAACTTTCTGGTTTAAATGAGCTCTTAATTGTATAATCATCAATTCAATGAAGTACTTGCAAAACTGCTCTTAACCCCCCCCTTTCTTTAGAAAGGGGGAATGAGGGGGTTGGCTTTTAAAATTCAACTTATTGATAATACTAAAGTTATTAAACACCATCAATCCCCATTTATAAAAGGGGGAGGCCAAAAGCATAAAATCTGATTGTTTTGCAAGTACCTCCACCATTTAACGATTATACTAACTAGATACCAAATATGCTTGATACCTTACACTTACTTACAAAAATCCATTTTCCTGTCATTCACCGTAAAAATATTGATATATTGCAAATTAATCTGGGCTATCGCTGTAATCAGCAGTGTCTGCATTGCCATGTCAATGCTGGTCCCAAACGCACTGAAGAGATGTCACATGAGGTTATTTTACAAATAATTAAATTTGTAGAACTTAATGATATTCGCTGCGTGGATTTAACCGGGGGAGCACCTGAGATGCACCCTGATTTTATTTTTCTCATTCAAGCTTTGCATAAAATGGGTGTGGCCATTATTGACCGTTGTAACCTGACTATTTTAAATGAGCCAGACTATGAAAATGTGGCTGATAATTTAGCTGAAAATCAGGTTCAGATAGTAGCATCCCTGCCTTGTTATTTAGAAGATAATGTTAATAAACAAAGAGGTGCTGGTGTATTCGAAAGTAGTATCGAGACTCTTGTTGTACTTAATAAGCTAGGCTATGGTGTGCCAGACAGTCAGCTTATTTTAAATCTCGTTTATAATCCGCAAGGTGCTTCATTATCACCATCTCAGGTTCAGCTGGAGATTGATTATAAATATTTTTTATTTGATAACTATGGTATTTTTTTTAATCAGTTGTTTACTATAACCAATGTGCCAGTTAAACGTTTTGGTAGTATGTTGATTTCTAATAATGAGTTTAATTCTTATATGCAGTTATTGCAGGATGCCTATCAGCCGGAAAATTTGGAATCGGTGATGTGTCGTCATATTTTGAGTATTGACTGGCAGGGTTATATTTATGATTGTGATTTTAATCAGATGTTAGATTTGCCGATGACTGGTGGCAATAAGGGTGAGAGCTTACATATTAGTGAGGTGAATGTAGAGGAGTTGGCAACTAGAGAAATTATGGTTGCGGGACATTGTTATGCTTGTACTGCTGGGCAAGGAAGTAGTTGTGGCGGTGCTTTTAGTTAATTGTGGTTATATGTATTTATTCATTTGTGTCATTAAAAGTTTAGTCTTTGGTCACTTATTTTTAGTACTTAGAAAACTCACTGTGTTCAAACATTTCTAAGTACTAAAAATAAGCAACCACAAGACTTTTATTGGTGGATATTGTGGTTGTTACAATTAACTTTTGTGTGGTGTGTGTTGGGTAGAGTGGGTTGGGGTGTGATGAGATAAGGAGGAGATAGAGGGTGTGGCAGAAGATATCGATTATTATTCCTGTTTATAATGAAGCGGAGTCTATTGAGGGCTTTTTGCAGGGCTTACAGGTGTTTCGTCAGTATGGGCATGAGATTGTCTTGATTGATGGGAAAAGTGAGGATGATACGACTTCTCTTGCGCGTCCTTATGTGGATAGGATGGTTTCTAGTCAAAAGGGGAGGGCTCTGCAGTTGCATCTTGGTGCTAAGATGGCAACAGGGCAGGTCTTTTTGTTTCTTCATGCGGATACACAGCTTCCCGAACTTGCTGATGAATTAATTTTGCAATCTTTGGCCAGTGGGTTTTATTGGGGAAGGTTTAATATTCGTTTGTCAGGAAGTTCTTTATTGTTTCGTATTATTGAAAAAATGATGAATTGGCGTTCTTGTATGACTGGAATTGCAACGGGTGATCAGGCTATTTATATGGCAAAAATGATCTATCAGGATGTGGGTGGATTTCCTCAGATTGGTCTAATGGAAGATATTGAACTTTGTACGCAATTAAACAAATGGACTAAGCCGGATTGTCTTAAACAGGCTGTGGTTAGTTCCTCTCGGCGTTGGGAGAATAATGGGATAGTGCGCACGGTATTTTTTATGTGGAAATTACGCCTACAATATTATTTTGGTGTCAGTGCAGATAAATTACAAAGTAAATATTACTCTGAACACCATAAAATTTCTTAAACAGGGTGAAGAGTATCGACAGTTTTTTATATTCTGATTGCCTGATTATAATTTTTGCTCGTGAACCAGTTTTTGGTCAGGTTAAAACTCGCCTGATTCCAAGTTTAGGCGAAAATGGTGCAACACAGCTTTATATTCGTCTATTAGAGCATGCTATTGCCAATGTTACTCAGTCCAATTTATGTCCACTGGAAATTTGTATTACGCCTGAAAGTCATGAAAATTATTTTTTAGATAAATTAGGTAATAAGTTTAATATTACCAGGCAGGATAAGGGGCATTTAGGTCAGCGAATGTATCATGCTATCAATGTCGCATTAAAAAAATATAATAAAGTGATTTTGATAGGCAGTGACTGTCCTTTTTTAAGTCAAAATGACTTGCAACAGGCAATTATTGCTTTGAAATCCAATGATATGGTTTTTTCACCAGCAATAGATGGTGGTTATGTATTAGTTGGTGCCAATAAAATAAATGCTGAAGTTTTTAAAAATATTGAATGGGGGAGTGAGCATGTAATGCGACAGACTCAGGAAATTCTTTTAGCCCATGATATTAGCTATAAGGAGTTGTATGAGCAGCATGACATTGATATTGTAGAAGATTTAAAATATCTTCCTCAATCATTTCTTAAATAGCTATTATCAAACTAGAATGTATTCTTTATTTTTTTTCCAAAGGGACAAATTCTTTATAGTGGACCCCAAGATTTGGACAATAGGTTAAGATATAAGACCTAACCAAATGGGAAACCTAAAAATGAGTAAAAAGAGAAAATCATTCAGCAATGAATTTAAAGCAAAAGTGGCCATTGAAGCCATCAAAGGTCAGAAAAGTATTGCTGAAATTGCTTCAGAATTTGAAATTAACAGTACACAGATCAATAATTGGAAAAAGCAATTACTAGCGGGTGCAGCCGATAGTTTTTCCAAAAAGTTAGA